>NZ_JAJCHK010000008.1:0-174966 GCF_020554465.1 Enterocloster sp. 210928-DFI.2.20
TCAATGCCAGAGTTTTGCTGGCATGATCACTCAAGATTCCGAGAGATCATAATACTCACCACGTTTTCTCTGTTCACACCGTATTTACTCAATGACTTTTTCCGAGGTGATTTCCGAAATAATTTCCGCCTTGCCTTTTACAACCTTTACAAGCAGTCCGCCTCGTCCGCAGTCACCGTTTGTCCGGCAGTCATATTTCGTAATGGCTCCCTGATAATCGCCAATGGTATTCATAGCTTCCCTGACCGCTTCTCTGTCCGTGGAACCGGCCAACGTGATGGCTTCGCAGATTACGGATATATGGTCGTATATCTGGGCTGCCGCCTTTCCGCAGTCATCGCCGTAAAGCTCCTTATACTTTTCAGCCAGCGCAGCACCCTTTGGATTCGGTGTATT
Organism: Enterocloster sp. 210928-DFI.2.20; assembly: GCF_020554465.1. NCBI lineage: Bacteria > Bacillati > Bacillota > Clostridia > Lachnospirales > Lachnospiraceae > Enterocloster > Enterocloster sp. 210928-DFI.2.20. Next base: position 397 of record NZ_JAJCHK010000008.1, read on the forward strand.
CGGTACCCATGCGCTTGCGCAATATACATTGTCATTTAATTCCCCGGCCAGCTGGATGGTCACAGGGTCTGCAAATCCGTTGGAGCCCAGTATAGGAGCTTCTATTCCAAGGGAGCGGATCTGCTGAATCAAAATAGCGGCTTCCGTCTGGAACGCGGCCCCGATGATTGCATCAGCGCCTGATGCCTGTACCTGTGCGATATGGGAAGAAAAGTCCTTTGTCCCTGTCGTAAAGGGTACGGTTACCACCGGTTCTATACCGTAGGATTTAAGGGCCTCTGTGAACAGTCTTGCCTGATCCGCAGAAGAAGTCTCTGTGTCATGCATAACCGCATAACTCTTAATTCCCAGCTCTTCCACCGAATATTTAATCAGGGCAGCGCAAAGCGTATCGTCGCAGGCTCTTAACTGGAACAAATACGGATTATCATTATTACACATGTTCTTCAAAGTGGGGGAAGACCCCTGAGCCGTGGTCAGTATCTTAAATTCCAGTGCGCTGGGCGACTGTGCCATACCGTCATTGGAACTGTCCGGACCCACAATAGCCACAATACTGTCATCCGAAGCCAGCTTACGGTAAGCGTTTACAGCACCCACATCCGTTCCCAAAGCATCCTCAATCACAATTTCAATGGGACGCCCCAGAACGCCTCCCTGAGTGTTGATTTCCTCGGTTATGATTTTTGCCGCATTGGAGGCATATTCTCCTTCCAGCGAACGATCCCCCGTGAGAACTGTTGTCAGGCCAATACGGATGGGGTCACCGGAAGCGGATGGCTCCTGGCTCTCTTGGGCCTGTTCCGTATCGGAAGCTTCTGATTTTACAGCAGCCGTTTCAGTTTCTGCCGCCGCAGATGATTCTGTCTTAGTGCCGCATCCGGCCACTATCCCCGCCATTAACACGGCCAATGTTACTGCTAACATTTTCTTCATAAAAATACCTCCATATTCTGATGTTCTTCCCCTGGTTCACATCGCGCTTCGTGTAATCGTTTACACGACTAATAATAATATATTTTATCGTATATGTCAATTTATTTATATTGAAAGTTATATTTTTATGCATTTTATACATTATTTATCCTATTTTTTATGCATAATAACATTTTGTGTAATTGATTACACATTTGGCATATTTTTCATTGCGTTTCTCTGCCACATCAAGTATAATAAGAAAAGAGGATCCCCCCCGGCCCGTCCGGGTATCTTCCATTACAGCAGCATAGTTTGAAGGAGTTTCTTATGGCAAAAATTACCATCCGGGATATAGCAAAACAATCCGGAGTATCCACCGCCACTGTCTCACGGGTATTGAACAACAGCCCCAAAGTGTCGCCGGAAGTACGCAGCACCATATTAAGGGTTATCGAAGAACTGGGTTACCATCCCAGTCAGGCTGCCCGCGAATTAAAAAATAAAAGCTCAAAGACCATCGCCCTGGTGATTGCAGATGGTACAAACGAATATTACTTCCAGATTGCCCAAGCCATCATACATGCAATCCAGGAGGAGGGCTATACTCTTTTCATCTGCAACTCATTTAATAACAGTGAGATTGAACGCAATTATCTGATGATGCTCTCAGAACGCAAAATTGACGGACTTGTCCTAAACAGCTGCGGTGGCAACAATGAACTGATTGTAAGCTTAAGCCAGAAAATACCCACTGTCCTGATACACCGTCGGATTGATCATCCCGGATTTGTCGGGGATTTTGCCAATGCAGACTTCGGCATCAGCACTTACGAGATGACCATGGAGCTGATACGAAACCGTCATACAAAAATAGGCATCATATGCGGCCCCACCCAGTTCAGCTCTGCCGCTGAACGGCTTCAGCAGTTTAAGCGCGCCATGGCCTCCATACACATTACGGTGGACAGGGATTATCGTTACTTTCTGGAAGGCCCCCATGACTCTGCCTTTGGATATGAAGCCTTGGAACAATTTTTAAGGCTCCCCCACCCGCCTACTGCCTTGGTGGCTGCCCATAATGAAACCTGCATCGGTGCCCTGAGATACTGCCGCGATCACAACATCCCCATTCCTGAGACCCTGTCCATTGTGGCTCCATGTAATGTAAACCTGTGCGACCTGTTCTATGTCCAGCCGACCTATGCCCTGCCTGACACCTGGGCTTTAGGGTTCAGAATTGGCCAGATGCTTCTGGAACGGATTCAAAGTGAAAACCAACTTCTCAACAGGGAGGCCATCTATATTCCAAGAATCATACAGGGCAATAGTGTATCCTGTCCGGGAGACCCCCGGTAAATCAGCTGACAGCGAATTAATTAAAACCATATTGTAACAGACGGATTGAAATTTCTGAATTTTCACTCCGTCTGTTGTTTATTTTCCACCTTTTTGTGGGATTGTCGGATTTACTTTTCCAGCCCAAATGCTAAAATTAAGTTATGAAAAATGTGGTGCAGCAAAAAAATATGTTTAAGGGAGGAATGTTCATATGAGAAAATTTCAAAAAGCAACCGCAGTCATCATGGCAGCAGCCCTGGCAGCCACCGGCTGCAGCTCCGGCGGGGCAAAGACCAGCGACACCCAGCAGCCTTCCGGCACAGAGGCAGCCAAGACAGAGGCGGCTGGTGACGCTGCTAAGACAGAGGCAGCCAAGGACGCTGCTTCCGGTGATGAGGAGCCGGTTCTGGTAGTCTACACGGCCAGAAGCGAGGCCCTCAACAATGCCGTGATTCCTGAGTTTGAAAAGGATACGGGAATCAAGGTGGAGGTGGTAGTGGCAGGTACCGGAGAGCTGTTAAAGAGGGCCCAGTCTGAAAAGGATAACCCCCTGGGCGATATATTCTGGGTGGCTGACCAGACCATGCTCTCCGCCTCCAAGGATCTGTTTATGGAATATGTATCGCCTGAGGATGAAAACATGCTGGATGCGTTCCGCAACACCACCGGTTATTTCACTCCTGCATTTGCGGACCCGACGGTCATGATTGTCAATAAGGACTTAAAGGGCGACATGAAGATTGAAGGCTTTGAGGATTTATTAAACCCTGAGTTAAAGGGCAAGATTGCATTCGGGGATCCTGTAAACTCCAGCTCCGCGTTCCAGTCCCTGTTAGCCATGCTCTACGGCATGGGAAAGGACGGAGACCCGTTATCTGACGAGGCATGGGCCTATGTAGACCAGTTCATCGCAAACCTGGACGGCAAGATGGCCAACAGCTCCAGCCAGGTATACAAGGGCGTTGCCGAAGGCGAGTATGTGGTGGGCCTGACCTGGGAAGACCCGGCTGCCAACTATGTGAAGGAAGGCGCTGCGGTTGAGGTGGTATTCCCCAAAGAAGGGGCCATATTCCCCGGCGAGTCCGTACAGATTTTAAAGGACTGCAAGCATCCTGAAAATGCAAAGAAATTTGTGGACTATATGCTCTCCGAGAAGATTCAGAACGCAGTGGGCTCCAACCTGACTGTAAGGCCTCTCAGAAAGGATGCCAAGCTGGCTGACTACATGACGCCCCAGTCTGAAATCAAACTGTTTGATAACTACGACGAGGGCTGGGTTGCTGAGCACAAAACGGAAATTACCAACCTCTTCAGCGAGCATATGGAGACATCCATGGACTAACCCTTTGCCCGCTCATCTGACAAAACACACAGCACCGGCATAACCATGCCCCCAAAGGACTGCCCATTACGCTGACCACATGATTCCATCACCGCCCATCACCTCTTGGGGGTCTGAAACGGTCAGCTGAGGCAGTCCTTTTTATCTGAAAAACCAAAAAACAAGGAGGGTTACAAACCATGAGTGTAGCTATCAGCATAGAAAATGTAATCAAACGGTTCGGAAAGGACACCATTATTAACGGCCTGTCCTTAGACGTAAGGCCCGGTGAATTCTTCACCCTCTTAGGGCCTTCCGGATGCGGCAAAACCACCCTGCTGCGCATGATTATAGGATTCAATTCCATTGAGGGCGGCGAAATCAAGATTGACGGCAAGGTCATCAACAACATCCCCACCAACAAGAGAAATATGGGCATGGTATTCCAGAACTACGCCATTTTCCCCCACATGTCGGTCCGGGACAATGTGGCCTTCGGCCTTAAGAACCGCAAGGTACCCCAGGACCAGATTGAGTCCCAGGTGGACGAAATCCTTAAAGTAGTAAAGATTGACCACCTGAAAAAGCGGATGCCCTCCAAGCTGTCCGGCGGCCAGCAGCAGCGTGTGGCCCTGGCCAGAGCCATTGTCATCCACCCGGAGGTGCTGCTTATGGACGAACCCCTGTCCAACCTGGACGCCAAGCTGAGGGTGGAGATGAGAAACGCCATCAAGCGGATCCAGCAGCAGGTGGGCATCACCACCATATATGTGACCCATGACCAGGAGGAGGCCCTGGCTGTATCGGACCGCATCGCAGTCATGAACGGCGGCGTCATCCAGCAGATTGACACCCCCAAGAACGTGTACCAGCGGCCCTCCAATATCTTTGTTTCCACCTTCATCGGACTGTCCAACATCATGGACGGGCGCATTGAGGCAAGGGACGGGCAGACAATGCTTCACATCGGGGATTACAGCGTGCCCATGGAGAACCTTTCCCGCAGCGCGCAGGACGGCCAGGCCGTGAAGGTATCCATCCGTCCTGAAGAATTCATCATCAGCCGGGAGGACAGCGGCGGCATACCTGCGGTTGTGCGAAGCAGCGTGTTCCTCGGCATCACCACCCACTACTTTGTGGAAACAGCGGACGGCAGGGAGATGGAGGTCATACAGAACTCCGATATCTGGGATATCATCCCGGACCACACCCCCATCCGCCTGGGCGTACAGCCCCATAAAATCAACGTGTTCACTGAGGACGGCAGTCAAAGCCTTATTGTCAGGAGGGACCATTCATGAGATATGCAGGAGAGAAAAAATTAAATATATGGGTTGCAATGGCACTGGGAATCCTGGCCCTGTTCCTTCTCTTCGTGGTCTACCCCCTGGTGCTGGTGCTCTATAAAAGCGTTCTTTCTGAGGACGGAAACTTAAGCTTTGCCTATTTTACTAAATTCTTCGCAAGAAAATACTACTGGAGCACCCTGGTAAACAGCTTTAAGGTCACCATTGTATCCACCGTGGTGGCTGCCGTTCTGGGGCTGGCCATGGCCTACGTGCTGCGGAGCGTACAGATCAAAGGAAGTAAATACCTGAACATCCTGATTGTCATTTCCTACCTGTCCCCGCCTTTCATAGGGGCCTATGCATGGATTCAGCTGTTGGGGCGCAACGGTTTCTTCACCAAGATACTCAACAGCCTCTTTCACATAAAGCTGGGCGGCATCTATGGGTTTGCGGGCATTGTGCTGGTATTCTCCCTCCAGTCCTTCCCCCTGGTGTACATGTACATATCCGGCGCCCTGAAAAACCTGGACAATTCCCTGAACGAGGCAGCCGAAAGCCTTGGCTGCACCGCATTCCAGAGAGTGATGCAGATCATCGTCCCCCTGGTAATGCCCACCATGCTGGCCAGCTCCCTGCTGGTGTTCATGCGCGTGTTCTCTGACTTTGGTACTCCCATGCTCATCGGCGAGGGCTATAAGACCTTTCCGGTGCTGATTTACAGCCAGTTCATGGGTGAGGTCAGCACGGACGACCATTTTGCCGCCGCGCTCTGCGTCATTGTCATCGGCATAACCCTGGTTCTCTTCTTCCTCCAGCGCTATCTGGGCAGACGCTTCACCTACTCCATGACCGCCTTAAAGCCCATGGTGGCGGAAAAATGCACCGGCACACGCAACATCCTGTCCCATCTGTTTGTGTACGCAGTGGTGCTCATCGCCATCCTGCCCCAGATTACAGTCATCGTCACCTCCTTCCTGGCAACAGGCGGAGGAACCGTATACACAGGAGGCTTTTCCCTGGAAAACTACAGGAACACCCTGTTCTCCAAGAACAATAACACAGCTATTTTCAACACCTACCTGTTCGGAATATGCGCCATTGCCATTGTGGTGGTGTTTGGTATCCTCATATCCTACCTGACAGTCAGGAAGAGGTCCTTCCTCACCGGCATACTGGACACGGTGACCATGTTCCCCTACATCATCCCCGGTTCTGTCCTGGGCATCTCCTTCCTGTATGCCTTTAACAGCAAGCCCCTGCTGCTCAGCGGCACTGCCATTATTATCATCATATCCCTGTCCATACGGCGGATGCCCTATACCATCCGCTCCAGCACCGCAATCATCGGTCAGATCAGTCCCAGCGTGGAGGAAGCCGCCATCAGTCTGGGGTGCACCGAGACGAAATCCTTTGTGAAGGTCACGGTGCCCATGATGATGTCCGGGGTGCTCTCCGGGGCCATTATGAGCTGGATCACCTTAATCAGCGAGCTCAGTTCCTCCATCATCCTGTATACCAGCAAGACCCAGACCCTGACCGTAGCCATTTACGCCGAGGTCATCCGCAGCAACTTCGGCAATGCCGCAGCCTACTCCACCATCCTGACCCTGACAAGCATCCTGTCCCTGCTGGTATTTTTCAAGGTCACAGGCAGCAACGACATCAGCATTTAGTCTCTATCTATGATATAATAGGAGGTACAGTGTCCTGAGGGCACTGTACTTCACTACTTCCGGGAGGTACCCGCCATGGCAGGCAACCAGTACAGGGATTACATCAAGCGTTCTTTCCTTAAATATGCATGCTCCATCATCTCACTGCTCTTTGTGCTGATGGGGCTGTTCCTGTTCATCAATGTCCAGTGGATCAGCGTGGGAAGCAACCGGAAGAACAACGCCCTTCTGGCATCCGCCCTGGACAGCCAGGTGTCATCCTATAAGGAAGGTTTGGAACACTTTTCCACAGATTACCGCTTTTTGGATGCCCTGAAACCGGGAAATGCGGATGCCGCCACCCAGGTCAACCGGCTGCTCTACGGTTTTACCACATCCCAGCCCATACGAAGCACCTTTGCCCTTACAGATACAGAGGGACACATGGTAAGCTCCAGCCTATTTGAGGGAAACCGCGAAATATTCCTGAACAGCGCCGTCTATAAGAGCCTGGTGGAAAAAATGCAGGAAGCCCCTGACCTGACCCATACCATGCCCAGCCGCCTGAATTTTGCCCACGGACAGGAAGGGGACCTGCTCATGGCCCGCCCCGTCGCAGACGCAGACGGAATCTGCGGATACCTGTTTTTCGATTTGATGGATGAACAGATTTACGAGGCTGTGCGGGAATGTCCGTTAGACGACGTGGTCATCACAGACAGGTATGACAACCTGGTTTTTGCAGTGGGAAGGCAGAATGCGGACCCCATGGAAAAATATCCTGCCGGCAAATACAGGATGGACTGGCAGAAGGGCAATATTGTAAAGGTCAACAACAAGCATTACCACATACACAAGGAAGTCCTTCCTGAGAGCTCCCTGATTCTGTACACACTGGTATCCATGGAATTCCAGCGCAGCCTTGTGACCTACGGCATTCTGTTTCTGGGGCTGGCCGGAATACTTATGGTCATCATGATTCCGCCCCTGACCCTGCGCATAACCAAAAAGAACCTGCAGGCCATTGACGAGCTCCAGGCCTCGGTGGAGGAAATGGGGCGGGGAAATATGGATTACCGCCTGAAAAGCCAGGTATTTGACGAATTCCGGATGCTCAACGACGCGTTCCGCAACATGGTGATTCAGCGCGAGGAGCTGATGCTTCACAACAGCGAGCTGGCGGAGCGCAAACGCACCATGGAAATCAAGCAGCTGGAGGAACAGTTTAACCCCCATTTTATCTTCAATGTATTGGAGACTCTCCGGTATGAGATTGCCATTGACTCCCAGAAGGCTTCGGAGATGGTCATGGCCTTTGCCAACCTGATGCGCTACAGCGTATATTACGGGAGCACCATTGTGCCCCTGCAGACCGACATCGAATACATCAACGACTATCTCCTGCTTCAGAAAATGCGCTATAACCGCAGGCTCAATTACCATATCGACATCCCGGAGGAACTGATGGACTTAATGATTCCAAAGCTGCTCCTGCAGCCTGTGGTGGAGAATTCCCTGGTCCACGGAATGAAGGATAAACACTGTGTATCCGTCACCATCACGGCCCGTAAAAAGGACAGCACACTGGTGCTGAGCGTGGAGGACAACGGCAGCGGCATCAGCCCGGAAAAGCTGAAGGAGCTGCGGGAGGCCCTGGATCAGGAGGATATTTACAGAGAACATATCGGATTATATAATTCCCACCGGGTGGTGCGGCTTCTCTACGGCCCTTCCTACGGCCTGACCATTGAGAGTTCCCCCGGAAACGGAACGCGGGTAAGCGTCACCCTTCCCGCGGATATGGAGGAGGATACATATGTATAAGGTCCTGATTGTGGAGGACGAAGACATCATACGCAAAGGCCTGCTGTTCATGGTAAACTGGCAGGAGGCGGACTGCGTGGTGGTGGGAGAGGCAGTGGACGGACTGGAGGGACTGGAAAAAATCAGGGAAACAAACCCGGATATTGTGGTGGTGGACATCAACATGCCTGTAAAGGACGGTCTTTCCATGCTGGAGGACAGCATAGAGGAGTACGGCTATGACGCCGTCATTGTGTCCGGCTACAGCGATTTTGAATACGCCAGGAAGGCTATCCGCCTGGGAGTCACGGAATATCTTTTAAAGCCAGTGAATTTTAACGAACTCTATGACGCTCTCAGAAAGATTAAAGACAAGCAGCAGGCAGCGGCCAGGCTCAGGCATGAGCTGAAGCAGCTGGACATGGAAAAGCGTAAGTTAGGCATACTGGATGAACCGGAAACAGGGGACAGTCCCGAAGGGAACCGCCATGTGGAGTACATGATGGACTGCATCCGAAACCACTACAGTTCCCACCTTTCTCTTACGGATATCAGCGAGCAGTGCGGCATGTCCTGCACCTACTTAAACTCCAAGTTTAAAAGCTTTACAGGTTATACCTTCAACGACTATCTGAACCGCTACCGGATGCAGAAGGCCGTGGACCTGCTGAAGGAAAATAAATACAAGGTCTACGAAATCGCAGACCTTGTGGGCTTCTCGGACTATAAATATTTCATCAAAGTATTTAAAAAATATGTAGGATGCTCTCCGGTCAAGTTCATGGAAAGCGGAGGAGCCGGGCCTACTCCTTAAAATCCGCGCAGAGATTGGGCCGGTGGATATCCAGCACCATGGGCAGGTTCCCTTCGGAAAACCGCTTGTCCAGCGCCTCCATGCCATACTCCAGCTTATACTCAATCTCTTCCCTGTATGCAGGTATAACCATGTAGAAGTTTACCTTCCTGCCGTCCTTTGCCTCCATGCTGCCCATATCGCCGCCGATCTGTACCAGGACCACGCCGCCCATTCCGGTATCCGGCGCCAGAGGCTCATAATCAGGACCATTGGGAATGGTGTGCCCCCATCCCAGCCAGGTGCTGTACTCATGGGGGAAACGGGCCAGATACTTAATCAGTCCGATGGGCCAGTATTCCTCCTGCGCAATGTCGCTGTTGATCTGGCCTGCCTCACCCGGATTCCACTCCTTTGGAAGGAACATATACAGTTCCCCGTACCTGAGGTCCTCCCTGTCCTGGATTTCCTCCGGCAGAGTCATGGGCATATCGCTCATGCCCGTGGTATACATTACATAGTAGGGATGGGTTTCATCGGGCCGCATAATGTTCACATCAATGTGGACCAAATCCGATAAAAGCTCATGGAACACAAATTCCTCCCGGTTGGGAAACAGTCCCTGAAAATGGGCATTTATCTCCTCTGCGTATACGCCATAAGCCTCCGGCGGCCTCCAGCCCTCATTCTCCTTATCCTCATAGCGGTAAATAGGCGAACCGCCCTTTGACACCTCATCTGCTTTTGGTCCCTTCTTAAACAGCTTGTCCAACAGTCCCATCTGTATCCTCCTATGCGTTTTTATTCTTATAGTACTGCTGCTTTCTCATGTACATGTTCTTGTCCGCCCTGCGGCACGTGCTGTAGAGATCCGCGTCCGCCTTGGGGTCATAGATGGAATATCCCCAGGAAAAGGTAAATTCCGGCATGGATGCCTCCCTGTTAAACATGTCCCCGAACCGTCTCATGAAATCCTGTATCTTATCCCGGTCCGCATCCGGCATCACCACCACAAACTCGTCGCCCCCAATGCGGTACATCACTGCCTCCCTGGTCCGCATATTGAGATATGCCTTTGAAACGCAGGTAATGTAGACATCTCCGGCATCATGCCCCAGGGTATCGTTTACATGCTTAAGGCCATTTAAATCCAGAAGGATGAATCCTGTTCCCTCCTGGGCCTTCCCGGCAATGCGGTTTCCTATATCCAGCTGATATGCGTTCCGGTTTTTAAGCTGGGTCAGGTAATCCGTATTTGACATATCCCGGTAAAAGGGATTGGATATGCGCCTGAACAACAGTCTGGAGGCGAGACAGGCCCCAAGGCTGAACAGCAGGATAAACAGCGGAAGCAGGAGACGCAGGCTCCGGTAGGTATCATACTGATGGCCTGCCTCGAACTCGATTCCCACCACTCCCAGCACCTGTTCCCCATCATATATGGGCATGTAGGTGATAAATATTTTTCCCCATTCCGTGTCCTTAATCCGGTCCGGAAGCACCTTCTGTCCGTCCAGTGCCCGTTGCATGTCCGGGTAAATCTCATGCTCAATCAGGTCCCCCGGATAGCGGAAGTCCGGCTCCGATTGATCCAGGCAGTCGATAAGATACACGAACTCGCCGTCCTCATTCATCTTTGCGGTATAGAGATACCGGACACCGGAAATCTCCCTGATCCTCTGGAAAGCTTCATGGGCCTGCTTATAGACATCTCCCTCCATATCTTCCCTGGTCCGTACCTGATCAAAGGTGCTCTTATCCAGACGTTTCTCCACATATCCGTATATGGCCTCTGCCTGGTCCCTCAGACTGATCAGGGTATCATTGTATGTAATTCTGTACTGAAACCAAAAAATGGAGAATGTCAACAGGGCCACTACAATTGCAGTGAATAGGGATACCTGTATGTCCACTCTCCTCCATATGCTGGGCTTCATTTTGATTTTCTCCTTGGTCATGGCTGCATTCCATCCATCTGGTATTATTTTACATTATACTATCTGGTGCATCCTTTGTCTATTTAAGGATTTATTACTTTACTCTCCACCGGCACCATAACCTTTACTATATACTGTTCGTACTCCTTCACCGTCAGCTCATCCAGCATCAAATCCTCATACCACATCTGGCCCAGCCGGATCCCCCGCTCCCCCGCAAAGGCGCTGATGAGGCGGTAGGGCTTTTCCATGTCCCACAAATGCCCCCTGCTGTACAGCTCCACATAGACTCCCTCCGGCCGGCTCTGAACCCGGCGGGAGGCAGTTTTCTTATCCAGCCTGGTATACACCTTCACATAGCGGTCATATATGCCCCGGTCCATGTCCTCTCCCAGGTAAATGGATCCCACCGCGCCCACTGTGTCATGGTACTTTTCCTGCATTCTCACATGCTCCGCAATCTCCACCGCAGCCTTCCGCTCCGACCCCGCGCTGATGTCCGACACAAGCAGGTATTCCCTGTCCCTCTCCACCAGCCTTGGCTCATCCAGAGCAGCCTTCATGGCCAGCTGCACCGACTCCTCCTCATGAAGGATGAAGCGCTTCATATTCTTAAGACGCCGTATCTCCTCGTCAATCTGGCGCTTCTTCCCGTCCATCATGGACATGAAACGCTCCGGGGAACGGTTTTCCATATACTCCTTGATTTCCCCCAGGGACATCCCCAACTTCTGCAGGGCACGAATCACCTCGAACATGTCCATCTGCCATACAAAATAATACCTGTATCCGTTCTCCTCCTTTAGGGCCGGTGAAAACAGGCCTATTTCGTCGTAGTGGAACAGCGTATGTTTCCTGACCCCCAGTATCCTGGCAAATTCTCCGGTGGTAAAGTATAGTTCCGACTGTTTTTCCATTTTCGCAAATCTCCTCTTGACTATCGGGTTACCCTATAGCATATGATAATACCTGCGGCTGAAATAATCAATATCCAACAGTACTTATTTTATTGAATCAAAACAGGAGTGTTAATATGAGTCATTCATTATCAAAAAAATTTACCTTCGGGTCCCTGCTGCTGTTTGCGCTGCCCACCACTATCATGATGGTGGTAATGTCCCTGTACACCATTGTAGACGGGGTTTTCGTATCCCGGTTCGTCAGCACCAACGCCCTTTCATCGGTCAATATCGTCTACCCCGTGATCAACATCGTACTTGGCATCTCCGTCATGCTGTCCACGGGAAGCAATGCCATTGTGGCAAAAAAAATGGGGGAAGGCCGGCCTGACAGCGCCAGGGAAACCTTCACCACCATTATCCTGCTGAATATCATAATCGGGCTGGTCTTTGCCGTCCTTGGGAACCTGGCGGCCGTACCCCTTTCCCGTATGCTGGGAGCCAGCGACCTGCTTCTTAAGGACTGCGTCACCTACCTGCGCTGGCAGCTGGCGTTTGCTCCCTCCCTCATGCTTCAGATTCAGTTTCAGATGTTTTTTGTGACAGAGGGAAAGCCCGGCATCGGATTGTTCCTCACCCTGCTGGCAGGCATTGCCAACGCAGTGCTGGACTATGTGCTGATTGTACCCATGGGAATGGGTATTGCCGGTGCAGCCATCGCCACGGTAACCGGGTACTCCATCCCGGCCCTTATCGGCCTCATTTACTTTGCCGCTGCCAGAAAGAGCCTATGGTTCGTACGGCCCCGCATTGTAAAAAAGGAGCTGGGAGAAACCTGTCTCAACGGTTCTTCCGAGATGGTGACCAACCTTTCCTCCGGCGTCATCACCTTCCTGTTCAATCTGCTGATGATGCACTTTGCAGGCGAGGACGGGGTGGCCGCCATCACCATCATCCAGTATTCCCAGTTTCTGCTAAATGCACTGTTCATGGGATTTTCCCAGGGCGTGTCCCCTGTTATCAGCTTTAACTACGGAAGCCAGAACCATCAGCAGCTCAGACAGGTATTTAAAACCTCTCTCATTTTCACGGCAGCTTCCTCCCTGGCCGTTTTCCTCATGGCCCAGCTGGGCGGCAGCCTGGTGGTAGAGATTTTCGCACGCAGGGGCACGCCTGTCTATGAACTGGCAAGGCACGGATTCATGATATTTGCATGCAGCTTTCTTTTTTCCGGCTTCACCATCTTTGCCTCCGCCCTGTTCACAGCCCTGTCCGACGGACGTATATCCGCCATCATCTCCTTCGTGCGCACCTTTGGCCTGATTATCACCAGCCTGCTGGTGCTGCCCTTTATCATCGGGATGGACGGTGTGTGGCTGGCCATTCCCATTGCAGAGTTCGGCGGAATCCTGCTGTGTCTTTATTTTTTACGCAAGTACAGGACCAAATATCACTATGCCTGATTGTTTAACTGCCCCTTAAAAAGGGGGATGGCCCGGCGCTTTGATACAAAGCAGTCCGGGCCGGCGTCATTTCTGACATATCCAGCATAAACCATGGAGCCGCTCTAAGGTCAAGGCAATTTCATCCATGGAGATAATTGTAAGGTTTCTTACGAATTCTCACGACACCCCTTTGATAAACTTGGTGGGAGATTTGGAGGTATACTTTTTGAACACGGAGCAGAAATGCTTGTAGTCCGTAAATCCGGTGGCCTCTGATATCTCACTGATTCTGTACTGTCTGGTGCCCAGCATCACAATGGCCTGCTGTACCCTGTATTTATTGAGAAAGTCCAGGAAGGTCTGTCCCGTGACCTCCTTGAATTTCCTGCTCAGATAGCTGGCGCTGACTCCCAGGTCATCGGAGATGGATTCTATGCTCAGCTTCCTGGCAAAATCCTCCCGTATGGCTGTTATGGCCCTGGATACATACTGGTTCTCCGACAAATCCAGCTGCATGTAGTACTCCAGGTTTAAGTTGCCCCCCTCTATCTCCGCCTGCTCCATCACATGCTCCACCTGGCGGCTGCTCACGATTTCCTCCCCCAGCCGTTCCATGATGCCTGCCAGGGCCTCCTCGTCCACAGGCTTTAACAGGTACTCGCAGACCCTGGCCTCGATGGCACGCCTGGCATACTCAAAATCCGCGTAGCTGGTCAGGAGAATGCTCTTAAACCTTACCTGCTCCGAGGCTTTCTTTATCATCTCTATGCCGTCCATAAAGGGCATGCAGATATCCGTTATGACCACATCCGGCCTGTGCTCCAAAATCTTCTCATATCCGTCCTGGCCGTCGGCAGCCTCCGCCACTACCACGCAGTCCATGGACAGCCAGTCCGTGGTATAGACCAGCCCCTTTCGTATCATCTCTTCATCTTCCGCAATCAACACACGCAACATCCGTCTGATTCCTCTCTTTTCACCGGCAGGGTCACCACCAGGGTGGTGCCGTGTCCCTCCGCGCTTCTGATCTCCACCCCGTAGGGGCGACCGTACAGGATGTCAATTCTTCTGTGAATGTTATACAGTCCCGAATGCCTTCTGGGATTTTCCTTCTGCTCCAGCAGGGCTGTCAGCTCGCTTAGGGTTCCCTGAGGGATTCCCACCCCGTCGTCACGGCATATCATGATCAGCTTTCCCTCATGGATATAGGCTTTCAGCTCCACAGTCAGGTTGAGCTGCTTTCCAAACCCGTATTTCACCGCATTCTCTATCATGGGCTGGAGCACCAGCTTGGGAATCCGCAGGTCCATGGCTTCCGGCTCCACGTCAATCCTGCATCGGAACCGTTCCCCGAACCTGCGTTTTAATATGGTCAGATAGGATTCCAGGTGCTCCAGGTCCTCCTTTAGCGTCACCTCTGCCTTGCTGCCGTCCAGACTGTAGCGCAGAAGGTTTGACAGGCTGAAGACCATCCGCTCCGCTGTTGCCGGCTCCAGCTTGCACATGTACCGGATGTTCTCCAGGGTATTGTACAGGAAATGGGGATTGAACTGGGATTCCAGCTGCTTGTTCTGGGCCATGGACACCAGCTCCGCCATCTTTTTGTTGTTCTCCATCTGGATTCTCAGGCTCTGTATGGTCTCGTTATAGGCGTCGGCAATGATTTTGAACTCATTGTCGCTCTGTATCCGTATGACGCCTTCCAGATCCCCGTCCCTGGCATTCTCCATCACATCCAGGATTTTATAGAAATCCTCTGTCTTTTTCTCCGTCACCTTCCTGGAGTTGAGAAGCATCCACAGGGTCATGAGCACCAGGGCCGTGATGACCAGGCCGCTGCCCAGGCCCAGGGAAATGACGATGTTCTGGATATCGGAGATGGAATACACGGTAAACCCGCCCCTGGGAACCTGCTGCCTGGATACCAGGTACATCTGTTTCTCATGGTTTAAATACCGGCCCGACTCCCTGAGGACCTTCATGACCTGGTTGCTGCTGTTTAAGAAGCTGTAATTACTGCTGACATAAGCCCAGCCAAAGGGATCGGCGATAATGGTCTGTATATCCGGCTTGTCCACAAGGGCCTTAAACTGGCTGCTGGGAATGGAACACAGGATATATCCCAGTTTCCGGTTCCCGTCCATCACGCTCCGGCCTATGGCAATCGTACTGTCGCCGCTCTTCCATCCTTCTGCCAGCCTGAGAGCCGTCTTATGAGGCTCCCGGTCCATATCGTCAAATATCCCCCAGGACACATCCTCCGGCACATCCAGGAACTGGGGGAGGTCACTCCGGCTGGACAGAAGAATGTTCCTGCTGCTGTCCATGACAAACAAATCCCCCTCCAGTCCCAGACTGTTAGTGATGCCGTAAAATATCCCAAACAGCTCAGCCTTCCCGTCCGGCTCGCGGATGTTGTCAAAGCAGCCGGGCTGCGAAGCCATTTCCTCCACGCCCTCCTCATAGCGGGCCAGCACATTGTCCAGCAATCCTGCCACATACCGGTTGTGCTCAATATTGCCGCTCCTTTTCCCGTGGAGCAGCACGGTCATGAAAAGCATGCCGCATACCATGGTAAATATGACCGCAGGGACAATGGCGTAGGCGATAAACATGCGCTCCAGCTCGTGGCGGAAATACCGTTCCTTCTTCACTGGCTTCCCACCTCCCCGGACATGCCCCCATCCTCCTCAAGCACTCTGCTGTAAATAGAGGCAAAATGCTCCAGCCACATCCCTTTTCTGGAATTCACCTCGTCCTCCCTGCTGTATATGATGTGGATGTCCTCCTTATCCGGCAGATAGGAAGGTTCCTCCACATCCATTCTCACAGAACGGCGGTCCAGCCTCATGGAGATAACGGTCTGTGCGTCCCTGCCCGTGACAAAGTCCACAAACTCCCTGGCCTCCTTCATATGGCGGCTGCCCTTTACGATGCAGACGCTGTCCGGCGTGGAGATAACCCCTTCCTTCATATACACCAGCTTTACCGGTCCCCTGTCCGCCACATAGTGGGCGGCCGCCTCCTCAAAGGTCAGGCCCACGGCGTATTTTCCCTGGGCCACTCCCTGATACACCTCCCCGGAACCGCCTAACAGAATGCCGTCCAGGTTCCGGCAGAAGTCCTCCACGTAATCCCAGCCCTGCTCCGGCTCCCCGTCCCCCATCGCATAGAGCATATTGATAAGATGCTCATAGGCCGAGGACGACGTGGCAGGATCGCACATGGCGATTCTGCCTTTCAGCTCCGGCTGTAACAAATCCTCATAGCCCTCCACCTTCACATCCCCAATCAGGTTTGTATTTACCATGATTACACTGGGAATATCCGTGAACCGGCTCATATTGCCTTCCCTGTTCTTAAACTCATCCCGCACCATATCCTCATTGCAGCTTATGTACGCCTCAAACAGCTCCCTCTTGGGACTGGTGGTGGACAGGGAACCTCCCCAGAATATATCGCAGGGAGGATCGCTCCCCTCCTCCGCCATCTTAAGCAGCTCCCCTGTGCCTCCGGTCTGGACATAGACCCGTATTCCGGTCCGCCCCTCAAATTCCGCCACAATGGGGTTGATGAACTCAAGGGGATGGGGGCAGTAAATCACCAGCTCCTCATCCCCTGCATGGTCCCTGCCAGCCCCATGCTCCGTGCCTGCCCCAGAGTCCGTGCCAGCCCCATGCTCCGTGCTTGCTGCACGATCCGCACCTGCCCTATGGCCCGCAGCCGCAGAAGTCCCGCTGCCTGCGCAGCCGGCCAGGCAGAGGGACATTCCTATCACTGCAATATATATGCTCCAACTCTTTTTCATACGCATCCGATTCCTCATACTGCCTATTGTACCAATGCGTCTACAGGATGTAAACCCCCTTGGGATCGAAATCCAGGTATGCCTTCTCCCCTACCTCGTATATCCTGCGGTTTACAGGATTGTAATCCGTAATCTGAATCTCCATGTTCCCCACCATGACCTGATAATACTGATAGGATCCCATAAAGGTGGACAGGGTGACAGTGCCTTCCAAAAGCCCCTGCTCCGCCAGGGTGGCTCCCTCAGGCCGGATAACCAGCACCGCGTCATCCCCCGGCCCTGCCTTTGCGAAATTGTTCACCGTAAGCTCCTGACCCACCACGTCGATGACCGCTTTTTCACCGCTTGCGGACCTGACCCTGGCCTCCAGGAAATTAGCTTCCCCGATAAAGTCCGCCACGAACCTGGAGTTGGGATGGTAGTAAATCTCCCTGGGGGGCCCAATCTGCTCCACCTTTCCCTTGCTCATGATAATGATTTTATCGGAAATACTCATGGCCTCGGACTGGTCATGGGTCACGTAGATGGCCGTAATGCCTACCTTCTGCTGGATTTTGCGGATTTCCGTCCTCATGGTGACCCTCAGCTTGGCGTCCAGATTGCTTAATGGTTCGTCAAAGAGCAGTACGCTGGGCTCAATGACAAGGGCCCTGGCCAGGGCCACACGCTGCTGCTGGCCGCCGGAAAGCTGGTTGGTCATACGTGACTCCATGCCCTCCATCTCCACCAGCTTAAGGATGTTCATGACTCTCTCATGAATCTCCTCCTTGGGGAGCTTGCGTATCTTAAGGCCATAGGCCACATTGTCAAATACATTGTAATGGGGCAGAAGGGCATAGCTCTGGAACACCATGGCCGTATCCCTCTTATTGGGTGTCAGGGCATTGATAGCCTCATCCCCCAGGTAGATATCCCCCTCATCCGGGCTCTCAAATCCCGCAATCATGCGCAGGGTAGTGGTCTTGCCGCACCCGGAAGGCCCCAGGAGTGTCACGAAGCTTCCGGGCTCGATATCCAGGGTGGTATCCTGCACCGCATAGAATTCCTTTCCTGTCTTTGGATCTGTATATATTTTGGAAATGTGTTCCAGACGAACACCCTTTTTCTGTTTCTCCATATCAACTTTCCTCCTTGCTATGAGCACTTGGCGTCTGTCTTTTAGACGCTTACGTGCGATGCATGCCACTGGCGCTTTGCGGGCGTCCTTTGGCCGCTTAGCGCAGCGTCCCGCTATGAGCGCTTAATTCTCCTGCTTTATCTTCCTGCTGACTCCAAAGAACTTCATCAGTGTATTCATGATAAGCACCGCGCCGTAGGTTATGATAATCAGAACGGTTGCATAGGCGCATGCCACGCCGTAATTTCCCTTCTCGGCCTGCTCATTGATCTGGCAGGTGATGAGCAGGAAATCAGGCGTTACCAGAAGAATGATGGCGGAAATTGCCGTGATGCTCCGCACAAAGGCAGTCACCAGTCCGCTGAAAAAGGAATCCTTAATCAGGGGAAGGGTTACGGTCATAAACACCTTGGCAGAGTTAGCGCCCATATCGTAGGCTGATTCCTCGATGGACTTGTCTATCTGGCGCAGGGCTGAGATACCGCTCCTGGTGCCGGTGGGAAGGCTTCGCACAATGAATACGATAATCAGGATCAGGCCGGTGCCGTAAAGGCCGCTCATGACGCCGGTCCTGAACAGACCGTTGGCATAACCCCTGATATATCCGATACCCAGCACGGTGCCGGGAACCGCCATGGCCAGCATGGATACAAATTCGATGAACCCTTTGGCCTTAAACCGTTTCTTTACCACCAGGTAAGAGATGACCATGGACAGGAAAGCTGTCAGGGGAGCCGCAATCAGGGACAGGACAAAGGAGTCCTTAAAGGCCTTAAGTCCGCTGGTCTTAAACATATATTGGAACCATTTAAGGCTCAGGCTGTAATCCCTGCCCCAGAGGGTGAACAGCGCGCCAAAGGGCACCATAATGTACATCAGCATGACAAAGGCTGACACGGCGCCGCAGAAAAAGGTCAGGGGAACCGTAACGCTCTTATCCTCTATGAGCATCCTCATACGGGAAGCTTTTCCCGTAAGGGTGGCTGCGGTTTTCTTCTCAAGGTAATACTTCTGGATCAGGAACAGGACCACGGTCAGGGATAAAAGCACCACGGACATGGCAGCGGCTCCGGTGGAGTCATAGGCCCCTGTTACCTGCAGGTAAATGGTGGTAGCCAATGTGTCGTAGGAACCTCCAATCAGCATGGGGTTGGCAAAATCCGCCACAGACTCGATAAAGGTTACCAGGAATGCATTGCCCAGTCCGGGAAGGAGAAGGGGGAATGTGACGCTGGTAAACACCTTCCACCGGGAGGCTCCCATGTCCCTGGTTGCCTCCTCCAGGGAGGGGTCGATATTCTTAAGGAGTCCCTTAAGCATCAGATAGCATACAGGGAAAAAGGTCAGTGTCTGCACAATGGCGATTCCCTTAAGCCCATATACATTGGAATCATAGATTCCCAAAAGGGAGCGGGTGATGATGCCGCTTCGTCCGAACAGCATAATCATGGACAGAGACAGCACAAAAGGAGGAGAAACAACGGGAAGCATGGAAACCATGGCAAACAGCTTCTCAAGCACCTTTGTCTTAAGCTTTACATACACCTCCACATAGGCAAACAGCAGGCCGATGGCAGTGGATGCGATTCCCGTAATCATGCCTAACACCAGGGTGTTTTTGAAAGCCTTCTGGAACCGCTCCAGGCTCAGCACCCTCCCGAATACCTCCAGGGTAATCTTACCTTCCGAATAAAAGCTGTCTACCAGCAGCATCAGAAGGGGGTACAGGATAAACAATGCCAGGAATACCAGCAGTACCACAATCATACTCACCAGTATGGGGTCTGAAAAAAATTTCTTGCGCTCCAGCTCAGCGCTCTGTTTTCTGGCCACAATGAGGCCCCCTTTCCCGAGGAATTCTTTCCTCTTGATTTCTTTCCTCTCTGTTTCTTATGATCCCTTTTGCCGAACCAGGACCATAATGTAACAAATGCTGCGTAATGAATGATGTCAACCATTACGCAGCACCCGTTTGCAGACTTACACTACATTACGTTTCCAAGTGCCGGACACCGGCAGAAGCTCTGCCTATTCTGTCAAGAAACGGCTGGAGTCCGCGCTGTCGGAGGAGCTTCCAAGAGCTGCGAAGAAGTCCTCTACATACTTGGCACTGTTTTCCTTTGCATCCTCAAAATCATAGTCAATGGTATTGTTCATATCCAGACCAAATTTCGTAGCTTCCTCAGGCTGGGTGGCATTGCTTAATACCAGGAACTGATAGGATCCATTCTCCTTGGCGTGGTCCACACAGTCAGGAGACAGGGCGTATTCAATCCACAGCTTGGCTGCGTTTGGATGTGCGCATCCGTTGAAGATGGCGGTAGCGCCCACCTCAAAGGAGGTGCCGTCCTCAGGAACGATTAACTGGATATTGTCATAGCCCTGAAGAATCTGGTAAATGCCGTCATGAAGGAAACCGATTCCGATTACGCACTCGCCCGGGCCTACCATCTTGGATGGGCCGGAACCGGACTTGGTATACTGGGAAATGTTCTTGTCCAGGGCCTTGAAATATTCCATGGCCTCATCGTGTCCCTTCATCTGAACCATGGTGTTGATGAGCAGTTTTGCCGTGCCGGCCGTGTTGGGGTTGGACAGCATGATAAGTCCCTTGTACTCTTCCTTGGTAAGGTCATCCCATGTCTTGGGAGCTTCCAGGCCCAGACGGTCCAGTTCTTCCGTATTGACCATGAAGCCCAGGATTCCCTTATAGATACCATACCAGCAGTTGGTCGGATCCTTGTACTGGTCACCGATCAGGTTCTTGGCATTGATGGCATTGTACTCCATCAGAAGACCGTCAGCCACTGCCTCGTTATAGGGGTCTGTGGTTCCGCCGAACCATACGTCGGCAGACGGCTTGCCTGCTTCCTCGGATATCTTGGTATAAACCTCTGATGTGGAAAGTCTCTGGTATTTTGTCTTGATTCCGTACAGCTTCTCAAAATTCTGGCAGGCAGCAGACAGATATTCCTCCTCGCAGGAGCCGTATACCGTCAGTTCGCCTTCCGCCTTGGCTGCCTCGATGAGGGCGTCCATGTCCCCGCCCGCAGCCTCAGCTGCTGTGGTTTCTGCCGCTTCCTCCTTGCTCTCTTCCTTTGCAGCCTCCGAAGCTGCTGCCGTGGTGGTCTCAGGCGCGGCCGTGGTTTCCGCCGGCTTGCTGCCGCCTCCGCAGGCAGTAAGGCTTAAAGCCATGGAGCATGCCAACAAAAGTGCCAGTTTTTTCTTCATAATAATACCCTCCTTCTCATTTCTGATGATTTCATCATAGCAGAAAAGAAGGAGGGTAAAAACCGCTTTTTAAGTAATTTTGTCGTAATTTCTGAACATGCCTTCTGTTTTTTTATCTAATATCCACAACCTTATCCGTTTACAGACATGCATCCAGCATTCTCAGCAGTTCCTCCACACGAATGGGCTTGGACAGGTGGCCGTTCATGCCGCTGTCCAGGGACTTCCTGCTGTCCTGATCAAAGGCATTGGCTGTCATGGCGATAATGGGAATGGTTCTGGAATCCGGCCGCTCCATGGTGCGGATACGTCTGGTAGCCTCGATTCCGTCCATCACAGGCATGCGTATATCCATGAGCACCGCGTTATAATATCCCGGTTCATGATTTCCGAAGGCATCCAGGGCAGCCTGCCCATTTTCCGCTGTCTCCACCAGAAAGCCCTCCATCTCCAGAAGCGACTGTGCAATCTCCTGGTTTAACAGGTTATCCTCCACAACCAGCAAACGCTTGCCATGGAAATCATGGTGCTCCGGCTCTCTGCTGCGGGGCGTCTGCCCGTCCAGCTTTCCAATGGGCAGAGTCAGGGTAAAATAGAACTCCGATCCCTCTCCCAGGACGCTTCGTACTCCCAGCGTGCCTCCCATCATCTGGACCAGGCGGCTGGAAATAGCAAGCCCCAGCCCGGTTCCCCCGTATTTGACAGAAGTGTTTTTCTCCGCCTGCTCAAAGGCATTGAAAATGCTGTCCATAGCTTCTGAAGCAATGCCGATTCCCGTGTCCTTTACGGAAAATGTGAGACGCTGGCCGCCGGAGCTTCCTTCCTCCGGTGTGATGGAAAATATCACGTCCCCTCCCTCTCCTGTAAACTTGACGGCATTTCCGATAATATTAATCAGCACCTGTTCCAGCCGCAGGCGGTCCGTCACAAGAGCCAGTCCCTGACAGCATCTGTTTTCCACAATAAACCGCAGGCCCTTCTGCTCTGCCTGGGGCCGCATCATGCCCTCCAGGGATCTGACGAAATCCTCCATGTCCATGGACTGCACATTCAACTCCATCTTTCCGCTCTCAATGCGGGACATGTCCAGGATATCATTGATAAGGCTGATGAGATACTGGTTGGATGTCTCTAATTTATCCAGGCATTCCAGCACCCGGTCCCTGTCATCCACCACATTTCTGGCTATGGAGGTCATGCCCACTATGGCGTTAAGCGGCGTGCGTATCTCATGGCTCATCCGCGACAGGAAATCCGTCTTGGCCTGGCTTACGGCATCCGCCCTGGCTTTCATCACAAAGGACGGAATGATTTTGCTCAGCTCCTCCAAAAGCTTCCTCTGCTCGTCGTTCCAGCTGTATCCGTCCGTCTTCACCTCAAAGCTCAGAATGCCGGCAAACATGCCCTGGTTCCATATGGCTGCCTGGAGACAGCTCATGGACGACTCATCATAGACAGCGTGTCTGTTCAGGCCTGACGGGTCAAATTGACCGGGCCACTGCTCATACTGCTCCCTTGTAATGTAAAAGGTCTTATGCATCATCAGGTCTGTCTTATCCCTGGCCCACTGGTAGCTGAAGCGGCAGGTCAGATAATCACGGTCCACATCCAGAAGTGACACCCGGTCCAGGCCGAACGTCTTGCCCAGCCTGGCAAAGAGCAGCTGCACCGCGTCGTTTAAATTTCTTGCCTTTCCCAGAAGGTCCAGGGCAAAGGAGACCAGGTCCTCCCTCTGCTCGGTCAGGCCCTGCTCTATGGTATTGAGCTGGTGTTTCTCCGTATAAAGGTCCGTCAGCATCTCCCCCAGCTCGTTGGAGGTGTCCAGATAACAGGCCGCATTGCCCTGACAGTTTTCCTTCACATATTTAAGAGTGCTCTCCGCACACCGGTACAGGCCGCTGTACTCGTCCACCACCTCGGTGGCGCACATGCCGATGCTGACCGATATGCTGATGTCCTTGTCCGACTGAAGCAACAGCTCCCGGACCCTGGCCGCGACGCGGGGACCTGTCACCGTTGCCCCGGCCTTTCCCCTACCCTTTAACACCAGCATGAACTCGTCGCCGCCCATACGCACCCTTATATCATCCGGCTCCGTCTCAGCCCGCAGGATATCGGCCACCTCCTGGAGAACGGCATTGGCAAAGGCAACGCCTTCCTCCTGGTTGATGCGGGTAAAGTTATCCATGTCCAGAAGCATGAGGGCGCAGCGCTCTCCCAGGGGTTTTTGGGCCATATACTCCTGGGCTATCCTGGTCCCGGCCTCCCTGTTCCACAGTCCGGTCAGTAAATCCTTGGATTTGGCCTCCTCCAAAGCCATAGCCATGGTCTGTTCCTTTGTAATGTCCTCTATGATTCCCAGAACGGTTCCGTTCTGTCCGTTTTCTCCGTATTCCACCGCGGACATGGTCACCCTGCACCAGGAATCCTTGACAGTCAGAAACTGGGCGGAGGCAGTTCGTTTTCCGCTGTGGATGTCCTCGTACATCCGGATAAAATCCCTGCGGCCTCCAGGGACCACCATCTCCTGTGCAAAGCTGTCCGGCATATTCACATACCGGCTGCCGCACTGGTACCGGGCGCTGGTCCTGTCCGGAATGACGCAGGTCCGCCGGTCCGGGTAATAGTAAAACTCGCACAGGGATGTGTGCTCCAGAGCCATATTCAGTATGGCGCTGTTTGCCTCGGCCAGCTCCTTAAGCTGCTGGTTCTGGTGTTCGGTGCGCTTGCGGATGTCAATGTCCAGAAATACGCTCTGGGCAATCAGCTCCCCGTCCCCGTCCTCTACCATTTCCAGTTTTCCCAGTATCCAACAGGACGTTCCGTCTTTCTGGCGGACACGGTACTGGAAATTCATGCTGTCGCCTGCCTTTTCCAGATTGTCCAGCTGGTCCAGCTTCATCTGGTAATCCGCTTCGGCAATAAGCTCCTTCCATTGCCAGACTCCGTGGGACCAGAACTCCTCCGGCTCATATCCCAGAATCCGTATGCTCTCCCGGTTGGCATTCTTAAACACCACACGTTCCCGGTCCAGCGGCTTCCACTGCATGATGCCGCACAGAACCGACTGGAACAGCTGGTCGTACCGGCCGGCCTGGCGTTCCTTTTCCCGGTTCTCCTGTTTCAGCCGCTCCTCGGCCTCCGCCTCGGCGGAAATATCCCGGACCACGCTCAGGCAGATATCTCTTCCATCCTCTGCCTGGGCAAAATTCCCGGTCTCATATACATGGATATACCGGCCGTTCTTTTTCCGGATGCGGTAGCGCACCCCATAATCCCGGACTTTGCCAAAGGCGTCCCGGACCACCCCGTACACCCTTTCCCGGTCCTGGGGATGGATGCAGTTACCCACCATGCCCTGACTGTCCTGGCTGAACTCTTCATATGTATATCCCAGACAGTCCAGCATCCTGTCATTGACATAGTACAGCGGAAAGCCCGGTTCAAAGTAGGTGCCCAGCATACCTCCTGGGATAGTCTTCCCCAGCAGCTCCAGGGCGCTTCTGCCCATGCGGCGGGCATACTCCTCACTTACGGATTCCGCAAAGGAAAGGGGAAAGAATTCACCCTCCTCCTGAAAATCAGCGGGTACGGACGCGTGGATGGAAGACACTTTAAAACCTTCCGCTGTGCGGACACAGGTGGATGTAACGCGCACGCCCATGGCAAAGTTCTCGCCGTCGGGAAGTATGCGCACCACAGTAAGCCTGCCCTGCATGACGGCGCAGTCAGGGGTGAGGCTGTTCTCCCTTATATCCTCCCATATAAGCCGGTAGGCGTCCGGGTCCAGTGAAAACTCCTGTTCCAGTGCTTCAAGTACCTGTTCCTTTCCGCAGGAATACTCACCCTTGCCAGTGCCAATCCACTGTACATCATCCATCAGCCAGTCAAGCGTGGCTTCCACATTCCGGTTTACCATGTATTCCTTAAAAAAGGCCCTGGTGGTATTCTCCGCATCCCGCGGTTGTTTCCCCATCTTCCTAGTCCTCCCCTTAGACTGCAGCAGGCAGCCGTTTGCGTGTATTGTTTCAATATATAAAAACATTCTAACACATTCCTGTTAAAATAAAAAGGAGAATACCATTCCCCTTTTTAATACTGTCTTTTTAATACCACCCGCTTTTACCCCCTCTTCCTTTTCACTGTCACGTAAAAGCAGTTCATTCCGTCCTTATACTCCACTCCAATCCTGGCCCTGTGGCTTCTGGCTGTCTCTGCCGCTATGGCCAGTCCCAGGCCATAACCACTTGTGCTGCTTCTGGCGCTGTCGTCCCTGTAAAACCTCCTGAAAATCAATGTGCGCTTATCCTCAGGTATGGGTTCTCCCTGGCTGCACACCCACAGCCTGGCCCTGCTGCGGCCTGTCTTCTCCAGCCTTATCTGCGCCCGTCCCCTGGGTACGCAGTATTTAACCGCGTTGTCCATCAGGGCCTTAATCAGCTGCCCCATCCGGCAGGGGTTTCCCATCATCAGCACATCATCTTCTATGTCATACTCCAGAACCTTTTCCTCCTGGTAAAACACAGGTTCAAAGGTCAGTATCTTCTCCATAACCAGCTCGCTTAAGCTGAACCGGGTAAATTCTCCCTTCCCCGGTACATAGGAATCGTTCCTGGCCAGAAGCAGGAGACTTTCCACCAGGGCGCGCATTTCCCTGCACTCCTGGTTTACATGCTCCATCCACTTGTCCGCCTCTGCCGATATGCCTGCATACCGCTCCTGTAAAAGCTCTGCATTGGCCGTAATCACGGTCAGCGGCGTTTTTAGCTCATGGGAAGCATCCGCCACGAACTGCTTCTGCATGCGGACAGACTCCTCCACCGGCTTTACGGCCCACCGGGAAAAGAAATAGGACAGCGCGAAGAACCCAAGCCACACAGCCACACAGGCCATTCCGCCGTATTTCATGATCCCGTTTCTCAGTGAATCCTCATAGGTGGTATCTGCAAATGCGATCATATAACCGGCCGGCTGGCTGATTCTTAAATACCTCAGATGGTATGCGTCCAGTATTCCCATGTCCTCCTCCCCGTTCATGCCCAGGACAGCCATCTGCTCCAGGAATTCCGGTTCCCAGTAAGCACCATATCCTTCCTTCAGCGACACCACACCGTCCTCCCCCACCAGAACAGTGAAATACGGCATTCGTACCGGCGGCATGGCAGCAAATATCAGGGACTGTTCCTCCCCTGATACCACCCTGGACAGCGCCAGGCTCCCCTGGTCATTTACCCTGTGCTTCACCACAGAGGTCACTGCGCAGAAGGTTATTCCTATGACCGCTGTCACCACCAGCATATTGTAAATGATAAACTTAAGCCGAAGCCTGCCTATTTCCCTCATCACAGCACCTCCCTGCCGTCCTTTTCCACTATCCTGTATCCCAGCTTGCGTATGGTGACAATCATCACATCCGCCTTGAGGAAATCCAGCTTCTTTCTCAAAAAAGATATGTAAATCTCCACATTGTTCTCCACTGCCTCCGCGTCATTTCCCCATACTTTGGACAAAAGGGTGTCCTTGGAAACCACCATATCCCGGTTCACCATCAGAATACGCATGATGTCATATTCCTTTTTGCCCAGCTGTATGCTTTTGTGCGGCCCTCTTAAGGTGTAGTCTGCCTGGCTTAAGGATACATTTCCCAGGTTCAGGTTTTCGGGTATCATCTCCCCCCTGCGCCTTAAAATGGTCTTCATGACAGCCAGAAGCTCCTGCATGTCAAAGGGCTTGGTCAAATAATAATCAGCTCCGCTTTCCAGCCCCGTCACCCTGTCCTCCAGCTCGCTTTTCGCTGTCAGTATCAGTACCGGAACCTGGCATCCCATTTTTCTGGCCTCCCGCAACAGGGTGATTCCATCCATTCCGGGCAGCATCAGGTCCAGGACAGCTGCGTCATAGCCGCCGTCCTTTAACAGCCAGCAGCCGGTATTGCCGTCTCCGCAGATATCGCAGTCATACCAATGCTTTAATATGTCACGGATGGACTCAGCCAGCCGTCTGTTATCCTCCACAATCAAAACTCTCATCTATATCCACTCCCTGTGTTGCGCCATGTCTGAAAAATCCACCTGTATTCTCTCGCAATTCTGTATGAACTGCAAGAGAACAGAGGTGGATTTCACAGATAATTCACAAACCTGTACTGCTCTTTTACCTGCTGCGTATCTCCCTTCTCATAAAGCTGATGTAGGAAGCGGCGAACACCACGGCCGTCAGCGCCAGCAGGCCTGTCAGATGGGGCCATACCAGCAGGCAGCTCTGTCCCAGTGACAGATATCCGCTGATGGCGCCCGACAGCTGCTGGGGCAGGATGATATTGGTGGACCGCACCATGGGATTCATGATGGTGGAAACCGCCTCACTGTAAAGGTAATAAGGCGACAAGCGGTTCAGGCTCATCTGGCAGCTGTAATTATCCAGAATCTGCCCTGCCGATGCAGTCTGCCCCATGGGATACAGGGCATTGGCAACAATGCTCACCACCAGGGTCATAAACAGCGCGAAGAAGATCCACAGCGCAATCACAATCATAGCTGATGTGGCTGCATGGCGGCACAGCACGGAACAGAGGATAGACAGCGCCAGCCAGAAGCAGATATACACAGAGGTGAAAAACAGCAGCACCAGCACCCTTCCCGCTTCCTCGGCAGAAGGCGGCACCCCGGTGGCCAAAAGTCCCACAGAACCTGCGATGAGTCCCATGGAAAAGACCATGAGGAAGATGATTGTGGCGCCTGCCAGGAATTTCCCGTTTATAACTGCATCGCGGTAAATAGGCTGCGCCACCAGACGGTTAAGCGTCCCCTCGGATCGTTCGCTGTTGATGGCGTCAAATCCCAGGCTCAGCCCCACAAAAGGTCCCAGCAAAGCAATGAAAGAGGTAAAGGACGGGATGGAGCTTCCGCTTAAGGTGAACAGCTTCAGGAAAATGTAGCTGGAATCAGACGCAACCGCATCCGAAAGGCCGGTCAGCGCCCCGTATATGCTGGCGCAGCTGGTCAGCAGAATCAGTCCCAGCACAATCAGGAACCGTTTGCTGCGTATGTGGTCCGACATCTCCTTTCGGTATAAGGCCGCCATGCCGCCCATGCCATTACACGGTCTTATCTGTGCACCTTTGTCTGGCATATTATTACCGCTGTTCCCTGCCGAAAGAAAGGAATCCTTTATTTTTCTTTTGATTGAGACCACCATTTTTCTGCTCTCCTTTCTCAAAATATCTGCGGTAAATTTCATCCAGGTCATTTCCTCGCTGTCTTAAGTGGCGCAGGGTATAGCCTTTTTCCAGGGCCCTGCGGTTTAACTCCCTGCACAGGTCTGACCTGGAATGGACTACATAGAAATCGCCGGTCCGCTCCACCTGCTCCACATTGCCAAGGCTCCTTAGCAGTTCCTCGAATCCGCTGTCATCGGGAAAAGCAGCTGCCTCCAGGGCATAATGCCCTTCACGGCGCATCTGCCCTGCCAGCTCGTCAATCCTTCCGCAGGCAATGAGCCTGCCGTCCACAAACAGCCCCACCCGGTCGCAAATCTGCTGAATCTGATAAAGCTGGTGGGATGATATGAGAATGGTCCTTTTATCATCCTCCGCCAGGCTGCGTATCAGGGTCATCAGCTCCCGCATTCCTTCCGGGTCGATTCCCAGGGTGGGCTCATCCATGATAACCACCTTCGGGTCCTTCATCAGGACATCGGCAATTCCCAGACGCTGTCTCATTCCCCGTGAATAGGTTCCCGCCTTCTGGTCGGCTGCCTCCGTCATGCCCACCTTTTCCAGAAGCTCCTCCATCCGGCGGTCTGTCACATCACTGGGCAGTCCGTTTAGCTGCCCTGTAAACCGCAGGTTCTCCCGTCCTGTCATGTCGGAGTAAAACCCCACATTATCCGGCAGATACCCCACCATCCGCTTGACGTCGATGGCCTGTCTGGCGCAGTCCTTCCCGTCTATGTACGCACTGCCGCCCGTGGGCTCGGTCAGCCCTAACAGCATAAGGGTGGTGGTGGTTTTTCCGGCTCCGTTTGGTCCCAGCAGCCCGAATATTTCCCCCCGCCGGATTTCCAGTGTCAAATCACAGACCGCTTCCTTCTCCCCGTAGGATTTGGACAGGTGTTCGGTCCGTATCATCATTTCTTCCTCATAATCCATAACAATGACCCCTTTCCAGCCAACTATCCATACAAGCTACCTTCTGCCGTATTTGCGGAACACATAGCCCAGGCCTCCGGCCGTACACAGGATGATGACAACTGCCACCACACCCCAGATTGTCGTGGTCTTAACCGATACCCTGAAATCAGCGTTTGACTGGGTCTGCTCGCAGGATGCCGTAAACGTGTTCACATAGTCCCCTGTGATTGCTTCCGAAGAAGGCTTTACATGGGCAATAACTTCTGTGGTGCTTCCTGCGGGAATGGACGGGATCATGTTGTTCTCCGTATTGTAGGTCACGGTCCAGCCGGTGGGCAGGGATGAGTTAAGCGTCACATTCTCCAGATCCACGTTGCCTGTATTGGTAATGTTAAGCGTCACATCCGAGGACCGGCCCGCATAGGCGTCAAAGCTCAGGCGGCCGTCCGGGGTGGATACCTTAAGGCCGTAGCTGCCTGTAATAACCACCTTCAGGCTGGTGTCAAGGGTCTCCTCCGCCGATACAGCGCTGCAGGATATGTCATATTCCCCTGCCGCAACCCCCTCAGGCGGCGTCACCGACACTGTCATACCCTTGCTGGCGCCGGACTCCACCTCCAGGGCAGCCACCTTGGCTGTCTCACCGGTGGGGGTAAAGCTTACACCCCAGCCGGAGGGTGCATTGGATGATAAGCTGTAGGACTGCGTCTTAAGTCCATTGTTAATCAGTGTGGTGCTGAAAGAGAAACTGGTCCCCGTGGTTCCCTCCTGCTGGGGGTATTCCGAGGTAAAGCTTCCCTTTCCCGCATTCATCTCATTTACCATAAACGAGACGGGCAGACTGGCTGTGAGACCCCCGCCCGCAGACGCCTTTACCTCCACCGTGTAAGTCCCCTCTGTCAGCTCCTTTGGAACCGTCACATGCAGGGTCACCTGGGCTCCCTCTTCTCCGTTCTTTACATGGACGCGGCTCACCTGATAGCTGCCGCCCTGGAGATATCCCTCCCATCCCTCAGGCATGGCAGTGATCTCCAAATCCGCATTCAGACTGGCCCCTGTGTAGTTCTCCAGTGTGACAGGAATATTCAGGCTGTCTCCCGGCTTTACCGATATTCCCGGATAGTCCGTATTCAGGTCCAGACCGCCGGCTCCGTAAACCGTATGCGTACCCATGAATACCAGGAATACGGCCGCCATAAGGACGGCCAGAACCCCAAACCGCTTACCTGTTCCATCCCTTCTGATTACCATTGCTTCCTCCATAATTTCCTCCTTTTGCCCAATGGGGCATCTGTATTTTCTACCAGTTATCATAACGTTGAAACCTTTAGCCAACCTTTAATAAGTTTGAAAATACTGTGAAAAAACAGGAGAAGCAGAATCCTTGCCGGTACGCAAAAAAAGGAGCCGCGCGGTTTAATAAACGCAGCTCCTTATGTACAGCCTGTCAATCCGTCTCCATTGCCGTCTCTCTGTTTCATTCAGACGGCTTCACTAAACGCCTGCCTCCCTGCCGCCTACAGCAGTACAGAACATGACGAACGCCCCATATATTCTTTTACCGCCAGGTTGGCTTTTTCCACGGTCCGCTCCTCGTCCACGCGGACCAGCCTTCCCTCCTTTACAACGATTTCCCCGTTCACCACCGTGTAATCCACACTGCCCTTAAGCCCTACGGTACACAGCATGGATTTGGGGTCAAACTGGGCGCCGGTCAGTTCCATCCGGTTCATGTCCACCAGGAAAAAGTCTGCCGCCATTCCCACTGCTATCTGTCCCAGGTCATCCCTTCCCAGCACGCGGGCGCTTCCCCTGGTCGCTATCTTCAGGATGTCATAAGCAGACGGCGCCTGCCGGCTCCACCAGAGCCGGTGAAGCAGATAGGCCACCCGCATCTCCTCCAGAAGGTTGGAGCCGTCATTGCTGGCAGAACCGTCCACAGCCAGCCCCAGGGGCACTCCAAGCTCCAGCATCTTAGGCACCAGCGCAACGCCGGAAGATAACTTCATGTTGGATATAGGGCAATGTGCTACCCCGGTCCCGGTCTCAGCCAGCCGTTTCAGTTCATCCTCAGTGAAATGGATTCCATGGGCAAACCACACATCCTCCCCCATCCATCCCAGGCTCTCCATATACTCCAGGGGCCGCATCCCGAAACGCTCCGTTGTGAACCGCTCCTCGTCCTTTGTCTCAGCCAGATGGGTGTGGAGCCTGACTCCCAGCTCTCTGGCCAGCTGTGCCGATTCCTTTAAAAGCGTCCCAGTCACACTGAAAGGGGAGCAGGGCGCCAACGCCACCTGGTGCATGGAATACCTGCTTTTGTCGTGAAATTTCTTCACGGCCCGTTCTGAATCCTTCAGAATCTGGTCCACGGTCTGCACCACGCTGTCCGGAGGCAGCCCGCCGTCCTTCACGCTCAAATCCATACTCCCTCTGGTGGCATGGAAACGGATTCCCAGGGCATCCGCTGCCCCGAACTGGGCGTCCAGCAGCCCGTCCCCGGCTGACCCGGGAAACACATAGTGGTGGTCCAGACAGGTGGTGCAGCCTGTTTTCAACAGCTCTCCCATGCCTGTAAGCGCACTGTAACAGACCACGTCCTCATCCACGTGCTTCCATATCTCATATAATGTTTTCAGCCATGGAAATAACTCCATGTTCTGTACCTGCGGTAAATTGCGGCTGAACGTCTGATATAAATGATGGTGTGTATTGATAAGTCCGGGATACATCACCATATTAGATGCGTCAATCACATCCTCCGCTGTTCCTGCTTCCTGTCCGATTCCGGCAATGACTCCGTCCCGGATGAACACATCCACACCGTCAAGCAGTCTGTCATCCCCGTCACATGTAACAAGATGCTTAACGTTCTTTACGAGTAAGGTTCCTTTCATGATTACCTCCTGATGTAAATTCATAAACAATCTTTGCTTCATAGACTATATGACTGGTATACTGCCGGCGGCACGGGTGTCCACGATGCATCCATACGGATTCAGTATCCGTGATACTAAACGTATGCCCGTGGTCCCAGCTATGTTTTAAACAGCGATATAGATATGATTTTTTCAAAGAACAATTGATACTCTAACAATATAACAGTCATTTAAAAGGAAATCAATATCTAATGCGGCCAATCTTCCTGCAGATATTTTATGCACATCCAACAATGCAGGCGGATGATGTCAGAGTGTGTCTGAACATTCTTTCCCGCTATCCGCACGCCCCTGATATTCGCTTTTTATGATTTCATACATATCTTCCGGGCTTTCTTTGCAGCCGTTTTGAAGCCATAATTTGATAATTTTTGTGATTCCGCTTTTAAAAAATTCCATGTGATATTCAATAAAACGATTCTCAAAATGCTGCCGTGCAAGGTTAATATCGTAAGTAATAATCTTATAGCTGTCGTCATACCCCAGTTTGAAATAGGTCTTATAGAATATCTGGTTATCCTTTATGTGGCGGAACAATTTAAGATAATCGTTACTGTTGAATCCCCGGGTGATTTCATTTTGGTACAAGTCAGATAAGTTATGTTCCAGCTTGTCCCGTATAGAGTCAGCCAATCCGTAAATATCCGTATAATTTGCATAAAAAGTCGTGCGGTTTAATCCGGCCAGCTTACAAATATCCGATACACTGATTTCATTTAGCTCGTTAGTCTGAAGCAAACTGATAAAAACCTTTTCAATCCGTTCAATGGACTCTTTCTTCCGTTTGTTATTGGGTGTATTCATAAAATCCCCTTTATCTCAACACTTGTCCCGTTATTGGTGATTGTTTTTTGTTTTATAAATGCATTATACTATATCCAGATTAAACCAACAAGCGTTGATTTAATAAAAATAAAGGAGGTACTTTACATGAAAAAAAGTAGTTTTGCCGCAATGATATCAGGAACCGTAAGCGGGGTGCTTTTCGCTCTCGGCATGTGTATGGCTCTTATCCCGGAGTGGGGGGCTTTCAAACCAGGGCTTGCCTTAGGAAGTGCTGGTCTGGCGCTGGCTTTGATTACAGTGCTTATATGGAGAAGAATGGAGCATAAAGAGCCTGTCCGATTTTCAGGAAAGGTGATCTTGTCAATTGTGATAGGAATTGCCGGTACAATGGCGTTTGGAGTTGGGATGTGCTTTAGCATGATATGGGGTAAAATGACTGCCGGGATTGTAATTGGCCTTGCCGGGATTGTAATTCTGCTTTGCTTAATTCCACTGGCTATAGGCATAAAAGAATGAAATCAGGCCGGATAATTCCCCCGCTATTGCTCTTAATCATTTGTACTCTTAATTACTGCAGATTTGTATGGCCGAGAAATATGAAAAGAAAGGATAATAATTTATGGCAACATCAAAACTTGTAAAAACAAATGAAAAAATCGCTGAAGCACTTACGGAAGTTTTTTTCAACATTGAGCACAGTGTAGTAGACAGATACACCAAAATTGAAGATACCTTTGTAGAAACCTATCTTGCAAAAGAAGGCGAAACAACAGCCGAAGCCAAAGAACGGCTGCTGCAGGAACGGGCACAGCGGGAACGGGCACAGCGGGAACGGGCACAGCGGGAAGGCTGATGAACAGTGTGTTTAACGGCGTTTTCCAGTTTATGCTGTAAAATATTTACAGGTCATGTTCTGACCAAAATCCTGCCTGACTCCCATCCTGATTTCATAAAAACCTGTGGCACAATATAAGATTAGATGAAACAACTTGACAGATTCCTCATTAAAATTTAGAGTATAAAGAACAGGAATATACCCATCAGGGAATGATTGTTATTCTTAAAAAGAACAGCGGCAGCCAGGGCAACGTAATATACGCTTTGCGGTGTTCCACATTTATGACCACTTATTACATTTTTGTATGTATATTTCTTTCGTTATCTGAGTCTTATTAGCTCTAATTATTTATTCAAACAAGCCATCTAACCTTGGGGCACAATATGAGAATAGATAAAGGCACCAGACAGAACCCACATTAAAATTCAGAACATAAGAAACACGAATATCCGCCTTTGGCGGATAAGGCGGAGGACATACCAAACCTGGAGAAAGACTTAAACTGTTCTTATCCGGCAGAGCCAATGGAGGGGCTTTTTCTCAAAATCGTAATAGGACAATTAGAAAAAACAGAAAAGAATCCTAACGATTACTTATGGCATAGCTTTTGATTCCTAATCCGCAATCGTGACCGGGCTGTGGCTGGCTCTGCCGATTTTAAGGATATTCCGAATAGTAAACGCATTTTGCAGCGCTGCGGTTTTGTTGAACGCTTGAAAATAATTTATATTTTGAGGAGGTTTTGCATGAGCAATTCAGTTATATTTAGTCCCGGCACGTTTTTTCATGGAACCAAAGCGGATTTAAGCGTGGGGGATCTGTTGGTGCCTGGGTATTTATCTAATTATGATGAAAACAGGGCTGCCAACTATGTTTATTTTACAGGGACCTTGGACGCTGCCATCTGGGGAGCAGAGCTGGCTTCGGGAGATGGAAAGCAGCGGATTTTTGTTGTGGAGCCAACGGGAGAATTTGAAGACGACCCAAATGTAACGGATAAGAAATTT
Source organism: Enterocloster sp. 210928-DFI.2.20 (assembly GCF_020554465.1). NCBI lineage: Bacteria > Bacillati > Bacillota > Clostridia > Lachnospirales > Lachnospiraceae > Enterocloster > Enterocloster sp. 210928-DFI.2.20. The sequence goes on from NZ_JAJCHK010000008.1 coordinate 35,649, forward strand.
CCCGGGAACCCGACAAAGTCATACCGAACAACCCAGCCGTTAAAAATTGTTGCTGAAGCTATGGGATGGAAAGGACATTCACCGGAAGTATTGCAGGGTATGCGCGATCATTTGAAACAGTTAGATGAGATGGGAATTAAAGCTGTCGAATAAAATATTATCCTTGGACCGGTTTATGGGTCTGTCCCAGATTTAAAAAATAATCATCCTAAAAGCCCGGCAAGGCCTGCCCCTTAGAGGCAGCCCTTGCCGGGCTTTATAAAAATCAGATTACATACTTGTACCATAAATCATATTTGGCAGGAACAGCACCAGATCCGGGAAGAATACGCAGATAGCCAGCGTGGCCATAATAGCTATGAACAACGGCAGCGAATACTTCGTGGTCTCCTGCACCGAGCAGTCCATGATATTGGAACAGGTGTATAACGCAACTCCAACAGGAGGCGTGGAACAGCCCATGGTAACAATGGTCATCATGATGATGCCGAAGTGAACCGGGTCAATTCCGTACTGTGTGATAATCGGAATCAGTATGGGGGTAACGATCAGGGTGATGACCGTTGTCTCCATGAACATACCAAACACAGTCAGCATAATTAAAATCAGCAGCAGAAGCACATATTTATTGCTGGTCAGACCTACCAGCAAAGTGGTCAGGGTCTTTGGCAGCTGGTCAAATACAACGCCGTAGCTGAATATGCCGGAGAAGGCCAGAATCATGGTAATCACGGATAAATCCTTAACACTGTCCACGATACACTTCTTAAACTTCTCAAGGTTCAGTTCCTTATAAATGAAGATACCTACGAACAGTGCGTAGAATACGGCAAAGGCACCGGATTCCGACGGGGTCATGACACCGAAACGAATCAGCACAATCAGCAGGATTGGGAACATAAGCGCCCATATACTCTCAAAACAGGACTTGATGATAACCCCTGGAGGTGACGGCTTGTCATGGTCAGGCTGATATCCGTAGTGGCGCGCGGACCAGGATGTGGCAATCATCATGAAGATACACATAATGATGCCTGGAAGGAATCCGGCTACGAACAGGCGGCCAATGGAAACCTCACCCACAGTGCCGTACAGAATCAGGCCCATGGAAGGCGGAATCGTGGCTACAATCAGTCCTGACAGACAGTTGATTGCAGCGGCCCAGCCCGGCGCGTAGCCTCTCTTTGTCATCTCGGGCCCAAGGATACGGCATTCCATGGCTGCATCTGCAACTGCGGAACCGGATACGCCGCCCATCAGGGTTGAGAGAACCACGGAAACCTGTCCAATGGAACCGTACATATGGCCGGTCAGCACGTTTGCCAGCTTTACCAGACGTGATGTGATACCTGTGTTGTTCATCAGGTTGCCGGCAAAAATAAACAGCGGAATCGCGAGCATGGTAAAGGACTGGGTGGTGGACAGGGATTTCTGCACCAGAATCGTCCACGGAATCTCAGGCCTCATCAGGAAGAAGGAAAATCCGGACACTGCAATGGCAAAGGCCACCGGCATTCCGAGGAACAGGAGTATTAAGAAAAATCCAACAGCACTTAACATTAATTAACCCCCCATTCTTTCATTGGTTTCCTGATATCACCGAGCATCTTGCCAATCATGCTGAAAAACATCAGCAGGGAGCCCACCGGTACTGCCAGAGTACACCAGGCATAGCTCATCTTCAGGGTATTAAAGGTACGGTTCCAGCTCTGGGATACCAGCAGGAATCCGTAAACAATCAGTATCAATAAAAACAGCAGCATGAAAACGTCAAACACCAGCATCAGAGTCTTCTGGACCGCCTTGGGGAACCGGTTGGACAGCATGTCGATTCGAATCAGGCCGCCGCTCTTGATGATGATATCAGAGCCGATAAAGGTCAGCCATCCAAATGCCAGCAGCGAAACATCCTGAGCCCAGTTCACCGGCATTCCGATGGTTCTGGCCACTGCGGACCAGAACACCAGAACGGCAATCATGCATAACATTGCACCGGCCAGAAGCTCCTCTGTCTTTAAAATAACAGCAGAAATTTTTTTCATTTAAAAGCTTCCTTTCTGTATTGCGGAATGTACCTTGGAATTAGTTGGTCTTACCAATCTCCTTGTACAGTTTATCTCTCAGTTCAGCATAGCCAAGTTTCTCATATACAGGATCAACGGCTGCCTTAAATGGAGCAAGGTCAGGCTCTACGATGGTCATTCCTGCTTCAACCATTGCCTTCTCAGCCTCGTCAGCCTCTGTCATTACGTCAGCAGCTGTTTCCTGGCCAACCTCGATGGAGGTCTCAACCAGCAGTGTCTGCAAATCTTCCGGCAGGCTCTCAAACCAGCTCTGGCCGCAGATTAATCCCTGCATCAGCTGGAAGTGTCCTGTCTTGGACTGATATTTGCACACTTCATACAGTCTGGATGGATATGTAGATGTGTTCTGTGCCTCGCAGCCCTCCAGTGCCTTGGACTGGATTCCGTTGTAAACCTCGCCCCATGACATGGAAATAGGAGTAGCGCCCATGGCCTGGATGGTCTCGGTACATACTTCCTGTCCGATGGTACGGATTCTCATGCCCTTTAAGTCCTCTGGCGTGTTGATTGGCTTGTTTGTCATAAAATGACGCGGGCCGTCGTAGAATGTAAAGGACAGGATTTTAATTCCATGGTCCTTGGACAGGGAATCTGTCCAGCCCTTAAATGTATCGGTCTGTGTTATCTTATAGCACTCCTCGTAGTTATCTGCAAAGTAACCCATCATCAGAATGGAGAAATCCTTCACATACTGTCCCATACGGGAAGCATCTGTGTTAACTGCAACATTAGCGCCCTGGATGGCCTGCTCCAGTACATCCTCGTCACTGCCAAGCTGGCCGGACGGGAACACACTTACCTTCAGCCTGCCGCCTGATTTCTCATTTAACACATCAGCCAGCTTCTGGTAGTTCCTGGTAATCAGGGCCTGCTCTGTCTGGGAAGTTGAAATCTTTAACTCATATACCTTGTCATCGCCTGCAGCAGTCTCACTGCTGTCCCCTTCCTTTGCCTGGGTTGCAGCTGGCTGGGCATTTCCCATACCCGGCATGCCGTTACATGCCGTAACTGCCATCATTGCTGCGGTAAGAACACCTGCTAATAATACTCTCTTTTTCATTGTTATCCCCTTTCCTTACGTTGTCCAGCGTAACAGCTTTCGCTAAACGTTTACATATTTTCCTCATTTAGTATAAACGTTTACATATTTTCCATCAAGTAGTTTCTGCAAAAAAGTTTAACAGAATTTTAACGTTATTTTTATGCAATCTTCACAATTCGACTTATTTTTTAAAAGTTCCTGTTTTTTTTCTGCTTTCATTTTGACATTATTTCAAGAAACCTTTACAATAACTGTGTATACATTTTCAGTGAATCACAGGGAGGTGGACCGGAATATGGTAACAATCAAAGACGTGGCAAAAAGATGCGGCTATTCCGTCTGCACGGTTTCCCGCGCCCTTTCCGGCAAAGGATACTTAAAAGAAGAGACAAAACAGAAAATACTGGAAACAGTTGCGGAACTGGGATACCGGCCCAACACCCTGGCTGTCAACCTGAAGACCGGACGCCGCCAGGCTCTGGCTCTGGTCCTGCCTTCCCTGACTAATATCTACTACACCAAGCTGGAACAGTACCTGGAAGCCTGTGCAGCAGAAAAGGGCTATATCATTTACCTGAACAACACGGAATACAGCCTGGAAAAAGAAAAACAGATTTTAGAAAATTTAATCGGCATGGATATAGCCGGGGTCATCATTACCCCGGTCACCAGCCAGCATGACCATATCATGAACCTGGCAAAGTACGACATCCCTTATGTGTATTTAAACCGCTCCTTCGAGGATGATATGGAGCACTGCCTCCGTCTGGACAACAAAAAAGCCGCCTACGAAGCGGTTTCCTACATGATTAAGCTGGGGCATAAAAATATCGGCGGCATCTTCCAGAGCTTTGACAACCTCACCTACCGGGACCGCTATGACGGCATGGCCCAGGCCCTTAAGGAGCACGGGCTGGACTGCCGCCCCAGCCACATGCTCTTTGACATCAACCCGGAGGATATGGGGACCACTCCCGGCCGGATCCTGCAGCTGCTTCAAAAGCCCGACCGCCCTGAGGCGATCTTTGCCTGCAACGACATGACCGCCTTCAATATCTACCGGGCCTGTTACATCCTTGGGCTGCGGATTCCGGACCATTTGTCCGTATTTGGCTACGATGACTGTATCATGGCTAATTTTGTGACTCCGCCCCTGTCAACGGTCAGCATCCCTGTCCGCAAACTGGCAGGAACCGCCATTGACTTTATTCACGGTTATCTGGAATCCGGGGTCCGGGCAGAGCTTCCCATATTAAAAGCCTCCCTGATTATCCGCAATTCCGTACGCAACCTGAATCTGGATTAGAGCTTGTCCATATCCTTTCCCGGATACACCATCACTATCTGGACGCTGCCCTCAGGCCGTATTTGGTATGCTTTTACCCCGGCTGCAATCAGGAAGCTGTCTCCTGCCTTAAGGCGGATCACCTGTCCACTCTCTTCCATGGTGCAGCTTCCGGCACACACCACGCCCAGATTGAATTTCCGGTTATGCCCCACCAGTGCCGGCCCGTTCACCTCCAGTTTTTCCACAAAGAAGCAGGAGGTCAGCGTCCCGTCCACCAGCCGCACCCGCCGGAAGGCGTCTGTTTCCTCCAATACACGGGGCTCTATCCTGCATTTTTCCATGATTTCTTCTTTGGAATACTCTGTATAATCAAAAATATCCAGGCAAAAGTCCAGCCCCCGTCCCATAAACCGGCCGTCCTCCGGCACAACGATTCCCTCCCGCTCGAACTCACACCGCACCACCAAATCAGACGGCTCCATAATTTCCAGCATAGTGATTCCCTCGCCAATGGCATGAGGCATTCCGCCCGGAATATACCAGACCTCCCCCACCTGCACCGGGATCTTCTCAAAGCAGCCGTCCATCCGGGCCTTGTCCTGTTTCTCCACAATTTCCCTCCACCCATCTCTTCCGGGCGTATGCTGGAATCCCAGACGTATGTATGGGCTTATACCGTCCCTCACATGGAGAATATAGTAGCATTCAAGCTTTCCATAAGGCATTCCCATCACTTCATTGGCAAACTGGGTGGAAGGGTGGGCCTGTACATGAAGCCGCATGGCTGAATCCAGAATCTTAAGCAGGAAGCTGAGGCGCCAGCCCCCCTCCCTGCCGGCGGCGCCCAGGTAAAACTCCCGATCATCGTCTATTATGTCCCGCAGAAACCTGGGGCCGTCCTCGGTCTCCACCACAGCCATCCCTTCGTGTGCAATGGGTTCCATTCCCGGATTGGAGGCTTCCACCATGGAGCCCACCCATTCCTCCGGCATATTGTTGTCCTCCTGCCGGGCCTTTCCATGGAGCCGGTCAATTCCCGCACCCCCTGTGTAATTTCTCCGTACCCTGTTTTCGGGCAGTTTCATAAGTCCTGTTGCCATCGCGGCCTTCCTCCTGTCATTGTGTATGTGTCTATCGTATCTGCCGGATTTTTTCAATCAGGTCCAGATATTCCCCGCCGTATTTCCGGTATACCGGCTCCATTGCCTGGCTCCAGGCCTGCGGATCCTCCGGCTCAAGAATAGTGACCCCCTCCTTCTCCAGCGCCTCATAAGCCTTCTGATCCGCTTCTTCAATGGCCGTTCTGTTATACTCCTGGGTCTCCTTTGCCGCCTGAACCAGCGCATCCTGATATTCCTTCTTCAGATTTTTCCAGGTTATTTTGCTCACCAGAATCACTCCGGGGGTATAGGTATGCCTGTCCTTCACATAATAAGGGGCAACCTTATAAAACTTATTATAATAATAGCTCACCGGCGGGTTCTCCGCCCCGTCGATGGTCCCTGACTCCAGAGCCGTATAAAGCTCCGCATAGGCAATGGGCACAGCCTCCGCCCCCAGAGCTTCCACGGTATCGCCCATCATGGACGCCACCTGAACCCGGATTTTAAGCCCCTTCATATCCTCCAGTCTGCGGACCGGCCTGTCGGCGGTAAAGAAGTTCCTGGCTCCTTCATCCAGATAGGCCAGGCCAATCATTCCGGTGCAGTCCTGGATATTATCCAGTATTTCCCTGCCCAAATCACTGCTGCAAACCTTCCAAAAGTGCTCCCTGTCCCGGAAAACATAGGGCAGCACCAGGGCAGACATCATGGGATTCCCGCTGTCCACCAGGGACATGCTGTTGCCCCGGTACAAGTCAAGCGCCCCCATCTCCATGGACTGGTAACAGCGCGCATCGTCCCCCAGCTGTCCGGAAGGATAGATCTCCACCATGACCTTGCCGCCAGTGAGTTCACTGACCCGGTCGGCAAAATACTGGGCCGAATCCGTGAGCACATGGCCTTCCGGATTCACCTCGCCGTAGCAGAGCACAATCTCCGGTTCATTGTCCGCTCCCGCGGCCCCCTTATTTTCTAAAATCCCGTAGCCGCCCGCCAGGCCTGCAATCAGCGCTGCGGCCGCGGCCCCTATCAACCACTGTTTTTTCAACACGTTCCTCCTGACCAGGACCGGTCATTTTCCAAATTTGCACAAACATTACCGCCTGAACATCATTCCCTCTGAATCTTCATTTCCGAAAAATACTCTACATGATACTTTAAATTATCCCCGTTAAAATTGAGCTGTCCCAGCTTCTCAAAACGCCTGGCTGCCTCCGAGGTCTTGACCCGTATCCCCGGTATCTGGTTGATTCCCCGGATAATTGTCATCAGGCTGCGGCCGAAATTCAGTTTTACCGAAACATCCTGATACCCTAAAAGGGTCTCCAGCTCCTCAATCATCTCCGTAAGAAGCACGCAGCTCAGGTCCTGGTCCTCCAGGGACAGGGATTTGATGATCTGTTCCTCCAGGCCGCAGATCCGTTTCATGCCCTCCGTCATGCTGTCAAAGGCAAGGCGCGCCTCCTGCGCGGAATACTCCCTGATAAAGGAAGCCGCCTCCCCATAGGCTTCCGTCAGCCGTTCCATGCCTTCATAAGCGCCGCTGACACCGCAGGCCACCGGGATTTTCCTCTCCTCAGCCAGGTAATCCCTTGCGCGGGTAATGCAGCCGGTCAGTTCCGTAAACCCATCCTGCTGCTGAGAATAAAGGCAGATCACCATCTGGTCCATCCAGATGCTGTTAAGCACCGTCACCCCTGTCATGTGAAAATAATTTTTCAGCACCTCCTGGGAAAATCCTCCCATGCTAATCAGGGCCGGACTGGAAATAAGCACTACCTTAAACCACCCCGGTCCCACTCCCCACATGGCAAACTCTTTTTCCAGTTTATCCCTGTCCCTGCGGCCAAAGAACACATCCCACAGCAAATCCTTTTCCAGATCCCGGTAAAAATCAAAGGCTGACTTTCCATCCTCCACCAGGTAATTGGAATAGGACAGCATGGACAAGGTATCCTCCCGTTCCCTTACCCTGGCAATGACCTTATCCAGTGTCTCCCGAAGCTCCGAGTCCAAATAGGGTTTCAGCAGATAATCCGTCACCCCCAGCTTGATTGCCTGTTTGGCAAAGGAGAAATCACTGTAAGCGGATATCAGCACAATCTGGATATCCGGATGCCTTTTGCGCACCTCCTCTGCTGTCTTAAGCCCGTTCATCCGGGGCATCTTGATGTCTAAAAGCACAATCTGGGGCTTGCATTCCTCCAGCTTCTCCATCAAATCCATACCGTCCACTGCCTTGTAGACAATCTCCAGCAAGCCGGGATAACTCTCCTTTATAACCTTCTCCAGATAATTCCGCTCATACTGCTCGTCATCTGCCAAAATTACACGCAACATAACCCTTTCCTCCTAATGCCTGTCTGATTTATAAAGCTTCAGCGTAATCTTTGTAATTCCCTCCGTCCGCTGGATATGCAGCACATCCTCTTTCCGGTAAAACAGCCTTAACCGTTCCTCCACATTTTTCAGGCCAATGGAAGTTTTGGGGATAGGCGTATCCCTGCGGGCCGGCTGGCTCGGATCCTCCGGAAAACCCACACCGTTGTCCGCCACCACAGCCTCAATATAATCCGGCTTCTCGGTAATCAGTATATCCACCTTCCCCCCGTTCACCCGGTCCTTCAGCCCGTGCTGGATACTGTTCTCCACCAGAGGCTGGATTGTCAGCGGAGGAATCATCACATCCTCGTCCATAAATGACTTGCGTACATCCAGACAGAAGGTCACCCTTCCCTTTAAATGCAGCTTCTGTATATACAGATATGACTGAAGCAGCTCAATCTCAGCATCCAGCGGAATGGATACCGTGTTGATTTCAATGCTGCTCCGCAGAATTTTGGAGATGGCCTTGACCAGCTGAATGGAGGTATCCCGCTCTCCCAGCTGGATACTGCGGATTACCAGGCTCAGGGTGTTAAACAGGAAATGGGGATTCATCTGCATCTGCAGCTCCCGGATCTTCGCCTCAGCCAGCCGTTCCTTCATCTGGTGTGTCTCATGCAATTCCGTGATCATGGTTCTGATTTGCCGCTTCATCTGGTCAAATGTGGCGGATACCTGGTTCAGCTCCGCATAAGGCGTCTCCTCGATATCCGCTGCCTCCAGGTTATTGTTCATAATTTCCCTGGCAGCGTCCGTCAGCCGTTTGATGGAATTCAGGATACTGGTGCTCATCTGATGGTTCAGCACCATGCCAAAAAGGCTGGCTGCCATGAAAAACACGATCAGGATGCTGTTTGTAAGTCCCAGGGTTCTGCTGTGGCTGGCAAAAGCAGTGTTCAGGTACTCCAGGTACTGGCTCATCAACTGGTTCAGGCACCGCTCAATCTCCAAATCCACCTCGTCCAAATCAGCCATCAGGCTGGGATAGTAGTCCCCGTCAGGCCGGATGTAGGACTCTGCCATCTCCCGCCTGTGCTCAGCAACCTGCCCCACAATCCGGTACATCATCTTGCACTTCCGGTCATTTCGCATCTTCTCATCCAGTCCCCGCAGCTGGCTGTCAAACAGCTCGCACTCGTCGTAGTACTGCTTAAGCATCCCCTCGTCGTGGCTCTTGCTGTACAGCTTAAAGTAGGTCTGTCTCCTGTTATTGATAGCCAGCAGCCCGTTTACCTGCTGGTAATCCTGTAAAAGCCCGTTGTAGCGGCGGGAGGACCCCACATTCACAAGGGCGTTGGATGCTATGAAGATAAAGGCCACCAGCAGCAGAATCACATGGTTCCTTGTCATTTCTTTTCGTATGGATTTCATGAATCGTTTCTCACTTTTCTGCGGGGGATTTTTCCCGGATGATTTTTCTTCTGAGGTTATTCTACAACGGCAGGGGAAGAAAAACAAGTCAGACTGAGTCTGACTTGCTGGGGCCTGTGTGGGGGCAGGTATAAACCTGCCTTATGCTATTTTGTCTGCCCCTATCTCCATCACATACGGCTGGATCCAGTAAAACGCAGCTCCCTGGAATTTCAGTGTTACTTCCGTATCGCCTTCCTCATAAAAAATCCGGAAACCGCTCAGAACGCCCTTCTCATTAAAATCATACCGTTCATGTTCCCATCTTCCCCATCTTAACTTTCTCTGGCAGAGCAGTCCCTTTAACGCCAGCTCCCTCTCTTCATGCACTGCCTCCACGTCGATGTACACAGCGGGTCTCTCCGTCACTTTGGCATTTCCCTGTCCGTCCTCTGATTCTATTGTCTGGGGCTTCATCCTGGTAATACCGAGAATACGCACAGAACCGTCTTTCCACGGAATGGTTTCCTCTAATTCTTTATAGTCCTCCGGGACAGGCAGGGTGACTGGCTCGGATTCCTCACTGTTCAAAAACGTGATTCCCGGAATATGAATCCGGAAAGACCCATTCTGTTCCTCCTGGGGAACATCGAACAGGCATCTGAGGCGCCGTCCGTATTGCTTTATATCCGACAGCCGGTAATGTCCCATATTGTCCCAATAAGGATTGGCAGACAACTCCTTTATTTCATACTGTCTGCCGCTGCCGGATATGGTTGGCATATCCAGGGGCGGTGTGTCCGTATCCAGGGACGGCGTTTTGTAACCAATAACTATGGACGGCCTTCCCTCATCACTGTACACATACCAGGATATCAGGATTCCCTCCTTTACCTTTTCCCCCATACTTATAATGGATATACCGTCATGGGTATCTATGCTTCCATTCTCCTCTTTTGCCAGTTCCTCCAGCGTCCCATATTCAGGCACACTTTTCAGGGCAAATTCCACAGGCTTTTCAAAATCAAAAAGCCGGATTGCATAGCCTGACAAAAGCTCTTCGGAGACAGGAGCTGATGGGAGCTCAAATCTTGCCTCTATGATATAACGGATGTTCCCATATTCCTCAAAATAAGCCGAATAGTCAGCATACACCGATTCCACAGGCTTAATTCCGCCTTCCGGAATGCCGGGACCTGTGAGGAACAGGCCTTCGCCTGATTTCCAAAGTTCGTCCTGATATTTTTCCGAAACAATCATGGTCCCGTCACTTATCGTAAAATACCGGCTGTCTGCGGGAGGTTCCCCGCCTGCCGGGATTTTCTGTACTTCCCCATAGTCATCCAAAACCATACTCACAAGCAGCTCCTGCTTCTGGTGGAGGGCAGATGTCAGGGATATGGTCTTTTCCTTTTGGGGCAGCTTGCATTCAACTACAGCATCCAATTCGTATACCGGATATTCCGATTGAATGATTCCATATTTTGAGGCAAACTGATACGGCAGGCCAGAGACCTGCCCCTGGGATTTGGGCACCTGGTTCACTCCCGGTTCCTGCTGCCCTTGCGTTTCCTGCTTCCCTTGCGCGTCCTCCTCCGTTTCCTGATTCACCTTTGATTCCGGCACCGGTTCCTGGGCCGTACCGGCCGCTGGCCTGGAAACATTCTCTTTCGTTCCTGAGCCCGCTGCCTCTCCCTCCGTTCCTCCTCCCAACCGGCAGCCAGACAGCAAAACAGCCAGCAGACCTGCTGTCATAAGAATAGATATTGTGCTTCTCTTCATGGCGAGTCCTCCTCTCTCCAATAAAATCCACATATATTTATCTGTTTTTATCATAACAGGGCTGCTGCCTGTATTTATTTCTTATTTCTTACATCTTACGAATATAAAGATTAACTTTAGCAGCTGGAAGCTCTCATGGTTCATGATAAACATTTCATTTCCAGCAATTTTTGTATATCACAGAAATGAGCTTCACCGGCAACGCGGTAGTGGATCCATCCGCCATCACCACAAGGGTATTTGTTGTCGATACATTCCTGAGTTTCCTTCTCAACCTGGTCATATACCAAATGAAATTGTGCGTTTGACAACCGAATCATAACGGTAAAGGCGCCATTCTCCGCAAACACATTGCAAATCAGCTTTTTCTTCTTTCTATGGGCAACAGCCCAGCCATATTTATTCCCATAGGGAAAAGTAATCTCCTGCACAGTGCCGCATGTATCTGACAACCACTCATTGATTCGGATAAACAACTCCATACCTTTGCCGCAGTACGCGGCCATATCATCAAATGCCGGTTTATTCTGCTTGTCAAGCATTCTTTCATACATGGTAAACCTCCCTCTATCCCCTTTTCTGAAGCCATGATTATCAGCCCGGTTCTTTTGTTCCAAAGGCGATAAACATATGTTTCTTTGATTGTAATATCAGGGTGCGCTTCTGTCAAATGCAACAGCTTTTTTTCAATTGGCCGGCAAAAACGTAAGCACCAGCCGTTAGCCCGGGGTATCTATTCCAAAACCAAGCTCTCCAAAAAGCAAAAAGAATCTCCCAAAAGCCGCAGCTTTTAGGAGATTCGCTTTATAATACAATACACGCAGCATCTTTTCTATACTGATATTACTGCACCCACGCCCCGCTCTCATCCACCCGCGAGCCATCCGGCGTGGTTGTGTTGGTCAGCATGGCGCCGTCCGCGCCCAGATAGAACCACTGGCCGTTTTCTTCCACCTTTTCCCACTGGTTCCTGGCCATGGCTCCGTTGGAGCGCAGGAAATACCATTTGCCGTTTACCTGGCGCCATCCCTTGGCCATATATGTATTGGAATCAATCCAGTAGGAAACACCGTCTGCCGTAACCCACTCATTGGCAGCCTTGGCCCCGTTATCCTTCACATAGTACCATCCATTGCTGTCCTGTACCCAGCCCTTGGCTGAGGTTGTTCCCGGACCGGCATTTCCCGTGCCGGAAGAACTGCCTGTCGTGCCTGCGTTATCTGAACTGCCTGTACTGCCTGCGCTGCCGCTTAAAGCGCCTGCCTTCACCAGTTCATATCCGTAATCGAACAATGCCTTCGTATCCGTATAATGAGTCGATTTGCTCTTCATGATAACGGCAATCAATCTGACTCCGTCCTTCTCCACTGCTGTCACCAGGGTATTTCCCGCTTTGGACGTATAACCGGTCTTTCCTCCGATAACGCCCGGATAATACCTGGCATCGTTGGGGTTCAGCATCTTGTGTCCAATGGTCACGGTAAGGCCGGAAGGATTCTTTATGGTAGCAGGCAGCGTATACGTGCGCGTGGACGCCACCGTCTTCACCACATCATTCTGAAACGCCGCCCTTGCAATCAGAGCCATATCATGGGGTGTGGTGTAATGATTGGAGTCATTGAGGCCGTGAGGATTTGTAAAATGTGTATTGGTACACCCCAGGGCCGCTGCCTTGGCGTTCATCATCTCCGCAAATTTGGCATTGCTGCCAGCCACATGTTCCGCAAGGGCATTTCCCACTTCATTGGCTGATTTGAGAAGCAGGGCATAAAGACACTGGCGCACAGTCATCACATCCCCTGCCGTCATATTGATGGATACAGCGCCCGCTTCCAGGTTCGTGGTAGCTGTTGCTGAAAATGTGACCTTGTCATCCAGACTGCAGTTCTCCGCCACCAGCAGGGCTGTCATCAGCTTGGTGATACTTGCCGGATAGAACTGCTTGTCCCCGTTCTTGGAAAACAGGACGGTTCCCGTGGCAGCATCCATGAGCACGGCTCCCTCCGAAGCTATCTCCGGCTTCTGCACGGAAGCTGCGGCCGTCTGGTCAAAAGTCCCGGCAGCCTGACCGGCTGGCGGATTCTGCGACGGACTTCCGGATAAAGAGGGGCTTTCTGACGGGGAGGGAGTTCCTGACGTGGAAGGACTCCCTGAGGTGGACGGGCTTCCTGACGGGGACGGGCTCCCTGAGGTGGACGGGCTTCCTGACGAGGACGGGCTTCCTGACGGGGACGGACTTCCTGATGAGGATGGCCCGTCAGATGAAATGACCGCTCCGTCACTTCCGGATTCCGAACCCGGTCCCTGGGACGATACCATCCCCTGGTCAGAGGTCTGGTTCCCGGACTGGAAGGAAGATACCTGGCTTTCTTCCAAAGGCGTGATGGCAGCCGGATTAGCTGAAGCTGCCGTACTCATCAACAGGGTACAGCTGGTGCATATACATAAAAATGATTTCCATTTCTTAAGTCTCATAATATCTCTCCCATACAGCAGGTCATTCTGAACAAAACTAGAGATATTATACCATACTTCATGGTTACAAAAAACATCTATTTCTGACGATAAACTTACGATATATATATTTTTTCTTTAATTGCACAGGCAGATTTTTTTCTTTCCATCCCCCCGCATTCCATTATACAGTGGTTCCCCATGCCTTCATTCCATTGTTTTACTATGCCTTATCCTGCCTTCCTGCCGGAATGTGTTTCATATCCGTTCCGGAACATGGTGCAGGAACACCTTAATTCACGGATGTCAGATCTCTATAAAATTCTATGTATCCGCATTCCGTGCATACATAAGCGATTGTTGGCCCCAGCTGGTTTTTAGAATCGGGAATACGGTCCAGTTCATCCACCCATACAAGGTGTGTTCTGATTCGGTTTATCTCCATCTGGCCTGAACATTTTGGACACCGCATATGCACTTACCTCCTTTGTCGTTTTTTTCATTATACGATGGTTTAGGTGAAAATAAAAGCCCCCTGGGCTGTATGCCCGATGTCCATCCACACTCCCTGTATCCAGTTATCTGCTATTTCTCCTGGCTCCGGCACAAATACCCCTCAATCATCTCCAGCTCATCCAGATATATACAATTTGGAATCCCGTTGTTTCTCACCGCCTCCACACACTGGCCAAGCCCCATCCACATGACGCTCTCCACCTCTTCTTTCTGAAGGGTAAGACGGTCTGCATCCACTGGTTTGCTGTACACATACACAGCACTGACTTCACTGTCCCTGAACATCCTCCCGTAAAACACTTCTTCCATATATCCCTTGTGATACCCGGCAAATTCCAGGTCCTCCTCCCCGGCCTCAATTCCCAGCTCCTCCTTCAGTTCACGGATGGCGGACGGCAGGAATTCATCACCGGCCTGCACATGGCCTGCCGAGGAAATGTCATAACAGCCAGGATAGGAATCCTTTCCCCTGCTCCGCTTCTGCAGCAGAAGATCGTATGTTTTATCCTTATTTTTCCTCACAACCCATATATGGGCAGTCCTGTGGGGAACCCCGTCCATGTGGACCAGGCTCCGCTCCCGGACCACTCCAGTCTTCTTTCCGTCCGCATCCAGTACATCGAACAATTCCAACTGTTTTCCGTTCAGAACAGCCTCACTCAGCCGGTCTCCCTGGTAAGCCAGTTTCAGTGAAAAGAAGGGGGCATCCTCATTTAACAGCTTAAAAAAGATTTTATCCCCTTCCCACAGATTCAGGGACAGCACGTCCTCCTTCTTTACCCACTCCAGCGTACCCTCGTTGCAGGGAATCATTTCCCCCTCATATTTGTCCGCAGTATACAGACACATGTACTCTGTATCCCAGCCCTCCGCGATGAATGTGACCAGCCCCCTGAACCGCCAGGATGTGAGAGTAAGTCCTGTTTCCTCTCTCACTTCCCTGAGCAGGCAGTCCTCCGGGCTCTCGTCCCCTTCAAAATGCCCGCCCACTCCAATCCACTTATCCTTATTCACGTCATTCTTTTTGCTGATTCTGTGGAGCATCAGATATGCCCCCTCATTTTCTATATAGCACAGCGTTGTCAGCCTGCTTTTTTGTTCCATATGCCTGTCCTCCCGTTAAAACCCGCCCATGGCGGGCGATCTGAAATACCCGTCGGAGCAGCTCCGACGGGTATCATTATAAACCAATTCTTCTTATGCTTCAATCATTATGCCCGCATCCCTATTCTTCAATTGAATAGTTGGGAGCCTCCTTGGTAATATGGATATCATGAGGATGGCTCTCCTTTAAGGACGCAGCGGAAATCTTTACAAACTGGGCTGTCTCCTGAAGAGTTGTGATGTCCTGGGCGCCGCAGTATCCCATACCGGAGCGCAGGCCGCCTAAGAGCTGGAACACAGTATCCTCCACCATTCCCTTATAAGCCACGCGACCTTCCACGCCTTCGGGCACCAGCTTCTTTGCATCTGTCTGGAAATAGCGGTCCTTGCTTCCGTTTTCCATGGCAGCAATGGATCCCATGCCGCGGTATACCTTATACTTACGTCCCTGGTACAGCTCAAAGGTGCCCGGGCTTTCGTCACATCCCGCGAAGATGCTTCCCATCATACACACGCTGCCGCCTGCCGCAATGGCCTTTGTCACATCGCCGGAATACTTGATTCCTCCGTCCGCGATAATGGGTACGCCGTACTCCTTGGCAATGCTGTAGCAGTTCATCACCGCCGTAACCTGGGGCACGCCAATGCCTGCCACCACGCGGGTGGTACAGATGGAACCAGGTCCTATGCCTACCTTGACGGAATCGGCCCCAGCCTCAATCAGCGCTCTGGTGGCCTCTGCCGTGGCAACATTTCCAGCCACCACCTGAAGGTCCGGATATGCTTCCTTAATCATCTTCACGCAGCGGATTACATTGGCTGAATGGCCATGGGCGGAGTCCAGAACCACCACGTCCACCTTTGCGTCCACCAATGCTCCTACACGTTCCAGCACATTGGCAGTGATGCCAACGGCAGCGCCGCACAGCAGACGTCCCTGTGCGTCCTTTGCGGACAACGGATACTTAATCTGCTTCTCAATGTCCTTGATGGTGATAAGGCCTTTCAAATTGAAATCATCGTCCACAATCGGCAGCTTCTCCACTCTTGCCTTTGCTAAAATGGCCTTTGCTTCCTTTAAGGTTACGCCCTCCCTGGCTGTAACCAGGTTCTTTGTGGTCATGCACTCCTTGATGGGACGGTCAAAATCCTCCTCAAACTTTAAATCACGGTTGGTAATAATGCCCACCAGCTTCCTGCCCTCTGTGATGGGAACGCCGGATATGCGGAATTTTGCCATCAGATCGTTGGCATCCTTAAGAGTGTGCTCCGGTGAAAGGAAAAATGGGTCTGTGATAACACCGTTTTCAGAACGCTTAACCCGGTCCACTTCCTCGGCCTGGGCTTCAATGGACATATTCTTATGAATGATACCGATACCTCCCTGCCTGGCCATGGCGATGGCCATGCGGTGCTCTGTTACCGTATCCATGCCGGCGCTCATAAGCGGGATGTTCAGTTTAATCTTCTTTGTCAAATGTGTGGTCAGGTCTACCTGGTTGGGAATCACTTCTGAAAATGCCGGTACCAGAAGTACATCATCAAAGGTTATGCCTTCGCCGATAATTGTACCCATTATAAATTTCCTCTCTTTCTGCGTGTATGATTTGATATGTTTTGTCAGAATATTGATAGTCCGTGAACTGTCCGTTTCTTATTAGTATCTTATACTAGCAAATTTTATCTGGCTTGTCAAACCAAAACAGAGAGAAATATTCATTGATTTTACTAATAGGGTTCCATCAGCCATTCTAATATCCCCCTGCGGCTGTCTGCCAGCAGGTTAGTACTGCCAGCTCCATATCAGACAACCTTATCCGGGTTCAGGATCAGATTGGGATCAAAGGCCTTTTTAATCCGCCTCATCAGGCCAATCTGCGTGTCCCCCAGCTGTTCTTTCAGATATTCCTTCTTGGCATACCCTATGCCGTGTTCCCCTGATACTGCCCCTCCATATTCCCGCGCCCTTGCGTACATCATCTCAAAGCCCAGACTCAGTTTTTCTTTCCACTCATCCTCTGCCAGGTCATCCCGGCAAAGATACACATGAAGGTTTCCGTCGCCTGCGTGGCCAAAGCTGGGAATCCGCAGATTCAGTATCCCGGCCACCTCATGGGTGTATTTGATAAAATCCGCCACCCGGTCCCTGGGCACCACCACATCACACTCATCCATCTGGGTGGTGGACGCCTTGATTGCTTCTAAAAATGCCCCTCTGGCGTTCCACACGCTCTGTTTCCTCTCCTGTGTATCCACGATGAACACGTCCAAAGCCCCGTGTTCCAGGCACAGGTCCGCCACCTCCTGGTACTCCGCCCGCACCTGCTCTGCATTTCTTCCGTCAAATGTGAGCAGGATATAGGCATCATTCCTGGTATCCGGGAACCGTTTGCCCAGATATTCCTCCGCAAACAGGATGGTCTCCCGCTCCATAAACTCAATGGCCGTGGCCTGTATCTGCGCCTCCACAATCACTGGCACCATCTCTATGGCCTGCTCCATATCTGCAAATGGAACCAGAAGGCTCACTGTCTTACCCGGAAGGGGAACCAATTTAAGCACGGCCCGGGTGATGACCCCAAGTGTTCCCTCAGATCCAATCATCAGATTTAACAGACTGTATCCGGAACTGTTCTTAACCGTCTTACCGCCAAATTCCACCACCTCGCCTGTGGGCAGCACCACTGTCAGCGCCCTCACGTAATCCCTTGTGACGCCATATTTTACGGCCCGCATTCCGCCTGCATTGGTGCTGATATTTCCGCCTATGGTTGCTGATTTCTCACCTGGATCCGGAGGATAAAAAAGCCCGTTTTCCTCCACGTACTGCGCCAGTTCCATTAAAAGCACCCCCGGTTCCACTGTCACAGTAAGGTTCCTGCGGTCCAGCTCCAGAATATGGTTCATCTGTGTGGTCTCCAGCATAATGCCTCCGTGGATAGCGACAGCCGCCCCCACCAGCCCTGTGCCGGAGCCTCTGGTAACCACGGGAATTCCCTCCCGACTGGCATAGGCCATGATGTCCGAAACCTCTCCGGTGGACAATACCCTTACAAGGGCTTCGGGAGCGCGCTCCACTCCCCCCAGCTCATCGTGGCTGTAATCCTGGCTTATATCGGATCCGGTCAGGACCCGTCCGTCCTCTGTCACCTTTTTCAAATAAGCGATATCCTTCTCATCCAGTTTCCTGTACCCCATCACGTACCCTCCTTAACCGTCTTAAGCAGCCGTGGAAGTATCTCATACCAGTCCCCCACCAGACCGATGTTGGCAATGTCAAAAACAGGAGCCTTCCTGTCCGTGTTAATGGCAATGATGCACTCAGCACCCCTCATGCCCGCCGCAAACTGTACGGAACCGGAGATACCTATGGTAATGATGAGCTTTGGCTTCACCGTTCTGCCGCTGAGTCCAATCTGGCGCCTGGCGTCAAACCAGCCGCACTCAATCAAAGGCCTGGTGCATGCCAGCTGTGCGTCCAGCGCAACGGCCAGTTCCCTTATTAACTCCAAATCCGCCTGACTTTTTACACCCCTTCCAACAGCCACAATCACCTCTGCCTCCGATATGTCAATCTCCTTTGGCTTATGTATGATTTCCTCTACCCTGATTCTCCGGTCAATCATGCCGTCCGTCACCTCCATGGTACGGATGGTGCCTGAGGGATCCTTTGTCACCGGAGGCGCGGAAAATATCTTATACCGGACCGTGCAGAACTGCGGCCGGTTCTTCGGCGTCACAATCTGAGCCATAATATTTCCCCCAAAGGCAGGACGGATCTGCACCAGATCCGTATTCTCCTTCATTTCCAGGACCGTACAGTCTGCTGTCAGCCCTGTCCTAAACCGCGCCGCTACCCTGGGAGCCAGGGAGCGCCCTGCGTTGGTGGCCCCCACCAGGATGGACGACGGCCTGATTCTGGTTATGAAATCCGCAAATACATTGGCGTATGTGAGGACGGAGAAATGTTCCAGCTCCTTCCTGTCATACACAAAGACCTGGTCCACCCCGTATGCCAGCAGTTCCTCTGCCTTTTCTCCCACCCGATACCCCATAAACAGCGCATACACAGGATGGCCTGTGACGGCTGCCAGTTCCCTGGCCTTGCCGATCAGCTCAAATGTCACGGGATGTACGGCCTTTCCATTGTATTCCACGTACACAGCCACTGCGCGCCATTCATCCTTATTAATCCCCGGTTCCTGTGTTTCCATATATTCCACGGCCCCGCCAGGACCTTTCTTCACACACAGCCTGCACATTCTGCAGCCAGAGTCAATTTCCACCTTTCCATCCCTGCAGCTGATGGCACCAAAGGGACATATGTCAATGAGCTGGCGGATGCCGTCTTCATCCAGCTGTTCCTGGTGAATCCTCAGTTCAGCCATAATCCTCTCTCCTTTCTGTCCATACAACTATATAAACTTTGTTTCTCTCAGCACATGATACATCTTATCAGCAAGCACATCAGGGCTTCCATCGAACATTTCCCTGCATTCACTCTTCTCCGGCGGGAATATACGCTCCACCTGGGTGGGCGATCCGGACAAACCATAGTGGCTCTCATCCTGGTCCTCCAGGTCCGTAAGGGAAAACTCCCTCAGATATCCCTCCCGCAGTTCCTTTTCCCGTTTATAGGAAGGGAGCCTCGGCGTATTCACATCCTTGTCCATGGTAATCAGGCATGGCAAATCCATGGCCTGTATCTGTTCATATCCGTCCATATTCATACGCACCCGTATCCGTCCCTCCCCTGTCTCCCTGATTTCCAGAACATTGGAGGCATGGGGTATTCCCAACCACTGGGCCACCTCCGGCCCTACCTGTGCCGTGTCCCCGTCCGTGGTCTGTTTGCCGCAGAGAATGAGATCATACTCCCCCATCCTGCGTATGCCCTGGGATAAGGTATAGCTGGTAGCCACCACATCTGCACCTGCAAATTTCCTGTCGCTGATCAGTCCCGCACGGTCAGCCCCCATGCACATACACTCCTTTAACGCCTCCCTGGCCTGTCCCGGCCCCATGGTGATGACATCCACGGTACCCCCCAGCTGCTCTTTCAACCCAAGGGCGGACTCCATGGCATAGAGATCATACGGATTCAGCTTGGACTGGGTCCCGTCCCGCTTCAGCACTCCGGTTACCGGGTCCACCTCCACATTGGCGGTATCCGGCACCTGCTTCACGCACACAATACATTTCATAAATCCCTCTCCTTAAAAAAATCGGTGCATGTATCACCTGTTTCCAATACATGCACCGATATCATAAATGACCGTACCTATTACATTTTCGTCAATTACTCCATGTCTGCAAGTAATTTCTCGATCTTTTTCTTATTGGCGTCATCCAGCTCGCCCAACGGCTTGCGGGGCAGACCTACATCCAGGCCCTGTGCCTGTAAGGTGTACTTGCAGATTTCCTGCCAGTGGGGAACCCCGTTGACCTTATCATAGAAGAAATAATCAATATATGGCTGGATATTGTTCTGGGCTGCAATGGCTGCATCCACATCTTTTGCGAAGCAGGCATCCTGAAGTCTGCGGCACTGCTTTGGAAGTACGGCCGGGAAACCTGACAGCCAGCCGTCCGCTCCGGCCAGGAGGCCTTCCATGGCAGCATAGTCATGTCCGTAGAATACAGTCAGGTCATCCTTGCAGTGGTACTTCAGTTCGTGGACCCTGTTGGGGTCGCCGTGGGCTGCCTTGATGCACTGTATGGTACCGTCATCCACCAGCTCCTTGACCTCCTGTACGCTCAGCTCATAGCCGGCAAACCAGGGATTGTTGTAAACCATGATTTCGATATCCAGCGCTTCCCTTAAATCCCTGAAATGCTGCATAACTGCCTTCTTATGAGGATTCAGGTAGAATGGAAGGATCACCATGACACAGTCAGCACCGTGGTCCTGTGCGAACTTGCTCATCTTGATGGTATTCAGGGTATCGTATCTGCCTGTACCGCATACCAGAGGAACCTGACCGCCTAAGAAACCAGATACATGTTCAATGATTTCCCTCTGCTCTTCCATGTTCATGGCAATGTTCTCGCCAGTGCTTCCGCAGATGGAAATAGACTGTGCGCCATTATCCAGCAGCCAGGTCAGGTACTTCTCCATACCCTTCTTGTTGTAAGTCTGGTCTGCATTCCAGATGGTCATGGATGCCGGGCAGATACCGTAAGGTTTCTTGATTGTGTCTTTCACTTTCATAGCTTTCTCCCTTTCCCCCAAGTTACACTTGGAATAAAAAATTTTGTTGGTGTGAATATGTAATTTTAAATTAAAAATAAAAAATTAAATATTTTAAATTATTATTTTGCCTGATTTAAAACTAACACATCTTTCGTGTAATGTCAACAAAAAATTAAATATTTTTTATTTTCTTGTTCACCTTCCACAACGGCAGGATAAAGGCAGAAACGCCCTTTATCCGCCCAGATAGGATTTTTTGATGGTATCACTTTTAGCCAGCTCCTCACTGGAGGCAGTAATTACCATACGCCCATTTTCCAGCACGTAACAGCGGCTGGATACTTCCAGGGCCATGAAGGCGTTCTGCTCCACAATCAGGATCGGCAGATGCTTTTCCTTGTTGATTCTCAAAAATATATCAAACATATCGTCCACAATCACGGGAGCCAGGCCCAGGGATGGTTCATCGCACATCAGGAGCTTGGGATCTCCCATCAGCCCTCTGGCTATGGCTAACATCTGCTGCTCACCGCCGCTTAAGGATCCCGCTTTCTGGCCCATTCTCTCCTTCAGGCGCGGAAACAAGTCATACATCTCCTCAATTTTGGCATTCATTTCCTTCTTGGACCGCTTTATGCTGTAGCTCCCCATCTCAAGGTTCTCCAGGACTGTCATGTTGGAGAATATTTCCCTTCCCTCCGGAATCTGCACCACTCCGGTCCTGGTTATGCTGTGTGTGGGCAGATTGGTTATATCCTGTCCGTTAAACTCCACATTGCCCTTTTTTACCTTCACCCAGCCCACGATGCAGTTCATAAGCGTGGTCTTTCCAGCGCCGTTTGAACCGATGATGGATATAATTTCGTCATCGCCTATTTCAAGGGAAATATCATGCAATGCACAGACATCGCCGTAATAAGCGTCAATCCCATTGACTTTTAACATAAGAATCCCTCCGATTATCTGGAATCCTGCTCCACATACCGGCTTCCCAGGTATGCGCGGATAACCTCTTCATTGCTCTGTACTTCCTTTGGCGTGCCTTCTGCTATCATGCGCCCGAAACTCAGCACAGTTATGTAGTCGCTGATTTTCATGACCACATCCATGTTGTGCTCAATCATGAAAAACGAGTATCCGTCCTCATAGGCCTTATAGATAACATCCACCAGCTCGGCCCGCTCCGACGGGTTAAGGCCGGCCGCAGGCTCATCCAGAAGAATCAGTTTGGGATCATTCATCATGGCCCGTCCAATCTCCGATATCTTCTGGCGTCCATAGGGCAGGTTCTTCATCAGAGAGCCCCGCAGCTCATACATACCGATGCGTTTAAGGACCTCTTCAGCCTTCTCCTTAAGCCTCTTTTCCTCTGCCCGTGATCCTCTGATGTCAAAAATCCCCCGCATCATTCCCATGGGGGCCTGCTGGTGACCCCCCACCATCACATTCTCAAGCAGAGTCATGGTTGGAAATACTTTTATGTTCTGAAAGGTCCTTCCGATTCCCTGCCTGGCAATATCATGGGTGGTCATGCCGGTAATGTCCTTTCCCCCAAATTCCACCTTGCCTGACGTCAGAGGCAGCACTCCTGTAATCAGGTTTACGGTGGTGGTCTTGCCTGCTCCGTTTGGTCCGATGAGGGCGTGTATGGTGTGCTCCTTCATGTCGATGCTGACATTGTCAACCGCCACAAGGCCCTGGAATTTTTTTGTGATTCCCGTCACTTTCAACAGACTTTCCATTCTCTTATTCACCGCCTTCTGCATAGCTCTTTCCGCTGATTCTCTGATACATCTTCATGAACAGGCCTGTTGCCGCACTCACCCAGCCGTCCGGGAAGAATATGGCCCCCAGCAGGATGATAGAACAGAACACGATTTGATAGTAATTGCCCAGGAAACGCAGCATTTCCGGAAGGATGGTGACAATGGCTGATCCAAATATAGTTCCCACCACGGACCCCAGTCCTCCCACCATCAGCATAACCACATAGTTGGTGGACAAATCCAGGTTAAAGGTGGATGGGTTTATATAGCCCATATAGTGGGCATACATGGCTCCTGCCACGGTACCGAATATAGATGCCACGGTAAATGCCTTGATCTTGCAGGAAGCGATGTCCACACCGCTCATCTCCACTGCCTCCACGTTATCCCGCAGGGATTTGAAAATCCTCCCCCACTTGGAATAGGCAATGCGCCAGGCAATAAAAAAAGCAATGGCGGTAAATACCAGAAACAGGTAATACATTTCCTTCTGGCTCTGTATCTGGTAGCTTCCGATGTTATAGGGCCGTATATTGCGGATGCCCTGGGTGCCTCCTGTGAATTTCGGCGTATTGGAAATCAGCAGGCGCACCACCTCCCCGAATCCAATGGTGGTCAGGGACAGATATACCCCCCTGACTCTCAGGCTGGGATATCCCAGTCCCCTGCCGATAAGGATTCCCATGATAACTGCCGCAATCAGCCCCAGCCAGGGCGTCAGATTCGTGTATCTGGTAAACAGGGCAGAGGAATAAGCGCCCAGCGCAAAGATTCCCGCTGTGCCCAGATTCATCTGGCCGGTCAGACCAGTGATGAAATTCAGGCCTAATACCACGATAATATTGATGAGCACGCGGTTAAGGACCATCATGTAGTAATCATTTTTAATGAATATCGGCAGAAAAGCGCCAATCACAAGGGCTCCCACGGCGAAATGCAGTGATTTAAGTTTCAGCTTTTTCTTCATCTTCCCTTACTCCTTTCACGCCTTCTTGCCTAAGAATCCGCTGGGATGTACCAGCAGGAATATGATTAACAGGACAAATGACACAATATCTTTATAGACAGCCGGAAGAACCACCACCGCCAGGTTTTCCACCACTCCGATGAACAGACCGCCCAGGATGGCTCCAGGCAGGTATCCGAATCCTCCGATGACTCCGGCTGAAAAACCTTTGAGGCCTATGCTGGCTGCCATGGTGGTGGATATATTGAACAGCGGTATGATCAGCATTCCGATGACGCTGCATATAATGGAGCTGACTGCCGTTGTCACGCAGATGTTCTGGGCCACATTGATGCCCATAAGGGCCGCGGCCTTCTTATTCTGGGCCACACAGCGCATGGCCTTTCCTATTTTTGTAAAATTCATAAACAACTGAAGGGCCGCCACTACCAGGATTGCCACCACACATATGATGACATTGGCCTTTGTGACCATGAGTGTACCGATCTTAATGGTACCGCTGAGCCAGTTCTCAATGGTGAAGGGAACCGGTCCGTATATAAGCCGGATGGCCTCTGCCAGAATCCTGCCTAACATCATGGTTCCCATAACAGCAAAGATATTGGAACGCATATGCCGCAGCGGATTGAAGATTCCGGAAGCGATTACAGACCCCAGAATTCCCATGAGCATGAAAGTAAGCACAATGGCTAAGGGCTTGTTCATATTGAATTTAATGATGAAGGTAGCTGCAAATATATACGCCCCCACGGTGATGATTTTGTCATGGCTGAAGTTAAGCAGTCCTGTGGAATTCCATATCAGGGTATACTCGATGGCAACCAGGGCATAGATGAATCCCATGGCAATACCGCTTATCAATAGCTGAAGTATAGTGCCCATCATTTACCTCCTTTTCGTCATGACAGGGGCCGGATTCAGATTCAGGCCGGGTCCGTCCCCTGTCCTCCATAAGCCAGAAACTATTCCACAGAAACAGCTTTAATAAACTTTGGAATCTTGTTTTCAATCCGGGCCACATTGATATTGTGGACTAAATCATTATTCTCGTCACAGGTAATGACTCCTACGGGTACCTTTAAGTCTTTCAGTCCCTTGACAGCTTCCATAACAGCCTTGCGGTCCGTGGTTCCTGCTGCTTTGATTCCTTCTAAAAGGGCCACTGCGCCGCCGTAATAGGATGCTGCGTATAATTCCGGTTCGATCTCATACTTTTTCTCAAAGTTCTCTTTAAATGCAACAAGGGTGGGGTCGTCGCTGGTGGACACATAATCCGTCACTCCATACCAGCCTTCTATGTATTCCGCCTTACACATATCAATTACCTGCTGCATGGTAACGCCCGGAGAAGACACTACCTGCACATCCAGTCCCAGCTCGTATATCTGGCGGGCATGGATTGCCAGCTCCGCATCGTGGGTCCATATGATGACCGTATCCACGCCCGCGTCCTTCATCTTCATAACCTGAGGAGTAAAGTCCTTGTCTCCCGTGTTATGTCCTTCTTCCACATACTCCATGCCGTTGTCCGCACAGTATTGCTTGATAACGCCCTCTGCTCCTGTTCCAAAATCGTCATTGTTAAAGAACAGTCCCAGTTTCTTGCAGCCAAGCTCTTTTGCGTAGGCTGCCGCCGCCTCTGCGAAAATACTGTCAGAAGCCCTGCAGCGGAACAGATAATCATTGTCCAGAGTACTGATCTGCGGTGTGGTGCCGCCTGTGAAGGCAGCTACGCCCGCCTGCTTTACCACTGCCTCCACTGCCAGGGCATTGGTGCTTCTGTGGGGTCCCACGATACCCACCACGCCTTCGCCGATCAGCTTATTGGCACAGGTAACAGCCATGTCCTGGAGGGTCTGGTCGTCCACAATAGTCAGTTCTATCTGCTTTCCGTTGATACCGCCTGCTGCGTTGTACTCGTCCACAGCCATCTGTACCCCCTGGTTCATACGCTCCCCGTTCAGCGGATTGTCTCCTGTCATCATAGAAATAAGGCCAATCTTGATGACATCGCCCTCATCCGCGGAAACCTCACCGCCGGAGGATGCCTGGGTATCCCCTGCCTGGGAACCTGCGCTGCCGGAAGATGCCCCCTGCTGTCCTCCGCATGCTGCCAGTGACAATGCCAGGCTTACACTCAACGTAACTGCTGCCCATTTTTTCAACATAATACCTTCTCCTTTACTTTTGAATTTTTATGTTTTTAGTTACATGATATACTTAAAACCATCCCGGATTTGTTCCAGAAGTTCCATGTCATCCGGAATCGTAACCCGGTGAACATACGTAATCAGCTCCTCCAGCCCATCTTGGGGCATCCCGGCCTCCCTTATGCTGACAGGTATGCCCACCTCCCTGAGAAAAGCCTTCAGTTCTTCTATTTCCGCCTCCGGACGTCCGTTGACAGCCAGCTGAAGAGGCAGGGCCATGGCAACGATTTCCCCATGAAGATATTTTCTTCTCACGTCCTTGTACATACAGCAGACTGCATCATAAAAATTATGTGCAACGGCCAGCTGCTTGCCTCCTGTGGACAGGTCTGACACCATGCCGGTCAGCATGATATTCATGTTCACCATATCATCTATGAGCATGCTGTCCTTCCCGTCATCGAAATCCTTAAGGGCCTGTCTGGTGTCCCTCATGTACTTACTGTAGGTAAAATCCGCAATCTTTGTGGCTATCTCCGAGGTGGCAATCATACCTTCATCCTTCAGATGGGCCATGGTAAAGCTGAATTCCGGTTTTTTTGCCATGGCATCCACGATGCCCGACACAAAATAGCGCCTTGGACAGTCATTGACAACCAAATCCATGTCCACAATGACCCCGCTGATTTCATGATTCAGGAAACCGCTGTGGTCTACATTGCCGTCCTCGCCGTATACCACATACAGAACAGCGTAGGCCGCGCATGTGGCTGCGGATGTGGGTATGGTAAAGATACTGGCATCTGCCATATCCCCGGCTGCCTTGGCAATGTCTATGATACGGCCGCCCCCGATTCCTGCCACGATTTCAGCTCCCGATTCCCTGACCCTGGCAGCTACCTCTCCAAAGCTCTTTTCCGTGGAAGGTCCCTCAAATATCTCCGACTGAAATGTAATCCCGGATTTCCTGAGGCTTTCCTCCAGGACCTGGCTGGACTTTCCCTTCACCACATCGTCCCCGTACAGCAGGTAAGCCTTCTTTCCGAAAAATACCATCTCCTCTCCCGCACGCTTCAGTGCGCCATGGCACTGGATATAACGTCCGGCCCCTACCTGAATATGTTTACCTTCAAACATCTCTGTCCTCTCCTTTAACGCAATTTTTAATTTGTTATGGCAAAATAATAAATTAAAAATTAAAATTTTTTATTTGAGAGTACACGTTACCAAACTAAGTGCCGGACAACCCATGAACTCCTGACCTGAATTCATGGAAACATGGATTGCCTGATTCTTAGCTTAATGCCAAACTTCTTATATTAGATTACTGCATATAGATTACTGTTTTTTAAGCTGCTTCGTCCTGGAGCGCTGCGTGTCTTGGTCTGCTGCGTCTTTGACTGCTGCTTCTTGGTCTGCCGCGTCTTGGTCTGCTGCTTCTTGGTCTGCTGCGTCTTGGTCTGCTACTTCTTGGTCTGCCGCGTCTTTGATGACTGCATTTACTGCTTCCGCATCTGTTACTTCTGATTGGTGATGATGTAGAATATGTTGTTTATATGGCCGGCAATCATCTTTTCAGACTGCTCCATATCCTTATTCCTTAAGTACTCCAGAAGTTTATAATGGTCATCCACTGTGGAACGGAAATTCCTGTTTCTCAACGGCAGCACAAGGTAATTGGCCACCAGGAACTGGCCCTGTATCCTCTTATACAGCTCTGACAGATATTCATTCCTGGCCCCGGATACCAGCACACGGTGAAACCTCAGGTCTGTCTTGGACAGCTCCAGGAAATCCCCCTTATCCAGATACTCCTCACACTTTTTAGCACATATCTCTAGCTGGTCAAGCAATGAGGACACATCTGCTGCCGCTGAAAGATAATGCTCTATGGCATGCTTTTCAATCATAAGCCTTACATCACAGATATTCTTAATCTGGTTCTGGTCAAAGGTGGGAACCACCACACGCCCGTTGCTGAGCTTTTCCAGTACTCCGTCATTGACTAAAAGCTTCACCGCCTGAACCACCGGTGTTCTGCTGACTTCATACTTTTCGCATAAAACGTCAAGTGAGATAGCGTCATCCATCTTATATTCACCGAGGATAAAACTATCAATAATCTGATCGTAGATAATCTTATCTAAATTCTTTTTTACCCTCATCTCAACAACTCCTTTACTCGTACTATCATTATAAAGGATAGAATGAAATAATGCAATATTAAATTTTTAATTTTTAATTTATTTTTGTTGCTAATATACATTCTCCCCCTGTTTATCTCGTTCATCTTTAGTCAAATTGCGGATTGTTATCTTCATCCCCCATTGATATACTGGTTATAATCTATAAACCAGCGCTGTATTGTATCCATAACAGTGATTAGAGTGCCTGATACCACCATAATTCACACAATGCAGTACACACCAACAGAAGCGGAGGGTTTTGTATGAAACTGGAAAACATCTCAGATGTAAAAGCTTTTTTTGAAGCAGTGGACCAGTGTAAAGGAAAAATCGAACTGGTATCCCCGGAGGGCGACAGGATTAACCTAAAGTCAAAGCTATCCCAGTATCTTTCCATTGCCAATATGTGTTCCAACGGATATATTAAGGAATTGGAATTAGTGGTTCATGAAAAAGAGGACATGGACCGGCTGATAGAATTCATGTTAAGCGGTGAAAACCTGAAATAGAGCAAAATAAAAAGACAGGCCGCCGTGACAGCTGTTATTCGGCTGTCCCCGGCGGCCTGTTCTCTACCGACCTGCCCTATATGCCCATTGCCCTACATCACAAGCTTTCGCGGAAAGGTTCTGCGCATGGCTCCTATCATTCTCTCATTTGGTTCAATCAGTACCTTAAAATGGTCCGGACCCTTCTGGTATATAAGGGCGTACACCTTGGCATCCTTCCTGCCGGACGAAAAATCCTTTATCTTCATGCCCTGCTTCTCATAATCCTTAAGCACAAAGGAATCTGCCGGCGCCACAATCTGGATGTCATCCTTCTCACAGTCAAATATCTTCTTTCTCTTTGCCTTTCCCAGGATACGGTCCACCGACAGACCGCCCTCTGCAAACAGATATTCAAACTCCACACTCAGGTTCAGGAACACAAAATAGGTAGCCACACCTGCTATGGTCATAACAATTACTCCAAACACAGTCTGCAGCGCTGAAAGGACGGAAAATATACAGACCACAATCATGAGTATTTTTACAGGAACGGCATATGCCGGATCTTTTCTCTTCACAAGCCACTCTACATAGTTATCATCGTTCATAATGTCTCTCCTTTATCATTTTGCATATTACACATTATACAATACTTTATCCCATTTTTCCAGTCATATCATTCTTATGCCGGAGGAAAGAAAGAGCCTGCTCCATATTTTCCACGGTCCTGTGATTGATAAAATGTTCAATCTTTTCCACCAGCTCCAGTTCATCCTCCGTATGGTTGAGGGTACAGAAAAAATCCTGGAGCACCCGGTGTCTGTGCAGCAGATACCTGCCCTCCTCATATCCCTTATCCGTGACCATGATGGAGCCGTATTTCTTGAAATCAATATATCCGGCTTTTCTCAGATTATCCAACATTTTTGAGGCGGATGAGGGCCGTACGTGAAGGCTGGCAGCCAGGGAACTGACACGGATGGGTTCCCCCTCTTCCTCCATTCTGCACACCATCTCCAGATAATCCTCCATGGATGAAGTCATCTCATCGGAAGCAGAGCGTTCATATCCTTTCATGGTATAGAATCCATCTTTATCAGTAACCAAAGTGTCCCTCCTGTAATACTATATGAGTAAGAAAAAGTTTCCCTATCCTAAATCTATTGCGAGGTATTGTAATTATGAAAGAATTTCTATGTTTGAATGATATAAAACCCGGAAACCGGGCACGTGTAAAAGAGCTTACTTCCACAGGCAGCATACGCAGGCGTCTTCTGGATATCGGCCTGGTTGAAAATACGGAGGTGGAGTGCCTTGGGCAAAGCCCTCTGGGAGACCCCTGCGCCTACCTGATTCGCGGTGCTGTCATCGCCATACGCTCAGAGGACTGCCGCGGGATACTGGTTCAGCCCTGCACTGGTTTCAGCGAGCAGGAGGTAATGGAGGGCTGCACCAGCCTGTGAATTATCTCCCCAAAAACAGCTGTCGTAAGAAACATCATCTGACTCAGGTCAGATATGGAATTGCCTAATAAAAAAAGAAAAAGGAGTATTAAAATGGGTCTGACCAAACAATCCGTCGGAATGGGAGCTGTGGATTCCGGACTGGAGATAAAAAAACAGACACCTGATGATAAAATAATCGCCATAGCAGGCAACCCCAATGTAGGTAAAAGCACCCTTTTCAACAATCTCACGGGAATGAACCAGCATACCGGAAACTGGCCTGGAAAAACCGTGACCAATGCCCAGGGCTACTGTAAGACAAAGGAGCACAGCTACGTGCTGGTAGATATCCCCGGCACCTATTCCCTCATGGCCCACTCCGCGGAGGAGGAAGTGGCCCGCAACTTTATCTGTTTTGGCGGAAGCGACGGGGTTGTGGTTGTGTGCGACGCCACCTGCCTGGAGCGCAACCTGAACCTGGTACTTCAGACCATGGAAATATCGGACCGGGTCCTGGTATGTGTGAACCTGATGGACGAAGCCGCCCGCAAGAATATCACCATTGACTTGAAGGGGCTGTCGGAAAAGCTGGGCGTACCGGTGGCCGGCACCATTGCCAGGAAAAAGCGAAGCCTTGACCAGCTGATGAAACAGCTGGATGACCTGGTGGAAGGTACACAAACCGCCTCTCCCTACCAGGTGGAGTACTCCCCCATTATTGAACAGGCCATCGCCATGGCAGAGCCTGCCGTAAAGGCCAGGGTGGAGGGAAAGGTCAGCTCACGCTGGCTCACCTTAAAGCTTCTGGACAGCGACCCGTCCCTTATGAAAGAATTAAGGGAATATCTGAATGAGGATATACTGGAAGTGCCTGAGATAAGCCTTGCCCTGTCACAGGCCAGGGAGCATCTGGCCAAGTACGGCATTACCAATGAAATTCTAAAGGACCGCATCGTGGCTGCCCTGGTGGCATCGGCAGAAAAAATATGCCGTGATACGGTCCAGTTCCACAAAAACGGCTACAATGAGGGGGACCGTAAGCTGGATAAGATTCTCACCAGCCGGTTTACAGGCTATCCCGTCATGATAGGAATGCTGGCCGTGGTATTCTGGCTCACCATCACAGGCGCCAATTACCCCTCCCAGATGCTGGCGGACGCCCTGTTCCGCCTCCAGGATCAGCTCACCAAAGCCTTCATGGCCGCAGGCGCCCCCCAATGGCTTCACGGGCTGCTGATATTGGGAGTCTACCGGGTTCTGGCCTGGGTTGTCTCGGTAATGCTGCCGCCCATGGCCATCTTCTTTCCTCTGTTTACCCTGTTGGAGGACTCGGGTTATCTGCCCAGGATTGCCTATAACCTGGATAAACCCTTTAAGAGCTGCCATGCCTGCGGCAAACAGGCTTTAACCATGTGTATGGGATTCGGATGCAACGCAGCGGGCATTGTGGGATGCCGTATCATTGATTCCCCCAGAGAACGGCTTATTGCCATGATAACCAACAACTTTGTGCCATGCAATGGAAGGTTTCCGCCACCATACAAAGGGAAACAAAAATGTTCCTCGGCGCTGACAATGAAGAAACAGCCGAATTAATCCTACCAATATATGGCTTTGAGGATTGGGCTTCAAAACTGAAGGCCTATCGTAAAAAGAACCATATCACGCAACAAGAGCTTGCACAGCTTATGGACGTAAAACATCTTACCATTCGCAGCTGGGAACAAAAACAAGCAAAGCCACCTTACAATGTATGGCGGCTTCACAAACACTTATTTGATGATTCCATCAAACTCACGTGATTTCAGGTTATCCAGTATTTTATCAATGACGGCTATCTTATCATCGGTCGTTAGATTAGAACTGTTTAGCCTGCGTTCCACCACCTCTAAATGGAACTCATTGATTTTATCGGAAAGTGCGTGCAGATCCATATTGTCAGGAATATGGACAATAACATTCTGAACACAGTTCCTTTTCACTCACGCTCTCCCTTCGATAAATACCAGTCATTTTATGTTATGAAAATATCGGTATGTCCTATTACATCTTACGAAGCTGTTCCAATCCGGCACAGCTTCATTTTATGCTTTAAGTCAGCACCACTCCCTGTTTCTGCCTCTCCTCCCAAAATATCCCACCAGACTCCGGTACCATATCCAAGCTGATTCCTAACGAGATGTCAACCGCCCTCATATCTCTATGATCTAAGTGTCCTATGTACTCCAATAGCCTTGACTTATCAATTGTGCGAATTTGTTCCAACATGATAATGGAATTCTTTTGCAGAACGGAATTCCTGTTAATAAATACGTGGGTCGGCAATGGATGCTTCTCCATCCGGCTTGTAACTGCTGCCACAATTACGGTCGGGCTGTAGCGGTTTCCGACATCATTCTGGACAATGAGTACCGGACGTACCCCTCCCTGTTCACAGCCAACCACCGGACTTAAATCTGCATAGTAAAGATCTCCCCTGCATAACATTCTTTTCTCTCCTTCCTTTCTTCTTGACAGTTTCTGGCTTTCCATATAACGATATATTTCACCTGTGCCAATTGTCTGCGCCACTCTGACCCCACAATCGATATCTGGAGTGAAATAATATGGCAGCAACTGGTCCATTAGATGCTTGTCCATCCTCCTATCGTTCTCAATGCCAGGTCACGCAGCCGGTCTTGACAGGCGGCCCCATGATCTGGCATCGAAATCACCTTCTTTACAAGTTATTCTGCGCTTCTATTCGACACTACTCCAGAAGCTTGTCCAGACAGATTATTGGAGCCGGACAGGGCAGCCAATCCGCCTACCTGCAGCTAACAAACATCATAGGAGTTTCACCTCCGCCAGGTTCTCTGGCGGCCGCCCTTGCGTAGTCCCCGGTCATGCTGTTCAACAGGAATAGCATCCCGCAGGCAGTCATTGCGAGCCCCTCATGTCACTTCCGTTCCTCACGACCGGACAGCCAATGTAACGGATTGGCTGGATATGAACTTTTCAAGGTTCAATCCGGGATAAAAATTACCCCCTCACTGCTAGTGGTAAAAAAACAACCTAGTGATAACCAAAAAAATCAAATTTCCCAAAGTTTTTTAATCGAATAATATTTTCTTTTTTCTCTTGTGAATTGCTAGCTGAGATATGCCATAAGACTTCGCCATATCACGTTCACTTATCCCATCAAAATAGGCGATTCTGATAAACTCCTGATCTTCTTCTGGTAATTGTTCAATACAATATCTTAAGTGTTCATATAGAACATGGTTAAATGCATCTTCTTCCACATGAACGGTTTCATCTGGAAGAGTTTCTTCCCCTACTATTTCATCCGTATCCATGTTGCTATATGGAATTTCCTTATATATTGCTACCATTCGCAACAAATAGTTTTCTCTGGACTTTTCCCTGTAAAACTCCATGTACATGTCTTTTGGTACCTCCATGACCGCGTCTCCAATTCGTATAGCATATACCGGCTGTTCCTTGCATCTTGATTCTACGTATAACTGATATTCTTCATATGTGACCTCTTTAAAAGTACTTTCTTCATGGATGTAATATCTAATTTTCCGCATATTGCATTCCTCCAATTCTGGGATTTCCATTGCTGCAAATCCAGAACTAGAGGTGGTGCTCTACATGACGGTAACCGGTGAAACCTGAACAAAAAAAGACCATTACTTCCGTAGACACAAATGGAAATAACGGTCTTGATTTGATTATGATAACGGGAGCCACTACTGCCGAAAAAAACAAAGTTACATCCAAACTTATGTAACTTACCCCAACCATAATATAGACTGTGTATGCTGGTTGGATGATATCTGCAAGGTAATACTT
The DNA here is from genome assembly GCF_020554465.1 of Enterocloster sp. 210928-DFI.2.20. Taxonomy (NCBI): domain Bacteria; kingdom Bacillati; phylum Bacillota; class Clostridia; order Lachnospirales; family Lachnospiraceae; genus Enterocloster; species Enterocloster sp. 210928-DFI.2.20. The sequence goes on from NZ_JAJCHK010000008.1 coordinate 69,795, forward strand.
CCACAAAGAAGTTCTGCCTTATACCATCAGCCCCTTATCCTGGCAAGCAGGATTGTACACAGACGTCTCTCCTTATCCATTTCTGACAAAGAGATTCATCAATACCCGTTTCAGTCCAATATCTTTTCTTCCTGTCATAAAACATATAAGAAGCGCGACTTTATCACGCCCCCTGTTATCTTGTTTTTCAAAAGAAAACGGCGGCCTTGAAATTGTTATTTCAAAACCGCCGCTCTCTCAAAGAGACAACACGAAATACCCCCTCAACGACGTTTTTTTCTTTCGCCGTTATTGCGGCGGAGATTTCGTGGAATTCGGGCCAACTTGGCCCGAAGTGATTATTCAGTTTATCTTAATCAGTCTAACTTACTTTGTAAATTTTATCGCGATATTATCCATTGGCATTAGTTCACGGGAAATGATGGTTAATTTATTAGGTGCTGCTACATTGGAATTCGTATACTCTACGCTATACTTTTCTCCATCAATCAAAAGACCCACTTTGCCACTTTCAAGCATGAAGTTTCCGGGTTCTTTATTTTGGGATTCAGGTTCCCATGTGCTTTCAATGTAATAATTTGCCCTATCCGAATTAAGAAATGTAACATCTATATTGCTTATACCTGCACTGTCAATCAGCACATTCCCTTTAATAGTTCCTGACACAATGGCTGTGCTTCCGTATGAATATAAACTAAGCTCTTTTGATATAGAAATATTAGCGGCACTAATATCAGCTAAAGTGCTATTCAATTTAAGACTTCCGCTATGAAAGCCATTGAGATTTATTTTTGAAGTAGCAGTTAGTTTTGCATTATTTGCCATGATATTTTGTAAATCAATAGAACCGATGCTCACATCAACAGAAAGTGTTTTTATTTCAAGGTCATGTGGTATTGTAATGATGATTTTATATTCTTCATTGTTAATATCATTAAAAGATTGGTTGTTTTCTTCAAAATCATCACGGTAAATAAGTGTCCCGTTATCATAAGAAAAAGAAGCGTGATTGACAAGTTCTCCACCGATTTCAATTTGTGGCTTATCTCCATACAAAATTGTTAAATTACCAACAGTCGCGGAAATATCAATAGTTGTTATATCATGTTCATTGTTAAGAATAGTTGTCGCAGATTTAATACTATGAAATTTGTTATTTGTATCGGCATCAAAATTGGCTGCATATGCCCCAATAAAGGAGAATCCACAAAATAAAATAACAGTAAAAACAAAAGTAATTGCGATACATAATTTTGATTTATGTTTATATTTCATAATTGCGTCTAACCTTTCTTTCAATAGTTGCTTACCCTCATTTAGAGTAACGGAGGCAATAGTATCCTTGTAGTTCCCTCCCATACCCATCGCATTTATCAGGGTATCACCATAAGCCCGTCGTCCTCTCGCGTCCATTGATTTTATAACTGCCTCGTCACAGGAAAGTTCACAGAGCCGATTAACTTCCCAGCCCATAAGGTAAACAAAAGGGTTGAACCAATGGAGGCAAGTTGTAACTTGCACCAGCCACTTATAAAACATATCCCGCCGCTTGTAATGTGTCAGCTCATGCAAAATGGTATTTTCAAAATCGGATTTTGAAAGTTCAGTAGTGGGTAGCATGATACAGGGACGGAAAAATCCAATCAGAAGCGGGGACGAAATCAGGCTATTTGTGTAAAGCCTCACAGCCCCTTTTATGCCGGTTTGCTCAACTAGTTTTCCTACAAGCTCCCAAAGTGCCATATCCGAAATCTCAATCCGTCCAGCCTTAATATACTTAACAAAACTTTGATATACAGTTATTTTCCGAATGAGCAACCCAACGGCGACAATCAACCAGACCAGCAAGCAGATAACGGCGATGTTTTGTTTTACCATTTCAAATCTGTTGGGTGTTGCCACTTTATCAGGCTTCAGCTGTTCACCGTCACTTGCACCGACTTGACCGGGAACGTGGTACTGATCGGGAAAATCTATTTCTGGCGAATTAGGCGGTTCCGGTTGTAGGCTTGTGTCCGCCTGTATCATGGTATAGTCAAAATGCTGAAAAGCCATTCCCATAAGGTTCGTTTCCGGGGCAATGGGGAGCAGTAAACGGGCAACAACAATCAGCCAAATATAATACTGCCATCTTTTGCTTAATTTGTCCTTTATCAAAGGCTTGCACACGAGCAAAACAAAAATCAGTAAGGCCCCAGAAATAGTTAATGACAGGATAATTTTTAATAGCCCATTCATTCCACCTTGCCACCGCCTTTCCAATGCTTTTTTAAGTCCTCGTACTCGTCGGCTGAAATCAAATCCCTTTGTATCAGCGTTGAAATCAGTTCTTTTGCGTCCCCCTCGTAAATCTTTTCGAGAAAGGATTCCGTTTGCACCGCCTGATACTCTGCCTCGGAAACAAGGGCGGTATACTTGTTCCGGCGGCCAATCTTGTTTGTTTTCAAAAATCCCTTGTCAATCAGACGCAGAAGCAAAGATATAATTGTGTTTTTTGTTGTTGACATATCCTTTTTTTCCAATCCCTCGACTATTTCAGCATAAAGGGCTGTCCCGCCATTTTCCCAAATAGTTTTCATTAACTCCAACTCAAAATCCGATACTTGCTGTAACATATCGCTACTCCTTTTAGATTGCACCTTGCTATCTACAAATATGATAGCACTTTGCAATCCACCTGTCAAAGGTTCGGTATATCCTCTATTTTTCAGGGTTGCGCTAAATAGCAAGCAATTCAACTGTGGCCACAGTTAAGATTTTCTGCGAAAATCGCTTGTTGGGGCCAGCCCCAACCCCTTGTCCGCTCTGCCTGTGACTTCGGGCCAAATTGGCCCGAAGTCTCGGCATCGCTGTGGCGTCGCTTTGCTCCTTTTCCGTCCATACGCTATCGCTCCTGTTCCTTGTTTTGCTCTCGCTGGGTATCGCCCAGCAGAGCATCAATATTTGCCTTGACCGTTAAGACCTCCCGCATTTTATCCTTTGCCGCTCTATACTCCGTATAGGCGGCTTTTTCTTTACGGCCAATTCCCGCCACTCGTTTGATGGCATGAAAAAAGGGCTTAACTTTTCAGTCAGGCCCTTTACGGCCTCGAGCCAACTTGGCCCGAGGTTTAGGGAGAAATCCTCCTTTCCGCCGTTACATGAGAACACCGCCCATAGTCTCTACTTGGGCGGTGTTCTCATTGGTTGGCAGTCCATTATTTTGTTTTTTTATCATGTATCACTTTGTACACTGACGCAAGTATCTGCTGTTTTACATGTTACACTATCTCACAATGGGTAATTCGCTAACTACAATCGTATAAATTCATCTTTCCCAACCGTCTCGCTCTCCACCTCTATTGGGACGACTAAATAATGAACATACATATCGAAAGTCATAATGGAAGAAAATTTATTTTAGATAATAGGACATATCTAACATTAGTTTCCAAACTCTGTCAGTTCCATCACTTCTATGTTTGTTGAAGCATTATCAACGCGATATAATAATTAATGAGGTCCCTGAATTCATCATTTAAAATTATCAACAAACGGTTGTATAATATCCCCATATTAATCTCCATTCCGTCGCCTTTCAGTTGGCGGACCAAATAGTAATGAACGTGTTTCACCTTCAAATTTTCGTACTAAAATTTACTTACTTATAAGATATAAGGCATCCTGGCATCAATATCAAATACTCCCACCTGTTTGCTGTTGATATGCAGGTGCGTCTCGATTTACCAAAGTGAGTACTATCTTTTTGGAAATGTCAAACCTCATTATCTATTTTTATTGCCAATCTTAGTAGAATATATTTCTTTGTTCTATTTAACCCCGACAAGTCATTTGCCTAAATAATTAATAGGCTAACCGCAATAAGTGGTTGAAAATCCAAATTTTGAATAATAAGCTTTATGATGCTCACAGGTTGAAATCTGTTGAAGAATGTCATACGAATTTACCGAGTAAGATGATTCTTGCTCGGTATTTTTATGCCATTGTAGAAATACGTGTTTCCTCAATAACTGGTTGAAAAACAGCCCTGTTAGTAGTACAATGATAAGTAGAGATTCCTCAATAAGTGGTTGAAAATGAGCATTTTATATCAGCTCTATAAGCTGATTTCAGACATATTGATTTATGAAAAATACGATGCAAAAGGAGAATGATAATGGCTGAAACACAGAAAAAAACGAATCTTGATTATGTTAACGAAATATGGAACATTGCGGATTATGTAAGGGATGTTATTTCCCGCGCAGATTACAACAAGGTGGTACTTCCGTTTGCGCTTCTTCGCAGACTGGAATGCGCTCTTGAACCAACACGAGCTGCTGTATGTGATGCAGTAAAAGAACACGAAAAGGACTGGGGACGTGAATCCGACAACTATTGCCAGTATTCCGGCAAGGCGTTTTATAATGTTACCCCGTTCAGACTGAACAATCTTGGTGCCGGTGATACATACGCAGCTCTCGATTCATATATTAATGGTTTTTCACCGAATGCCCGTAATATCATGCTGAAGTTCGATATGGAAAGCACCTGCAAAAAACTCCAGGATCACGGCATGCTTTATTCGGTATGTCAGAAGTTTTCTGCCCTTCCGTTCGATTCAACTACGGTTTCTGACCGTGATATGTCTGATATCTATGAACATCTCATTCAGAGATACGGCGATGAGATCGCGGAGGATGCCGAGGACTTCATGACTCCAAAGGATGTGGTTCGTCTTTGCGTAGGCATGATCTTTGCAAACGATGATGAATTGATGAGTTCTGATACAGGTATTGTTCGTACATTGTATGATCAGACCTGCGGAACTGGAGGATTTATCACAGACGCGCTCGACCTTCTGAATGAGTGGCATGAAAATAAGGAAATGAAAGCTCCGGCAGTTATTGTCCCTTATGGCGAGGAACTGTCCGGCGTTACATGGGCGATGGGTAAGGCAAATCTGCTCATTCGTAATGTTTCGGATGAACAGAAAGACGTTTATGACCAGACCAAGGATTTATCCGCACATATCGAAAACGGAGACACTCTTTCAGATGATAAGTTCCCAGATATGAGATTCGATTACTGCGTATCTAACCCGCCTTACGGTAAAAAATGGGAAAAGGAAGCTGATGAAGTAAGGTCTGAAGCAGCGCATGGATTCGCCGGAAGATTCGGTGCAGGACTTCCTTCTATTAGTGACGGATCCATGCTTTTTATTCAGAATATGGTTGCTCATATGAAGACCGCTGAGGAAGGCGGCAGCAAGGGCGGTATTGTGTTATCTGCATCTCCTCTCTTTAATGGTGATGCAGGTTCCGGCCCTTCCGATATCCGAAGATGGCTTTTCCAGAAGGATCTCGTTGACTGTATAGTGAAGCTCCCGACTGACATCTTCTTCCGTACCGGAATCAATACCTATTTATGGATCTTAAATACAAAGAAGGATGAAGCACGTAAGGGCATGATCCAGCTTATCGATGCTTCTGATTGCGGAGAACTTCGCAGAAAGTCTCTTGGTAACAAGCGTAAGGATGTCTCGGAAGATAAAATGAAGTGGATCATCCAGACATATATTGACGGACATGACCATGGTAAATCCATGCTGCTTCCGGTCGAGGAATTTATGTACCGTGCTGTTACGGTTCAGCGCCCATTAAAGCAGGTCATTACCTTTGATCTTGATAAATGGGATGATTTATTCACCATCAAAGCTATGCAGAAGCTCTCTGATGGCAATAAGGACTCTTTGAAGCGTGCAGTAGCAGCTTATGATGGACAGACAGTAAAGTATAACTGGTTTATCAGTCACTCTTCCGATTTCAGAGATAAGCTTGAAAAACCGGAAATCACCAATAAGCAGCTTCAGGACGCATTTATTAAGGTGTTTGGTGTAAAGACAGAATCGGATGAAGATATCGTTTACGATAAGAACGGAAAGCCAGTGGCAGATGCAGATTTAAAAGATACGGAGAAAGTTCCACATACACAGGATATCAACGAATACATAGAGAAAGAAGTATATCCGTATGTGCCGGATGCATGGGTAGATGAATCCGTGATAGATACCGGAATCATGGGCGATCAGAAAGTTGGGATTGTCGGAACACAGATTTCCTTCGATAAGTATTTCTATCATTATGAAGCTCCTCGTAATCCGGAAGACATCATGGCTGAAATCAAGGCATTGGAGCCGGAAATTGAAGCAGCTCTGAAAGGGGTGTTTGAATGAGTAGGGAAATGAAAGAATCTGGCGTGAAATGGATTGGAGAAATTCCTGAGAATTGGGATGTTTGTAAAATCGATTCATTATACTTTCCTCGCTCTACAAAGGTGAGTGATAAAGACTATCCTCCATTATCTGTTACAATGAAAGGTATTGTTCCGCAGCTTGCATCCACAGCAAAAACAGACGATCACGACAACAGAAAATTGGTTAAAAAAGGTGATTTTGCGATTAATAGTAGATCTGACAGACGAGGTTCATGTGGAATATCCGAATATGACGGTTCGGTATCATTGATAAATACCGTATTACAGCCTCGCCACGGAATGAACAATGAATATTATAATTGGCTTTTTCATTCTGATATGTTCTCATCAGAATTTTATCGGCTCGGTCATGGAATCGTTGATGATTTACGTACAACATCGTGGCAGGAAATGAAAAAGATGGTAATACCCGCACCATCTCCTGTCGAACAGCAGCAGATCGTCCACTTCCTCGACCGCAAGTGCACGGCTATCGATACTGCTATCGAAAAGACGAAAAAATCCATTGAAAAACTGGAAGAATACAAGAAAGCAGTCATTACAAAGGCAGTTACTAAGGGAATTGACCCGAATGCGAAGATGAAGGATTCTGGTGTGGAATGGATTAGAGAAATTCCGGATGGGTGGAAGGTTGCGAAAACCAAGTATTTGTTTCGCATCCTCAAACGTATAGCTGGACAGGAAGGATTTGATGTTATTTCTATTACTCAAAAAGGATTGAAAATAAAAGACATTACTTCCAATGAAGGACAGGTGGCGGAAAATTATAGTAATTATCAGTTCGTTTTCCCTGGCGACTTTGCCATGAATCACATGGATCTATTAACCGGATGGGTTGATCTCTCGTCACTCACTGGCGTAACCAGTCCAGACTATCGCGTATTCCATAAAATAAAGGAATCGGTAAACGATGATTACTACAAATTTGTATTTCAAAGTTTGTATTTTAATAAAGTTTATTATGGATTAGCGCAAGGAGTTGCTGAAGTAGGCAGAAAACGTCTTCAGGCTCCAGCATTTAAAGAATTAAAACTTCCTTGTCCACCAGATAATGAGCAGGCAAAAATTGCTACATACATCAAGAATAAATGTATAACGATAGATGCTCTTATAGCAAAGAAGCAAAACGCAATTAGTAAATGGGAAGAATATAAGAAATCTCTCATTTACTATGCAGTAACAGGAAAAATTGATTGCAGAAACGAGGTGATTGAATGAATGCAGAAATGATATTCAATGAATTTGCTAAATATGCGGAAACTAATAGAGATTATTACACATTTGGAAAACATGGCATTATCGAAGATGTACTCGCCTTTATGGGATTACCCTCGAAAAAATTCTTTGGTGCAAGTTCGGCGGTTCATGCAGATAATTTGGAAACCTTACATAATTTTTAACCACTCATGCTTCGAATGAGCAGCTTAAATATGTTTATGATGTTGCTAAAGGAAATACCAAAACACCAGAAATTTCACCACTTACAGACTGTGGTGGAAAAGTTTTCGTATCAATGCCAATGAACAAAGAAAAATGCCAGTATGTCGATGAAATTCGTTTTGGCATTGAGAGTGCTTTGAGAAATACAGGAAACATACCATATTTCTTGGATAAAGATTCTCACAACGATAATATCTATGTAAAAATGCTCGATGAAATAACAGCATGTAAATTTCTTGTGGCTGATTTAACCTCACAAAATAACGGAGTTTATTATGAAGCTGGATATGCAAAGGCATTAGGTAAAACTGTAATTATGACATGTAAGGATACAGATTTCAAAGACAGACATTTTGATATTGCACAGGTTCAGACGTTATCATGGAAGAATGCTGATGAACTGGCTTCTGTATTAAGTCAACAGATCAGAAAATCTGGATTGGCATAAAGATATGACGAAAGAATTTGACCTCAACATAGAAAAAATACTGGAAAACTGGGAAGTTTACCATGCCGTCCGTGAAATTATCGCAAATGCTCTGGACGAACAGAAGCTGACAGGAACTAAAGAAATCTGTATCCATAAAGAGAACGGTGTCTGGCATATCACGGATTACGGAAGGGGCCTCAACTACCACCATCTTACGCAGAATGAGAATGACGAAAAACTATCTGCAGAAGGGCTTATTGGAAAGTTTGGTGTTGGACTGAAAGACTCTCTTGCTGTGTTCTATCGTAATGGGATTCATGTGACGATCCGTTCCTGTTATGGAGTGATCACTCTAAAGCAGATGAAAAAGGCTGGATTTGATGATGTTATGACGCTTCATGCTGAAATCTCAGATCCGGATGATCCAAACATGGTCGGCACGGATGTTTCACTTGACGGCTGTACTGATAAGGATATTGAAAAGGCAAAGAACCTTTTCCTTTGCTTCTCGCATGAAACCGTACTGGAAGACACGGGCTTTGGTGCAGTTCTTGAAAAGCCGATTCATGCAAATGCAGGTATCTATATCCATGGTGTGAAGGTAGCGGAAGAAGGCAATTTTCTCTTCTCTTACAACATTACGAATCTTCCAAATAAACTTCGGAAAGCCCTGAACCGTGAACGTGATAATGTCGGTCGTGCAGCTTATACAGACTCTATCAAAAACATCGTAAAAAGTGTTGAAGATGAAGTGGTTCTCAGAGCCTACATGCATGATCTTGAGCAGGTCACGAAAGGCAGCGGTCATGATGAAATGAACTGGATCGATGTTCAGCTTTACGTTCTTGAGCAGCTTTCTCGTAAAAACGACAAGCTCCTGTTTATTACAGGGGATGAGGCGGTTAAACGCCGTGCCGAAGTATCGGATGCGCAGGATGAAGGGTATCAGATCTTCATTATCCCAGATAAACTGAAAGAAAAAGCAAGATCGATCCGTACAGTTATGACACTTGAAAAATATAGACAAAGCAAAAATAATACCTTCTCGGGTGATGCTTTAAATATCTCCGATTTCACACCAGCTGAACAGGAAGTCTACAATATGATGCCTGAAATTTTAGCATTTATGGATGGGCTTCCGGGCGTAATTGCAAGTGTGAAAATATCAGAAGAACTATACACGGATGAAAAGAAAACCATTACATTAGGTTTATGGGATGCCAAAACACGCACAATCTGGATTCGACGGTCGCAGCTTAGTTCCATCAAAAGCTTTGCCGGAACTTTGATCCATGAATGTACACATGCTGCAAGCAAATGCGGTGATGTATCAAGAACATTTGAAACAGCACTTACAGAAAACCTTGGCAGACAGGCTGCCTATTATCTCAGATAAGGAGGGTAAGAAAAATGCCTGATGATCTTAGACTTGAAACAAATTTTGAACATTATATTAGCCGGAAGCTGGATGACCTGTCTGACAGTGGTTGGCAAATCAGCGAAAACGATAACGGCTTTGACGCAGATACTGCGCTTTATATGGATGACTTTATCAGCTATATCATGGCTACTGCTCCACAGAAGATCGAAAAGATGAAGAAAGACCTTGGTGGAAGTTGGAAGTCAAACCTCGAAAAGAATCTTGTACATAGCCTTGAAGTGGATGGTACAGTGCAGACGCTTCGAAATGGATTCTTTATGGCCGGATATCAGACGATTGAGTGCTCCGGTCATTATCCAGATGATGTACGTATCCCGAATATTAAGGAAAAGTATGATGCTAATATTCTTCGTGTCATGCATCAGGTTCATTATCAGACGGCTGGCAACAAGTCGCTTGATTTAGTGTTCTTTATCAACGGCATTCCGGTCGCAACAGCAGAAGTAAAGACAGAGCTTACACAGACAGTCTATGACGCTATCGAGGAATATCAGACTCAGAGAAAGCCGATTGAGCCGGGGACACGAAGAAAGAATCCGCTTCTCATGTATAAGCGTGGTGCTGTGGTGCATTTTGCTATTTCAGAGTCGGAAATCTGGATGTGTACGAATCTTGAACCGGAAGTACCACGTTTCCTTCCGTTCAATAAGGGCACATCTGATGGACATGCCGGTAATGATCCAATGCAGGAAGGTGATATCGATTATCCGACTGGATATTTTTGGAATGAGATCTGCCAGAAGGAAAACTGGCTTCGTATTTTCCATGACTTCATTTTTGAAAATGTATCAAAGAAAGAGGATGCTACAGGGCGCTTAAAGGAAGTCCGCACACAGTTATTCCCGCGTTTCCATCAGTGGAGCTGTGTGACAAAATGCTTAAATGACGTAAAGAATAACGGTGTTGGACAGCGATACCTGATCGAGCATTCCGCAGGTTCCGGCAAGACGGAAACGATCTCATGGACTGCACACGAGCTGATCAACCTTCGGAAACTGGATGGGGATAAGGTATTCTCATCTGTTATTGTCGTTACGGACCGTGTAGGCTTGGACTCCAATATTAAGGGAACGATCAAGCAGCTTAAAAAGACACCAGGGCTTATTGAAATGATCGGTGGAGATGCGGATACACGTTCACAGGGTGCAAAGAACAAGCAACTTGCCGAAGCACTTCATCAGCGTAAGGAGATCATCGTTGTTACCCTTCAGACGTTCCCATTTGCGCTCGATGCGATTGCGACGGATGATATGCTGACTGGTGCAAATTTCGCGGTTCTTATTGATGAGGCACACTCTTCTCAGACCGGACAGTTTGCAGGAAAAATGAAGGCCGCTTTAAAGCTTGCAGCGAAAGACAAATCAAAAAAGACCGGTGAACCGGATGCAGGCGTTACGGATGAGGAAATGATCCTTGCATATTTCCAGAAAGAACAGAATGACCACTCATGGCCGGAGAACGTATCTTTTTTTGCTTACACTGCTACACCTAAGCCAGAAACAAAGACACTGTTTGGACGGGATTCCGAAAAGATTGATAAAAAGACAGGACGCCCGATTCCAGAGTCTTTTGACCTTTATCCGATGCGGCAGGCAATCGAAGAAGGATATATTCTGGATGTTCTGAAAGGATATATGCCTTATAAAACAGCTTATCAGCTGAAAGATGAACTTGCTTCCGATAAACTTGTAGATGAGCGTGCTGCAATGAGGACGATTGCCATGTGGGAATCTCTGCACCCGACAAACGTTATGCAGAAGACACAGTTTATCATCGAGCATTTTATGAAGAATGTTTCCAAGATGCTTGGTGGACAGGCAAAAGCAATGATCGTAGCAGCTTCTCGCCCAGCAGTTATTCGTTATAAATATGCGATTGAAGCGTATTTACACGCACATCCAGAGTACGATCGGGAACAGGTTACAGAAGCAATCCGTTTCCAGGTTCCGGGAGAACCGCTTGTTGCATTCTCTGGAAAGGTGAATGGTGCAACGGCAATTATGGATGAAGATGAAAATACCATTACAGAATTTGACTATTTGAAAGAAAATCCGTTCGCAGCCATTCGCAGGGATTACGATTATACGGAAGAAAATTCAAATAATATTGGCTGGCAGAAGGTAGACGCTGCTTTTGATAAGCCTGAGAACCGCATCATGATCGTATGCGACAAGTTCCAGACAGGCTTTAATCAGCCGAAGCTCTGCGCTATGTACATTGATAAGTCTCTTTGCAATGATATCGAAATTGTGCAGACCTATTCTCGACTTAATCGAACATTCTCCGGTAAGGATCATGTATTTATTGTCGATTTTGTAAACGACCCAGATACTGTCGAAAGAGCCTTTGCAAAGTATGATCACGGGGCAAAAATGGAGCACGCTCAGAGGCTTGAGATCGTCTATGACACGAAGAAGCGTCTTGATGAGCGGGATCTCTATACTCAGAATGAGATCGATACATATAAGGTGATTCGGTATAAGTCCATTGATGCGCTCTCTGCATCTATGAAGGACGCTTACCGGAAAAAGCTTTTCATGTCAGTATCTGCTCCCGCTGAAAGATGGAATAACGCTTACAAGGCAAATCATAATGCTTATGCTACATGGTCTGCGAACAAAGAGGAAGCAGAAAGAACGGGTAACAAGGATTTGCTTGAAGCAGCAAAAGAACAGCTTGAAATCATTTCTAAAGAACAGGAAAGCCTGCTCGACTTTAAGAAGGATTTAAAGAAATACTGTTCTGCATATACCTATATTTCTCAGATCGTAGACCTTGGAGAGCCTGACCTTGAGATTTTTTATGGGTTTGCGAAGCTTTTACTGAAGCGTCTTGATGGTACACCGCTTGAAGATATTGATATATCGAGTCTTGTACTTTCTGATTATCGTATCAGTGAGCTTACCCACAAGCCGTCTGATGATGAACCTGTACTCCGTCCAATGGGCGGTGGCGCGGGAACATCCAAAAAGAAGCGTACAACGCTCAAGGAAGTTATTGCAAAGCTGAACGAAGCATTTGGTGAAAACGTCAGCCCTGTAGATGGCGCAAGAACGGTTAACGCAATCGTTGATTCCGTATCTGCGGATGATGTAAGCCGTATTCAGATTCGTAACTCTACCAACAGCCGCGAGGCAATCATTGCAGACGGCAGACTGGAAAATATCATCAAGGTAGCTGCATTGTCACTTAAGAATAATGAACTCGGACAGCTTGCAACGCAGATTCTGGATGATCCGCAGGCGATCAAGCCGATTGCAGAAATGATTTACGATCTTGTAAATAAAAAGAAACACTTAGATGTCGAAGAGATCTCTGAGTACGCGAATAACAAGGAGTAAACATATGGCAGATAATATGGCTTTAATGCTTCTCGGCTTTAAGGACTATGATATCGAAGGCATTGAAGATGCATATGATAAAGCTAAACATTACAAGCGCATTTCTCTGACATACAGCGGGGATATCCCTGCTGTATGCCCAGTATGCGGAAACCCATTGTATAAACACGGCAAAAGAACATTACAGGTAAATGACACCCCGCTACAGGGATGCCCGGTTGTTCTGAACATTGAGATACCTCGTATGCGTTGCCGAAATGATGGGAACAAGCATATATGGACGCCGGAACTTTATAATGTAGATGAAAACCATAAAATGACAAGGCGTGCGCTTCTTGCTCTTACGGAACACTCTATGAGGACAACATTTGAAGATGCTGCGATCGACTTTGTATTAAGCCCGAATACAGTGAAGAATGTATTTGTCGATTTCTTAGAAGATAATCGCAAGAATCTTCGTTTCAAAACTCCTACTTTCATCGGTATTGATGAAATAAAGGTAAAAAAACTGGGTGAACTCACAGTCATTACGGATATCGAGCATCGCACGTTATACGATATTCTTCAAGGACGCAATCAGAAAACCTTGACAGAATATTTCATGAGCCTCAGAGACAGGGAGAAAGTGCAATGGGTATGCTCGGACATGTATCGTCCATTTGAGAAATCGATATCAGATGCTATGCCGAATGCACGATGGGCAATCGACCATTTCCACGTTGTTATGAAAGCCAATGAGGCTGTCGATGCCGTAAGACGCGAGATTCAGAAAGGCATGGCCCGTGTAGATCGTATCAAAACTAAAAAAGGGCTTGCCTACACTTTGAAAACACGACTTAAAGACCTCGATCCTGAAGATGCCGCTAAAATCAAAGCTGCGCGAAGCAATCCTGAGCTTGCGCCCCTTGCAACGGCCTTTGATCTCAAAGAAGACTTTTTTAATATTTATGATGAAAACCCATCATCCAAGGACAATGCAAAGAAAGCATTCAAACAATGGGAACAATCTATTCCGAAGGATGCAATATATGATAAATTTCGAGACCTTGCCGCTACGGTCCACCGCTTTGAAGATCAAATTTTTGCCTACTGGGATTGCCCTATTGCGATTTCTAACGGCTATACGGAATGTACCAACAGACTTATTCGTGAGAACAATCTGCGTGGACGCGGATACTCTTTTGAAGTCCTACGCGCAAGAACTCTATACCGAAAAACAAACCTTCGTGCAATGCTTGAAAACGGCCTTATAGATGTAGGTCCAGTCATTCCGGAAGATCAGCCAGTCTTTCATTTTGAAAGTGCCAAGGAGGATGAAGATGAGGATTTTGAGGATGACTATGAGCCATTCCCAAATCCAGAAGAAGAATAATTTTCAACCTGACGATCAAATTACCACGGTTTACAAAAATAGTAGTTTTCAACCTGAGCACTATTTTTCAAACCGTGGATTTTTTATAATTATCATTATCTTTTTTCAACCAGTTATTAAGATATCGTATAGTTTCAATGCGTAGGTTTTCAACCACTTATTGCGACCAAACGAACATGAGAAAAGGGTATCCGTATAAGCAGTTTCAACCACTTATTTCGGATACCCAATTAATATGAAATAAATTCTCGTACTTTCCACTAAAGGTGAAACTGAAAAACTCTACAAACCGGAAGTTGTGTAATATATTGCAATCTTTTAAGGCTAATTTCCTTCAATAACGGATATGAGATTGCCGTGTTCGTCATAGTATGTCGTTCGTATAACTGTGTATTTATCTTCACTTCCTATCGGATCGAAGCCGCCTTTGCCATAGTACTCCTCAATTCGCTCCATTTTTCCTTCTAAAAAAGGACCCTTGTATTCATAATAATGCACATAGGTTTTCAGCCATCCATCAACATGGGCAACATATTTTACATTGTCTCGTTCTACGATATGCTCCTCATTCGCAAAGGCAAATATGGTAATAGGGATTATTACACTTCCTGTTACTGATACTAAAATCATGAATATACAGATTAGAACGTTCTTTAGTACCGATTTCCTGATTTTCAAAAGAAGTTGTATCACTCCGGCTATGAACCCAGTTGCTAACATCAGAAGAAACAGAATCAGAACCCATTTTCTAAATACAAGATTAAACATGTTCAAAACAATACAAAATGCAATATATATTAGAACCAGGATTATTGTATCCAACAGTATTATCATTGGAATATACTTTTTTATTCTTTTCACAAGTATTGGTCACCCTCATCTTCAAATTCCGAATTAACGCGCTGTTCAGCTCATCAATAAATAGGAATTTATGGTCTCCAGAAGTCGTCTCGTTCATCATCACGATAAAAGAATGCCACAAACTGTTCATAAATTGCCCCTGTCTACCAATTCATCAATACATCTAAAGTTTTAGTTCTGGAGCATCCTGCTCTAATTCATTCTCCTGCTGCATTTTATAATCCGGTATTATATTATGATAACGTTTCAGTTGATACTTTAATACTTTCACACCTCTGGAAACAGGTTCCTTCTCTAAGACAGTCTGTAATTTTTCATAATCAATCATCAACCCGATTCCTGCCTCACGGGCCTGCATCTCTAAACTGGCTGAAAATGGCTGACCATATACTTTTTCAAGATTCTCTTCCACTGTTTCTTCGTCGAAACGATCCCAGTCACTTAACAGTGAATTTCCATTATCAAAAATAGGCGCCGCTTTATAAACTCCCGTCGATGCGTCCACAATTAGTCCCAAATTATTAAAATGCCTGTCTGTATTTAAAGTAAGCATATCCAGAGCCAGTATTTGTGATAAATACATTGAGCAATCCCACCCTGTATTCTCTAATACAAACTTTCTTACAAAGCCAATGCGGTCTGCCACCTCTGATATTAAGCGTATTCTCTCCTGCAGACTTTCCCCAGTGAGCAGGTCATACAGTCTCTGGAAGCTCAGGAATGATTCGTTTTCTCTAATAAAACTTTTTGAACGGCATCCCGCCCTTCCATTAATCGTGCATTGTTCATATTTAACATAACTATCAACATTAGAGCACTCCAGCACCTTTGAGACGAGATATTCCGAGTAACCTTCATATCCCAGATTATTTACTTTATACCAATATCCTTTCTCATAATACTTGGGCTGTGTTCCCTTTGAACTCCCTTGTACCATCACCAAGGCCTGTGGACTCAGCACGTATTCTTTTACACTCATCTCACCTTCACATCCTTCCATGTTATCGTCTCACCTGGAAACCGAATCCAAAACAAATCTTCGTATGTAACTCCATGTGTAATCTTCATCCATTTCCATGGATTATTATAAGTAAGACCGGCCTGATTGAGTATCTCCTTAAGGTCACTGCGTCCATCCTCGTAGCATCGGTCCTTCAAAAAATTGTAAACCCGTTCCAGATCTAATTTATTACCACAAAATGGCTGCCTGATACAATCCGGTATCAATTTTTGAATTTCCACCTTCTTCTTATCTTCTGATAGCCTTACTATCGCTACCGGCTCATCCTTATGCATCACAGTGAATTCCATATCTCGTTCTCCCTATACATCCAAGTCTGGCAATCAGACAGCACAACGCTTCTGATAACATTATAAACGGTTTTTCCCGTTCCGGTATTTGTTTATTCGGCGTTGCCGTGAAAATGCCGTTGCCGCCGGAGAGGGCAACGGCATTTGAAATGGCAGGAAAACAGGCTGTGCTTGTCCGCCGACAAAGTTATTGTGGGGCTGTCCGTCCTCTCAAAATTGAAATGGGCGGGAAAGCCATTTTAGAGCTTTCCCGTCTTGATAACCCATCAGCAAAGGCGGGCGAGGCTGTCAACGGCGGCGCTGTAAGCGCAGTTCATCTTGACCGTTGCCTGGCTCGGCTGGCTTTGCTATCTCCCCGGTTATGCGATTGCGTCTTATACCAATAAGGCGCACCCAGCAAAATATTTATAGTTGCCACCATATTGTTTCTTCCCGTCTTTTCTCAACGAAACCACAGCGTTGTAAAATGCGTTGTGAGGCAGAACCGTCGATGTCCGTTTCCGCGATAATATGGGACACGTTTTCTTGTTTCAAAGCCCACTTGCACATGGCCTGCACTGCTTCTGTCATGTATCCGTTGTGCTCAAACTCTTTTCCCAAACCATAGCCAATTTCGACCTCTTGATCCGTATTCGGAATATCCTTGAAATCAGCGGAACCAACGACAACCCGGTCACTTTTGCGAACCAGAAACCAGAAGCTACGCCATAAGTAATCGTTAGAATACTTTTCTGTTTTTTCTAATTGCCCTTTAACAATTTCGAGAAAAAGTTCCTCCATAGGCTCTGCTTGATAAGAACAATTTAAGTCTTTCTCCAGCTTTGGTATGTTCTCTACCCACAATTTTAATTGATAGGGAAGTAATGGCACTAATTCAAGACGCTCCGTTTTCAATATCATTTTGCTACCTCGCTCATTTTATCTTTGTTCGCCTTATCCGCCTAATGCGTACTTGTCATTTTCTCTTACCTCTCTGCAGCAAATAGCTTTTTGCCAATTCGGATTTTTGGACAATCCGGGTTAGCCATTGTTTTTCTTCCTCTGTCAGCTTGCTATAACGCTGCTTTGTCTGCTTGCAAAATACCATCAACAGTTGTTCCGCCCGGCTGCTGAAATAATCGCCCTCCCGCACATGGGCGGCTTGCAGCACTCCGGCAGTCTTGTCATGCTCACCCGGTTGGTACTTCTCCACGATTTCAGCCCTCGCCACGTCTACCCATGCGTTCAAGTTTTGTATCTGCGTAGCAGCGATACCCTCCACATAAATCTGTATATCAGCCAGTAGCTTTACAAAATCTGTGTGCTCCGCCAGTTCACAAAGCAGGACGATATCAATTCGCCCGCTTTTCAGCAGGTCTATCATCTCGTCACTCAAACGCAGGTCTGCAAGATCGGCGTTTGGGTGATTTTTCGTTTCCGTTAATCCCAGCAGATAGTCGGCGGTCACGCCGTAAAACTTCGCCAGCTTGATAAGGGCATAGTGGCTGATGTCCTTGAAGTCGTCCGCTTCTTAGCTCCCTAGCGCAGACTTTGAGAGATGTGTCTGCTCCACAAGCAGTTCCAACGTCAACACACGCTCCACACGCAGGTTTTTTAGGCATTCCTGTATTGTCAACTCAAATCTACACACCCCATCTTATGCTTATTTCATGCGTTCTTGACACCCGCTGCACTCTCTGTCATGGATAGAAATGATACCCCGGCATTTGGGGCAAGTATATTTCTCTTTCTGCTGTTCCATGAACCTTTCCAAACCGTGTTGACGGACAAACTCGCTATTCTCCATAAGGCTTGCCTGATACCTTTTGTTGTAGCTTTTTTCAAGGTTTTTAATTAATTTACAAGGATAATCGGGACATTCAAAACAATAAGACAGCCCTTTGCCCTTGATACACTCTTTTATCTTGCACTTACGGCAGTGTTCCGGTTTGCCCATATCGCTGTTCAAGCAACCGGCACACGTTTTTTTATGATAACAATGCTTATAGCAAACCAAACAGTTCATGCCGCAGGGGGCAAACATTGCCGTATCAATTTTTTCTTTTGGCATTTTCATAGTGCGCCCTCCTTGTCGGCTTACTGTTTCTATCATTTTACCACACATCCGAGAGCGTGGAAATAGTGTCTTTGCGGTGCAGATTTCCAACCTTTCGGATATAGGGGACGGACTCAAGCAGGAACTTATGAAGAGTATAGCGGACTTGACTGTGGAAGCCACAGTCTTATCATGTACATCTGCCAACAGTAAAAACCTCAGCGTACATCTGAAAGTTCTATACTGCTTACCATGCTGGTGGCGGTCCTATTATTTCATCTTCTTGGTACTCAAATATCTTCGTATAATATGCCTGTCCATGATTCAGCGCGTACTTACTGTGATATAAATGTATCGTCAGCCTGTTAGGTGTGCCATTCATTGTACGATGCTGCCTTACGATTCTGGTCACGGTTCCATCAGCATCCCATGGTTTATATACAACCACAAATTCTGTCCCCGCTTCTGTATATAACGATTCCAACCACTTGATTATGAATTACACATCTTTTTCCAGACCTCACAGGTGAATTGTTTATTAGCATTGAAAAAGCGATATGCGCCTCTTTGCGGAAATCGCATATCGCCTAATCCTCTATCCGCAGCCCTTTTTTAGGAGCCAGTATCTGTTTATTCATCACTATCTGCTGAAACACTTTCATGGCTGGATTCTTCCGCCAAATCAGCCTGTTCTGTTTTGTCTGCTTTTATGTCAGCCTCAGTATCTTCAGGTAAACTCTCTCCATTGGCTGAACGGTCAATCTTTGCTTTGAACTCTGAATGAGCAGGATTATTCACTTTCGCGTCAAATCCTATGGGAAGATATTCCTCAGGGATTACTTTCTCATAATCAATGTCCGTAAAATAATTACAGAATGTTAATTCCACATAGATGATTTTTCTTTGCGCTTCATCTCCCATGGCATAGATATATCCGTTATAGTCATTTGCATATACAGCAAGAAGCGGATAAGGAAATTCCGTTGCCCCATATATAAAATAATCTTCAGGCATTGGAATCTGCTTTAAACGTTCCTTCTCTGCGTCATAGTCATTCTCATCACAGTGATAAACCAGGAAGCTGAAATAACACGGATCCCAGGGATTATAATATTCGTAATAAAACTCTTCTACCTTTGCGGAGTCAGGCAGTTGTTCCGGAAATATGTCACTGAGCAGCAGATAAGACTCCCCTGTTTTCTTCCAGACTTCTGTGTCCCTGGTGCGGTGGATTCCCTTCGCACCAAAGTAGGACTCATAAGCCCCAATATCGGTAACTACATTTTTCTCCACCCAATGGGTGAAGATGTACACGGCTGCGGTGACTATGGTCCCCAAAACCAAAATAACGACCAATACCGCTCTGCGTATTATTTTTGTTCTCTTTTCCATAGTAATCTCCTGAATGATTTAACCGTCCGTTGAATAGTTAAAGGAAATCGCGGGCACTACCTCTTGCTCATCCAACAGCAGGCCAATCGTAATTGGCAGCTCGCTGGACACCCGGAACAATGGCCTCTGCTTCCTGAGCGGTCATGCCCACATGCAGACCGCATACCAATTTTACGTCTTCTCCGATGATTGCGTAGCCGGAATATTGGGGAGTCAGTTTCTCAGTGGAAGTATATGTATAATAAAAATGAAGAAAATTTCCATCATTTAACGTACTCCATATTACAGGACTGCCTCCGAAAGTCCCTTCCTCCTCCTTTGCAGGTTCCAAAGAGAACGCTTGGATAAAATCATAATTGGCATGTGCCTGATACCCCTCAAAAGATACTTCACTCTTGCTTTTCCAGCCGATTCCAAAACAGAATATATCCATCCGTATAATTCATCTTGATAAGAAGCTCCCCCTTATCACCGGCTTCCAGGGTCATAGTCAGCTGTTCCTTCCGAACATCCGGTTCATATGTGGTGTAATCAGCTGTAATCACAGTTCCATCCAAATTCCAGGTGCCTTTTCCCCCCTGATTGATAGATACATAGTAAGAAAAATCGCCATGTTCAGAGAGCAGCATTTCATTTCCTAAATGAATTCCGGTGCCAAATTCTTCCGCTAGAGAACGTTCATTTGCCGCCTGTGTTTTCTCCCCGTTGATTTGCCATGTTCCCGCAAGGTCTGATACGGTATAGGAATCTGCGGTTTCTATTACAGATGAATCTGCGGTTTCCGTACTGTTATCCATGACATCCTCCACTGTTTCACGGAAAGCTGAAGCTTCCTCATTGCCAGAGTCTTCCTGGGGCAGCACTTCAGCAGCAGTTGTCTCTATGCTAACCGTTCCGCTTTCCTCCGGCATCTGTTCAGCCTGACACGCAGTAAGTAACAGCACACCTGTTATGAACAATAATTTGCTTAATTTCACACACTTCACCTTCCGTCGTTTTTTCTGTTTTAAACCGCAATCATCTAATAAACAAAAAATCCATATCCCATCTTTATATTATAAATCCCATAGCATGACAGTGTGTCCGAGTGATTTCCATCTTCATCCACAAAATTCCAACCCGGATACCATTTGAGGAACTCTTCCGGCACTTCCGCAATTTTTGTATCCGGCGTATACAAAAGATACTCCGTGCCGTCCTCCATACCATATGGTTCAGAATATTTGTTCAGAATACCATCTTCAATCCATTCCTCACCCTTCTCTTTTTCTGCTGTGATTTTAGATAATGTCATGGAATATGTATGGCTGTCTATCTGACTGATGTTATCAAACTGTCCACTGAAATCACAAATATAATGCGTTCCTTTCGGATAGTCGTCCCCCCGGTCTCCCATATCTGAATCAAGGTATGCGCCGTTAAACGAGCCGTCCTGGTTTAATACAATAACGGTTCTCCACGCGCCGGCCCCGCTGCTGAATACGAATTCCAGCGGAAACACATCCGGAAGTTTTGCTTCATTTAGTATAACTGGTTCTTTCTCATAGCTGCCGGTATTGACAGTTCCTTCCCCGGAAGCGCCTGTTCCTGACGGGACTTCTTCCTCTGTTTTACCAGGAGCAGTGCCCTCCTCGTTTTCCGCTGTTCTGCCGGGAGCAGTTCTCTCATTGCTGTCAACATCCTCCCTGATGTCCTCCTGGGTAAATGCTTCAGCAACAGTTGTCTCTGCACTGACCCCACTGCTTCCTGACGGCGTCTGTTCTGACTGACAGGCAGTAAGAAGCAGGACCCCCGCCACAATCAAACATTTGCTTAATTTCATAATCTCCACCTTCCCGGCTGCAGCCACTTTTGGTTCCAGCCAGTTACATTCTTTACAACTTCATTATCCGGCAACCGGATTATCCGTAAACACACTGTTCACTTTCCCATCCTTTACAAGAGCCGTTATACTGATACGGCCTCCTGTGATAATGGAATTTTCCTTACTGGCATCCTCTGGAATTTCGCCGGCAGTCTCCGTTCCATAAGATGTAGCGTAAATTACTGCCATAGGAATGTCAAGCGTTGGATGGGTATAAGATTCAAGGCCAATATCGTTACCACCAAATTCAGATCCCCCTGTTGTCCAGTCAACCATCATATGCGAAATCGCTCCCAGGAAATGAATTCAATACATCCAATGCGAACACAATAGATATCTGTATGTTTTCTGTTCAGTCTTAGAATAACACAGAGTTGTTTCAAAGTTGTATCAAAAGGCATCCATTTTCTTTCGAACATATTAATTTTTTCTAAAATAAAGCAACAGCCCGATGAAATCCAGTATTTGATATGCTTTCCGGAGCTTTTGTTTTTCCGAGTTTTAGAGAAAAAGTTAAATAAGTGATACACATGTATTGAAATCCCAGGAAATAAGTGTTTTAATACCAACTATTAAAAAGCGCCAGACACATCTCTGTATCCAGCGCAACACCATCACTGTTCTATTATTTTTGTCTGCTTCTCTGTGAAAGTCGGGTGCTTTTTGTTCTGGAGCAACTTGCTCTAATTCATTCTCCTGCTGCATTTTATAATCTGGTATTATATTATGATAACATCACTTGACAAGGGCATACAGCCCATAGTCAAGTGCGGTGAATAGTTGAAAGTCAGATTTTCCACTCAATGGCGACACATTCACCCGTGGCGCGGATTTGAGAAATGAGGCTGTCGGCCACCTGCCGCCTGTCATCGAAGTCAATCT
Organism: Enterocloster sp. 210928-DFI.2.20; assembly: GCF_020554465.1. Lineage (NCBI taxonomy): Bacteria > Bacillati > Bacillota > Clostridia > Lachnospirales > Lachnospiraceae > Enterocloster > Enterocloster sp. 210928-DFI.2.20. Next base: position 92,419 of record NZ_JAJCHK010000008.1, read on the forward strand.
CTTCCCAGCGGTTGAGATACACCGATAACCGCTCGATCTGTTCCGGCGACATACTTTCCGCAGACAGGGCCGCGATTTCCTTTGACAGCGTTTGCCGCTGTGCGTCCAATTCCTCAATCTTGGTGTTGGCATAGGAGATCAAAACCGCGCTGGCCCCGGTCAGGATATTCAACAGCTTTTCAATTTCATCTTCCACATGGGCCAATTCCACCTTTAGGGCGGTGAGCTTGGGATTAACCGTTTCCCGCTTGCCTGTCAGGGAATGGAATTGAGCCATCTTTTTTACCATTTCACCGTAAATAAACTGCTCAAATTCCCTTGTTCGGAGCGTCCCACAGCCCGGACAGCTTTTGTTGTCCGCCCGCTTGGAGCATCGCAGGTATTGAACGCCTGACGGGTTCCCCACGCTCATTAAGGCGTACCCACAGCGGCCACACTTCACTTTCCCGGCCAGCCAGGTATTTTTCGCCTTGCACCCGTTCTGGAATGTGGTGTTTGCCATCAGCTTTTTCCGACAGCGGAGCCACACATCCGCCGATACCAGCCCCTCGCTGGGGGCCACCACAAGGATCTGGTCTTTCAGATGCTTGTTTTTCCGCGCCTGTACGTCCCGGCCCTGGTAGAGATAACAGCCGTTTATCCCCGCGAAGTCCGCCGCCTCGTTGATCACCACCGTACCCTGGCTTTTGAAAAATTCATACATTTCCAGGTCGGCCTGGGCGTAAATGGGGTTGCGGAGCATTTGGGAAATAAAGCCACGGGTTAGCTCCTTGTCTTAAATCAGGATGCCCTCGTCCGCGAAGTACCGGGCGATGTCCGCCGTTTTCGGGTCGGGCTTCATCATCTTTGTGCGGATGCCCTGAATGGTGGTGGGTTCCAGTTGAAAGCCGAACGGTGCCGCGCCGCTCATGTGAAAACCGCGCTGGCAGCGGGAATAGTAAGCGTCCGTTACCCGCTTCTGAATGGTTTCCCGTTCCAGTTGGGCGAACACGATGCAGATGTTCAGCATGGCCCGGCCCATCGGGGTTGATGTGTCAAACTTTTCCGTAGAGGACACAAACTCCACGTTGTACACCTGAAAGGTTTCCATCATGGTTGCGAAGTCCAGAATGGAGCGGCTGATCCTGTCCAGCTTATAGACCACCACCCGCTTAATCAGGCCCCGCTTGATGTCGGCCATCAGCTCCTGGAATTTGGGGCGGTCGGTGTTCTTGCCGGAATAGCCCTTGTCGGTGTACTGCCGGAAGTTACCCCCTCTCAGCTCATATTTGCAAAACTCGATTTGACTTTCAATGCTGATACTGTCCTTGCGGTCTACCGATTGCCGTCCGTAAATTGCATCTTCCCGAATGTTCATTTGGTACTCCTTTCCGTTTCAGGAGCTACCAAACCTTACACCTATATTATACCTCGGACGGCACGGAGCGGCAAGGATGCGGTGGAGAAACGCAGAAAGACATCGCCCGAAAAGCGCTGTCTTTCAACCTTGCCCCACCTCTGGCCAGGATGGCCAGAAGAAAGCATAGAATATCCATTTCAATCTGCTGTAAATCAGGTTCGCCGCATTTGCCACGCATCCCCGGCGGGGAATATCCCAGGCCGCTGTCGGTACAGCTGTCATAGTTCCACGATACCGCCGCCGCAGAAGCTGGCGTATACCGCAGGACTCCCCCTCAAGTCTGTGGGAGGGCGTGAGCAAGTTTCATTATCCCCCACGCTGTCCTCGCGCCCGGCTTGCCACAGCCGGGTCAAAGGCTTGCGTTGATCGCTCGGTCAGCTCCTATTTCACCTCCTCGGAGCGTTCCATCCTGGCGGCGCGCCTTTTGTCGCTATCGCACGGGTTTTGTACCTGGGATATTGTGTATTCAGTTGTCGTAAACAGAAAGCCTCCTATTTATCAGGCGGATTAGAGGGTAAAAGTCCTCTCTCAAACAGAATTTTCGAGAATTTTTTTCAGGTTGAGCAGTCCCCGGTCAATGGAGCCGCTGATCCGGCTGAGCCCCACGCCCTCGGCCCGCGCAAGGGCGGCCCTGTTGATGCCGAGTATGTAATGGGCGTAGATGCGCCGGGCCTGGACGGGCGGGAGTTGGCCGATGGCCGCATAGAGGACGGCCCGGTTTTCCCTGTTTTCCATCACCTGCTCCGGGGTCAGCGGAGGAAAGGTCACGACCGCCTCAAAGCCGGGGGTGCTGTCCAGGGAACACTCATCATGATCCCGCTTGCGGCGCTTGTAGCTGTCGCACAGGCGGCCACCAATGGAGAGGGTCACGGCGATCTCGTCAGACACCTCCAGCATGACGCGCTCGGTCAGGTGGGGGTAGTAGTGGTTCAGAATGATGGTTTTCATAGTTGCCTCCATTTCGATATTGGGCGGTTGACGGGTCGGCAGATCGAAATGGAGGAGCGGCGGGGAGCGGCACCCGGGGGAGCAGCTCCCCACAGCCTCTGGCCACGATGGCCAGAAGTGACAGGAAACGACAACGCCCGCACAGCGTTGTACTGTGCGGGCGCGTGAAGTGACATAGTTCTTTATGTACTTACATATTTCGCGTTCGTGGTCGGAGTAACCCGGCGGAGGGGCTATGCTTTTTTTGACAGGTTAGAGGGGGGCAGGATAAAAAAGGACATGACGATACCTCCCGGATACCGCCGTGTCCTTAAAAATGGGCGACTTTAACACACCCTCCGTTTTCCGTTTTTTCAAAAGAAAGCGGCGGCTTGAAATTTTCTATTTCAAAACCGCCGCAAGGCACTTATTTTCTGTTTAGGGCATACAAATTTTCAGCCACCAAACAACGGTTTTTTATATACCGCTGGGCCGATAATAGTTATCTGCTTGATGGTAAAGTTTGCATAAGAGCAAAGAAATGTTGTGCTTCGCCGGTACTGAAATACGCATACCAGGCATCCAATGTATCTGGTTGAAAGACTCTCAATCGTTCAATGATTTGCTTTGTCCACAGTAAGGCCCCGGTGGAATTTGCGGTAATCAGGTTGTGATCCGCAACAGATGGTTTGTCAACATAGAAACCTTGTCCCTTGTAGCTGGGCGAAACCATGTCGAGATAACCCACCCCGTTGCTGGTGTGTAGCTTTTGATCCAGCAGGCCAGCATTTGCCAGCGCAGCAGTTGCGCCACAGATGGCACATACCATAGCACCCGCAGAAAGAAGTTCGCTTGCTTTTTCAATAATGGCACCATGGTTAGGATTATCCCAAGTATTTGCTCCCGGTAACAGCAATACGCTTTCCACATTTACTGCAATATCGTTGATGACACAATCGGGAATAATGGTTAACCCACCCATTGTTTTGACTGGTTCTTTTGAAATGCTGACTGTTTTGACTGACACCCCCGGCGCGTCCTTTTTGAAAAAGCGTCCGGAATTTAACTCCGCTATAACATACCCCAACTCCCAGTCGGCCAAGGTGTCAAGAGCGTATACATAGACTGTAAACATAACATCCTCCCTTTTCTTCTGTATTTGGTTTACTTGCGCCTTTATCATATCATCCAATCGTTGACAGCAATATGGCAACAATCTATAATATATAAAAGATTGTTGAAAGGCGGCTGCCAAAATGAAAGTTGACAGGCTTGTTAGCATTATTATGATGCTTCTGGATAAAAAGCGCATAGGCGCACAGGAATTAGCAAATACATTTGAAGTTTCGCCTCGAACAATTTACCGAGATATAGAAGCAATCAATATGGCGGGGATTCCTATTCGTTCCATATCAGGAGTTGGCGGCGGCTTTGAAATTATGCCGGAATACAAGATTGATAAAAAGGTTTTTTCGACTGCTGATCTTTCCGCAATCTTGATGGGACTTTCCAGCCTTTCAAATATGGTACGAGGTGATGAACTGGTAAATGCCCTTGCGAAAGTTAAAAGTTTTATCCCCGCTGAAAAAGCGAAAGACATTGAAATAAAGACAAATCAAATTTGCATAGATTTAAGTCCATGGATAGGCAATAGAACTATACGACCATATTTAGAAACGATTAGAACAGCTTTACAAGACTACAAACTGCTTTCCTTTGAATATACAGCTCACCGCGGAAATAAAACTGTACGGACAGTTGAACCGTATCAACTTGTATTAAAAAGTAGCCATTGGTACTTTTATGGGTACTGCTGTACCAGAAACGACTATCGCCTATTCAGGCTATCCCGTATGTCAGAGCTACAAATGGAACAGGAAACTTTTGTTCCGCGAGATTATCAAAAACCGATTTTGGATTTTAAGGAAATTTTGGTAGTGATGCAAACAGAAGTCAAAATTCGCATACATAAATCTATATTGGATAGAGTGCTTGAATATTGCACCTTCGACCACTTTACACCAGATGGCGATGAGCATTACTTTGTGAATTTTCCATTTATTGAAAACGACTATCACTATGATATTCTTCTCAGTTTCGGAGATAAATGTGAGTGTCTTGAGCCACTACATATCCGCACAGAAATAAAGCGCAAAATACAGAATATGGCTGCGATATACGATAATTAAAAGGCCCGCAGCATAATAAGAACACCACTACATTTTTGTGGGAATTTCTGGAGAAGCGCGTTAGCGGCAAGCAAGGCAAGTGTATAGACACTTGCGATTCTCGCGCCGCGAAAATGCTTGTTGGGGTTCCCCCAAACCCGATGGACTTCTGGCCATGCTGGCCAGAAGTCCCCCTGTCTGCGGCCCTGTCGCTCACCGCTCCTGGGCCTTATTACCTTTACACCCTATGCGGCTACTTCTGGTTAACGTGGCCAGAGGCAATATGCGTCCTACGTCCCCCGCAGGGAAACAGCGGGGGGATTGGGTTGACCGTTTCCCACAAGGTTATTTACTACTGCTGGACTGTGGAAAATTCAGCCTTTGAAAGCCGCTTGCGACAAGGGTTTCAAAGAGTGGTTTTAGAGGGGATAGCATGTCTATATTCCCTGCGCATTATTCCGCAACACGAGCAAACAGCTTGACAAATCCTTCATCCTGCATTACTTCAAAGACAATCTCATCACCGTATTCGATGTGGGAATATCCACCATCCAGATAGCCATAATATGTATTTTCTCCACCAGTAAATTCCAAATAATACCCAATACTTGCGGGGTAGGCGCAGACACTGGCTACTACCTGCCCTCTGTTTGTAAAAACAACATGGGTCATGCCCTCACTGACGCTTTCTTTCAGTGCGGGACTCTTTGAGCCGGTGACCCACTCAATGTGGTCGATTGATGTATAGGGCTCAAATGTGTATACAGATGTCCATTCAAAGGGAACGACCTCCTCCAGAGTAGCGCTGTCACTGTCCAGCGTAGATAGTGCTTTTTTCAGTTTGGCGTTATTCAGATAGATTCTGGGATCTCCGAAAATGAGATAAAAAGCCCCCAATGCCACGACAATTCCAAGAATAATACTGTGCCACAGATTTGATTGTTTCCATGCTTTCTCATCTTCAGGGCTTAAAACCCCTGCCTCCCATTCACCATTTTCCATACGCAGCCGTTTATGCCTTGAAACATACCAGCACAACCAGATCGCATATCCCAACGCTATCAGCAAAAGTACACTCAAGATAACTCTGAGCAACGTTGTTACGGGACAGACCATAGCTAAAAGGCAAGCTAAAAAGATCAGGACAAACGGGATATCTGCCGCAACGTATGCAAATTTTCCAAACAGGTCACAATACAAAACTTTTCCTTGTCGCGCCTTTTTCACATCCTCGTCATAGGCTTTCTGAGAAAATGCCGTAACCAGCCCTTTGACAGACATATATCCAATGAATATGATCCAAAACATATCCGGCAGCCCATCAAAGGTCATCACTTTCATAACAACAAACGTGCAGCCCAGCAGAGATGCCAGCAAGGTTCTCGGACTAACTAATTTCATGGAAACACCTCCTCACAGTTTTAGTGTCACCACCACAAAACTCATTTGTCGTTCCGTTTATTCCATTCTACCACAAATCCGAGAGCGGAGAAATACAGAATACACCGTTCACCACCGGAATCTTTAAAATCAGGACCCTGTTCTTTTGGAAGCATCCGCTGGCGCTGTTTCCTTCTGCTGCTTTTTCAGAGCTTCCTGCCTTTTTTTATATTCTTCCCGAACCTTTTCCTGGGCTTCCTTCTTTTCCTGTTCCATCTTAAGATAGAGTTCTTCAGTTTCATAGAAATTAATCCAGATGGTATAGCCCCTGGAATCAGCGGGTTGCGTAATGCTGCTTCTCTGCACACCGCAGTATCCGTTTGAAAGCTGTACGCCCCATTTAAGCACCTTGTCGTCATCTGGCACCTCAAGCTTGGATAATGCGCGATAAACCTCCTCTTCATCCTCAAAACCTCCATAAAGGATTGTGATGAAAATGATTTCCTGTTTCCAGTCCTCCCAGGCAAACGGTTTATCATTCACCATATGGCTTTTGGCGTCAAAGATCGTGCTCATATAGCGATTGCCATCAACGATTCCGCTGATAATACCGCCGTACAGAATCGTATCAAGGCTGTCCTCGTGGTATTTCCTCTCCGGGTCGCGCAGCACGTAATTAGAGTATACTGTATTTTCCCGGGTCAGGAGCTCCTCGCTCTCGTCTTCTGAGATGACACAGGGCAGATTAAGGCTGTCCACGGTTTTCATGATAGTCCCTTTGTCTAATGGAAATTCCGGTTCAGCCATGGATTCCTTCGGAATGCTGTCCGGACCTTCTGTATAGGGACTGTTTTCCACACAGGCTGTCAATGTCAGTAAACCCGCTATAAGTAAACCTAAAATTATATGTTTTTTCATTGGCTTCCTCTCCATTGAAATCCCAGTTCGATTCCTCACCTTTTTGAGCCTGCCGGCTCGGCATATATAAAAACCACCCCATATGCACCATATGATAAAGAAGATCCAGCGGTACTCAAGGGCATTTTGTATCTGGACACGCAGGACCCTCATTTTTATGGGTTTGGTAGCAAAAACAGGAATCAGGGACAGCTCCTTGTCACGATACATTTGCTCCAGGACTTCGGCATATCCCGGCATGTCTGCATCACACAAAAACACAGCCACTGCTTTCCTGTACATAATCTGAAGCGCTTCCCCTGTACTTCCCGCTTCTTCAATGCAGTATTCATGTTCAAGTGCAGTATGCAATATTTTTCGGTCTTCTTCTGTGTTACTACGTAACAGTTAAGCCTATCGGCTGAACAGATGGGTTTAGCACCGGCTAAAAAATAGCCAGTGTGCCCATGAATAGACTTGACGGTTCTTCGCTTTGCGTGGATCCCGTTCGCTCATATTGTTGTCAAACGGAACCCCAAAATCATTCAGAAACAGCAGATGGTTTCTCTTGCTTCCTATGATAGAAAGTTTAACAGAAAACAAGGGAAAAAGCAAATTCCGGGATGACTGCTGTTCGTCAAAGTGACGGTGGATAACTTTGGGTGATTGGACACATCCGGGGAATGAATGAGCGGAAAAATCCGGGAAGCAGACGCCTGGGCAGTGGTTATCCCCGGCAGCTGTCTGGAATGAGATTCTATCCCCCGAAACGTTCATGGCATGCCTTCGGTGGTGGATAAGCAATTGGCAAGAATCTAAAAAATCCAGCATATTTGCACTGACTTCTCATGTTCTATATGTTTAATGGAATAACATTTAGAGTGTTTCGTTCAGCCAGTAGGCTGAACTTCGCTATATCCATTCGAAGGCACATTCCTCTCTGCCATTTCCAAACTGCATCGGAAAAGTTAATCCTTTATGCAGAATAATCAGACAATCCATTCCCGCAGTACTTCCATCAAGCGTTTTACGTCTATGGGCTTTGCGATATGGTCATTCATTCCGGTGTTATGAACCTTTCCAAGAGCCGCTGAAAAGGCGTTTGCTGTCAGGGCCAGAATCGGAATGTCCTGCGCATCATTACGTGAAAGTGAACGTATTGCTTTCGTTGCCTGACAGCCATCCATTGGTAAGATGCGCCTGCATCCCGTACTGGATAGACCTTTCTATATCTTCCTCAAATGCATTGGCTGAAAACGCAATAATCGGGATACGTTTGCTGTCTGGATGCGAAGCATTCCGTATCGCCTTTGCGGCTTCCAGGCCGTTCATCACAGGCATTTGAATGTCCATAAAAATAATGGAGTAATATCCTTTTGAGGAGCCGGAAAAAAGCTCTGCCCCTACAGCGCCATTCTCAGCGACATCAACTACCGTCCCGGCCTCTTCCAGCAGGGCAATGATAATTTCACGGTTGATCTCATTGTCCTCTGCCAGCAGGATTCTTTTACCTCTCAGGACTTCAGACAATTCCTATTCGGAAATCTCTGCGCCGTAGTTTTCTGCGGGGGGGCTCTGACTTCTCAAGAGGAAGTTCAATCACAAATTTTGTTCCTTGATTCAGCTTGCTTTCAACAGATATAGTACCCTTCATCAGTTTTACCAGGTTATGTACGATAGAAAGTCCAAGACCGCTGCCTGTATACACGTAGGTGAAAGAGAAGCGTTCCTGTTCAAATGGGATAAAAATCCGCTGCATGCACGCTTCGTTCATTCCAATGCCCGTGTCCTGAACCGTAAAACGCACCACGCTGCTGCTGTCATCAATGTCCCTCTCCTCGTAAGCTAGACTTACCGTTCCATGTTCTGGTGTGAATTTAATAGAATTGGAAATCAAATTAATAAGACATTGTTTAATCCGTATTGAATCTCCCAGAAAATCCGCATGGATGGATGACGGGCAGTCCAGTTGAAGGTCCAGTTTTTTCTCCTTTGCAGGGTTGGTTTCCAGTTGAATCACCGTATCAAGCAGCTCGCGCATGTTAAACGCAGTGTTGGAAACCTGCATTTTCCCACTCTCAATCCGGCTCATATCCAGCACATCGTTAATAATAGAAATTAGGTAATCGCTGGATTTTTTGCCTTGTTCAGGCAGTCCGTGACGGTACTTGGATTGTTTATGGAACGCAGCGCCAATTCATGCATTCCTACTATGACATTTAGAGGAGTGCGGATATCATGTGACATTTTATTCATGAAGTCACTTTTCATAGCAGATTTTTCATTTTCCAATTTCATTTTCTGCTCTCTGCTGACATGGTAATAGACCCAGATCAAGAACAGGACGGATAAGGTCAAAATCAGAGTGGCAATCATGATAATCACATGTTTCATCCCTGCGAATGTGCTTTCGGCTGTGATCGAGATAGGAATTGTCATAACAATATTCCGGTCATCATCCGGAAAGCTCTGAATCATCCATATATGTTCTTGAATTGGGACAATAATCTCCGTCTCCGTTTGGTTCTCCAGTGCCTGCTCAAGGGACCGAACCAGTTGGTCTGAGACGCTCTCACGATGAAGAAGCTGTATTAAATTGTAACCGTTGAAGTAATCATTTGCTTTGGAGCTGGAGGGGCGCAGCAGAATTACACCATTCTCATCCACTACATAGGATGCTTCCAGATATATCCAGCCTTTTACCCATATAGTTCTGACAATTCCGGAGAAAATGTTTCCCGGTTCAGAGCGTCGATTTTTTCGTATTCCTCCTCTGAGATAAAGCCATCTTTTAGCATCAGATTTAGCAGTTTCCGGGCTACACTGTAACAGACTTCGTTCGTTTCTTTTTTCTGTTCCATGATTCTGCCTCCTAATGAATGGATAAATTGGGGCTGTCTTCCGGTACTGCTAATACTGAGTCCTTTAACGCAGAGGTACAGAGCACTTCAAGCCGTCCCTGCGCCGGCGAGTAAGCCTCCACTCCAAAGCTCTGTAAATACTCTGCATAGGCAATGATGTTTCTCATATTACGGCTGATGCGGTCGGGACCGCTCACCACCAGGATATTCACTTCCCCCTGTGATACCACATCGGTCAGCGCCTGAAGACCGGGCCGTTTTATATCCCGGTAGTAACCAATGTCCTGGGAATGTCCAACTACCTCCCACCCCATACGGAGGGCATATTCGGTCAGCTTCTGATCCTGCCATTTCAAGCTCCCAAACTTGTCCTCTGATACATTGCTCCGGGTATATACCCATGCCTTTTTCTTCTCGCTCATAAGATCCTCTCCCTCTTTTTCTGAATTTATTGGTTCAATCGGATTTCAAATTTATAAATGCCGGTCTTACACCTCCCTGCTCACTGCTAGTTACCGGTGTCAGGCCAGCATAGTATAAATCGTCTCTTACAATATTCACTTTGCTTCCCCCCTCTCTTACCCGATTTTCTGGAAACAAAAAATCCCCTTACTCGTATTTGACAAGGGGATGTAACTCTATGTAGTTTTATTCAGTTCTCTTATCCTCCCACATCTGTCTCCAGTCGATGGTATCATAATTTCAGGGGGTGGGATTAGCTGTTTATGCTCTCCCAAATCGCATATACCTTGCCACTGTCTTTTTTCTATCATTCCTCATGATCTGCTTCCTCCTCTGACGATCTATTCTTTCTGTACCACATCATATCTGAATCATCCCCAATCAGCTATCATTATATCCAATAAAAATTGATAGTACTCTTAGCCTATCTGACAAAAGTTCACTGTTTCGATCAAATATATCTGATGGCGGCGGTTAAGAAACAGCCGCCGCCATACAGTATAAAAACGTACTTGTTCTTCATTTCATCTTATTTAATACATCATGCTCCTATTCGGCACACCTCCCCGGAGTCTGGCAGTCGATTACAACCGGCCCTGGCAAGGTCGTCATGGGTTACAGCTTCTTTACTGTCCCCAGCCGGGATCTCCGGCTGCCGCCCTCATTGCGTGATCCCTCGGCCAAGAGGGGCTGTGACTGGACGGAAGTATCATCATAGGCTGCCCAGGTCATGGCGGGATGGCCCGGCCACGGGCCATTTTCAGAACAGAAAAAACCGCTCTGCACCTTAGATATGATTGGATTGGCAGGACACTAGAGAGCCTGCAGGTGGTCGTGGCGTATCTTTCTATGCCGCTTTCGCTTTCGCGCTGAACAGCTAACGTATCGTAATCGCTGGATATGAAATTTTCAAGGAACAACGGGGACTGAATAAGCCCCTTCACTCCTATAAAGGAAAAAGTGAAGGGGCCCACAACCTCAAAATCAAAAAATTTATTCTATTTTTTTACGGAGCTTTCTCAGAAGCCGTTTCTTCCGCTTACTCACTGCCTGCTGAGTGACTCCAAGACGGGTTGCCAGTTCACCTTCCGTAATCCCAGAAAAGAATAAAGCATCAATTAACAGCCGCTCCTCCACGTTCAATTCATACAACGCCTGGTACAGTCTGCGGTTATCTTCGGCCTGGATCATTACCTCCTCAATTCCCGGAGCAGATCGGACCACATGGTATTCCGCGCTCACACCTTCCTCCTGGAACCGTTCCAGCGACATTTCGATCTGCCGGATGACACGATTTTGATATCGCTCCGCTTCGCGGGCTTTATGATAGGCACAATAAACTTCTCTGCTCACTTCCACACGTTCTCTCTGTACAATAATGGTATAAGTCCTTTCTTCCGCCATAGGGCTTGTCCTCCAATTCTAAAATTTTCGAAATTGAAGAACAAGCGCGGTGGTGAACGGCACCGGAAATTACGGTGGGTTTTTCTCTGTTTTAAGCCAATCCTATTTATTAGACCGCATTATGCTCTAGATATCGCTGCTTTTAATCAGCAGCGGCGCAGAACTTAGCCAACGCAAAAAAGATCCCTCCAAACAGTAGCAGTGCCTGGAGAAATCTTTATTTATGAACGCGGGAATAGACTCTGCCCGGCAATGCTTTTTTTTGACGGACAGTTATGCCATCTGGATGTTAAATAATCCCCACTCTTTTCGTGTCAGGTTCAATTCCTCACCGCTCAGCGTTACTACCCTTCGATCCGGATCTATGATTAAATCCATGCCGAAAGCCAAGGTATAACTTCGATCTTCCGGCTGTTTTAGGTTCACATACAAATCCATCAGCGCTTCAGCCTGTGCCAGACACTCCTCCAGCTCATATGGCTTCTCCATATATGCATGAGCGCCTGCCTGGTATGCGGACAATTTAGCCTCCTGCCCCGGCTTGGAAGATAGAACCAAGATAGGAATCGTTTTGGCCCGTTTCATGATTTTTAACAGTTCATTCCCATCCGCTTCCGATAGGGCTATGTCCATAATACAAGACAATAATTCTGTTCCATGAAGTGTTTCATCCCTTCGGCTACTGAAAAAGCGTAATACACGTCCGTAGTCGCATCTTGCAATGCGTACTTTATCTGGCGGCATACATTCAAATCATCATCAAGAATCAGAACCCCGATTGTCATTGCTGAAAATACGTCTTATGTATCGCAAAGTTTCAATCATGTCGTCTATGGCTGTGGATTACCTCTGAGTTTTATTCTGTTTTAAACCTTAAATTACATTTTTATCTTCGGGTATGATCTGAACCACCAACTCTGAAACAGCCAGATTCAGCAGCTGCTGGGGTTTCACTTTATCAGCGTCCACCCCGGCTCCCCGGCAGAGCTGCTTCATGTCTTTATGGATGTTGCTCCTGTGATATACCCCACCGTGAGCGGTCCTGAACACCGGACCGCTGGTGATCTGTTTCCACTGGCAATACTCTAACAGTTTGAGCTTTAAATCAGACGGAATGTACAAAACCCGTCTGCTTCCCTTCCTTGTCAGAACGATATACCCCTGTTCCACTGCTTCTCTGGTAATAAGGGGATGTTCACTGACCCTTAACTGTAACGCGCACAGGGTCTGCATAAGCAGAGACAAACGCTGGTCTCCCATACGTTCTGCCTCCGCCAACAAACGCATGTACTCCTTTACCGTTAGCCGGGACCTGCACAGTCCCTCCACCGGCTGCAGCTTTGGTACCTGGATTTTACATTCATTCCAGCCCGCAAAACTGAAAAACGTATTGAGTCCGTTCAGAATCGTAATGATACTCCCTGCACTGTATCTGGACTTCAATGCTTCCTCATACTCGGTGCAGACGCTCCGATTGATTTCCCTGTTCCGTACATAATGAAAAAAATTTATCACATCCCTCCGGTAGCGCTCCTGTGTGGACCCGCTGTATTCGTTCTTCAGTGAGTCAGCATATGACTCAATTAATTCTTCCGTCAAGATTCTTTGCTGCATTCCTCAACATTCCTCCATACAATGTCTTCGGCCCGTAACACCTGTTCCTCAAACGCGGTTTCCGGCATAGGCCGGTAATAATAATAGCCCTGGGCTATGTCACAGTGCAAATTCCTGAAATATTCCACCTGCTCCCTGGTCTCTATCCCTTCGCAGATAATCGCCGTGTGGGTTTCTTTCGCTATCTCGATCAGCTTTTTAAGCACCAGCTGGCCCTTGGGGTTTTCGAAATTGGCGGTCAGGCTCCGGTCCATTTTCAGCACATCCGGCTCAATCAGCATCAAAAGCCCCAATGCCGTATAACCGGTTCCGAAATCGTCAATGTCCAGACGGAATCCGCGGTTATGCAGCTCCGCCGCCAGTCTCTGGATCATCTCGTTGTATTCTGTAAAGGCGCTCTCCGTCAGCTCGAAGGCAATCAGGTCATGGGGGATTCTCCATTGGTCTACAACGCCGCAGAATTCCTCCACATATTTCCGGTCCTCCAAATGGAGCCTTGATTGGTTGATGGACACCGGCGGTACATGATAGCCGGAATCCAGCCATCTGCGCATACTGGCGCACAGCTTCTCCAGCATATAGAAATCCAGTGTCTTGATGAATCCTGTGGTTTCAAACACCGGTATGAATTCGTCGGGCATCACAATCCGTCCGTCCGGCTTGACCCACCGCACCAGAACCTCCGTCCCTATCACCTTCCCCGTATCCAGGCAGACCTGGGGCTGGAAATACATTTTAAAATCGTCCCGCTTCATGGCGAATCTGGCGGTCTCCACCAGCTCCTGTTCCCTCAGCTGGCACCGTTCAATCTCCGGATCATAGTAGATATAGTCATCTTCCAGCCGCCTTCTGGTGCTCCTGTAATGCTGCGCCAGCATGGCTTTATCTAACATCCGCTTGACCGACTCTTTGTTTCCCGGCTCAATCAGGCACACGCCGCCCGAGAAATGAATACTGATATTGAGTGTTTCCTCGGTCTCCTGACTGACAAATTTCTCTTTAAAACTGTTGATTCTGCGGTCCAGCGCCTCGCGGTCTTCATAGGCCATCAGGATGGCGAAGTTATCCTTCTCAATGCGGGAACAGATCTCCTCTTCTTCACACAACTTTTCCAGGTTACTGGCTATCTCCCGCAGGATGTGATCCCCGGTCCGGTATCCCAGGATGTGGTTGATATAGCGGAACTGGTTGATTCCAAATTTCAAAATGGCATACGGGCGGTCCGGATGTTCCTTCAGGATGGCCTCGGCATGTTCCACAAATCCCTCCATATTAAAAATTCCTGTCAGGGAATCCATCTTCCGGACCTCATCAATCCTTGTGGCCGCCATCTCAGCCGCGGCTTCCTTGATAAACCGGTAATCGCGGCGTCCCCTGCGCGCATTCAGATAGGCCGCGCCCTCCTGCGCCTTGTCCGGCATCGAATTGTGGAGATGGATGATTCTCCATCTCCTTCCCTCCTTCCGGTAAATGACAGAAAAACGCATATGTTCATCAAAAACCAGCTCTGCCTGGTGAGGTGTCCTGACGTCCATTTCCGCCAATACGCAGACTACATGTTCCGCCGGGAACTGTACCTGGTATTCCTCGTTTAACAACAGGAAGCTTCCTGTATATATTTCTTTCTCCTTCTGGAAATGTTCCTGTGCCTCTTTAAAAGAGCGGCATATTTCCCCCCTTCCCGTCCCAATCCAGGTAATGTCCTTTGAAAGACATTTCTCCAATGTCACATAATCTCGTTTCACGAAATATAGACGCGAAAGCAGCTTTGTTAACTCAATTGCCCTCTCTCTTCTCATATGTTATCTCCTATGGCCGGCCGGGATCTAACTCCGGTAGGCCATTTCATTCTGGTATCATCATCGTTTCAATACTACCAATGCTTTTTTACGAGTCCTCTTCGTTCTCCTTCTTTTTATGATCACGCCTGTAGGACCCGTGTATAACCATAACCAGCATTGCGGCAGCGGCTGCTATAATTACTGCCACCCACCAGGGGATTAAAACATTGACGATGTGCGTTCCCTGACTCTCCACAACTTCCGACGATGTTGCTTTTCCATGTCCATCATCTGTTGATGACGCTACCGCAAGGGTCGTTGTCATAGTCCCGTCTACTCTTTGTTCCGGTATCAGCGGACTGTTGCTGCACAACAGTGCATATTGGCTGAACCGATCCGTTGCAAACTGGAAACGAGTCCCATTTAAAAGCATCTGTGGTCTCAAATAGCTGACCTGATCCCCGTGAATCCGCAGAACAATGTAATGCTCATAGCCTCTGCACGCTCCCGGCATATCCAGGGTGATCCGGATCGGATGTTCCAATCGCTCTATGGGAATTAGTTCTGCCCCATTCTGTTTTTCTGCTTTTTCAAAACTGATATCCAGGTTCTGTACCCGGCTGTCAGGCGGCAGTTTTCCTCCTAACATATAAGCCGCGGCTACAGAGCCATCATTATTCAGTTGTTTTACATCGAGGCGCAGTTCAATATGCTTCCCCTCACTCATAATCTCCATCCTGTCCTGAAGACGGATGCTGTTCACAGTTTCCATCTCCTCAATGGCCGGATTTAAATCACCGTACGCACCGGCCGATATGGGACGAAGTGCAATTCTAAGTACGCTTTCCGCTGCTGTCCGTTCATCTACAGATGAACGCAGGCGCACGTCACTCATAGCCGCCGGGAATTCCACCCGGTATATTCCTTCTGTCATCTGTTCGATAGACACAGATGGGCTTACAGCCCAAAGCTCTGCTGCTGTTCCATCTGCGGTGAGCGGCTGTACCTCAAAGCTTACCGTCTCCCCATTGCCTCCGTCAAGATTGCCGGAGCCACATATCACCTGGAATTCTCCGTCTGTCTCATTCCATACAGGCTGAATCCGGGTTCTGTACTCCGGTTCTGTGCCTGCCAACAGATCAACATTGTATCCGAGTATTCCTTCATGGCTTACCTTTGTTCCATTTGTTGTGAATTCCCACACACCGAATCCACCACAGTATGGATTTACATTCCCGGCTTCATCGGTCACAAAATCTCTGGTAATGTCCACATAATAACGGGTCCCCGGCTTCAGCGGCACTGTTAAGGGAACTTCCACGGTCCTAAGGCGGCGGTTGACATCAATGCCTGCGGTCCTGGCCTGTATTTCACAGAACAGCGTGCGGCTGTCATAATCCCAGATTCGGACCTTTCCATTGTTGCCTGCGATTTGCCATACATCCTCGTTGGTATAGAACAGTAGGCTTGAGTCTGTCTCCATCGTAGTATCCATCCCATTAATGAGTGCCAGATAAAGCATCGGCTCTTGTGTATCTCTAAGGGCGGTATATCCACTGCTGACCGTCTCATTTCCAGCCTCGTCCTTTACCCGGAACATAATCCTTTCTTCATCCATCACATCCTGATCAATCAAAAGGCTTCCAGAACCGTTCCAATCCTTCCAGCCGGTCCAACTGCTGCCTCCATCAAGGGAATAGCACCAATGCCGTATTCCGCTGGTTATGTCTTCCGCTTTTGCTGTCAAATGCTTTTCACCACGAATCCACACGTCCTCTGCCTCTGTAAATGCCTTATCTTTCGGCAGATTCGTCACCCTCAAATTCTCAGGCGGCGCTGTATCTACCAGAATTCGTGTTTCAAACTCTGTCCTGTCGCCAAATACATTTTCCAGCCATACATGAAGCTTCCATCTTCCATCCTGTGGTATCTTGGGCTGCTCTAAATCCTGATTCTCTGCACCGGTTGTACCTGGTCCTGAAGTAGTCAGGAATAATGTTCCTTCCGGCTCCTCTTCTCCTTCCGGATATAATGTGTACCATGTGGTCAGCTGACTGGCTCCCGATTGTTTAACAGGTATGATCTGTATTTCAGGTACTGTTACATACCATCCATTTTCTCCATTAGGATTAGGGGGTTCTAAGCGCACCTCCAGTTTCTGGTCGCTGATTTTTGACAAGTCGATATACTTCTCATCCTTTGTAAACGTTTGGGTATTACCTGCTACATCCGTAATCTCAATCCTGTATAGTCCATTACCAGCTGTGGAAAATGTACCGGTCAGCACACCATCGTCTACCTGGCAGACCGGAATAATGACCATATCTTCATCTTTTGTAACTGTCACTGAATCCACGGTGAGACCACTGCGCTCATCTTTTGCCTTAAATGTAACGGTCTGATTTTTATTAACCGGAACCTGGGGCCATCCATCCATCTGTGTGATAGTTGGAGCAACTGTATCAATGCTGAAGTACTCCGTCCGCTCTGCTTCGTTTCCACTGTTATCCAGGGCCGTTACAGTTACCGCCAGATCCGTACAGTCAAAATCGAGTACCGGCGTCAGGACCGCCTCATATTCCGCGGGTGATTGGTCTATCCATATGCCGCTGTCCAGGATTCTGTCCGGCCCTTCATTGCCGCTGACATCGCGTTCTGCACAGGAAGCTGTTGCTGTGGCCACGCCGCTCTTTCGGTCAATGACCGGTACGGTTATATCAACCTTCGAGGCATTGAACCATCCCGCCCCATTGGAGGACTGCTTTGTCTGATAACGTCCAATTTCCGGCGCGCCTTCCTCTGCAATCCATTCCAGGCTTCCGCTCTGACCAGTCAGTATATTAGGGGCTTCTGCATTTCCAGCCTTGTCCACGGTGTAGTACCAGATCTGTACCGTTCCGTCCGTATCTGTATTCAGTTCAAAGGAAAATGTTACATCAGCTCCACTTTTAGCCAGCTTCATCTGTCTCCATGTAAATCCCTGGTCCAGACTGTAAAAGGCCGCCGCCGGCTGGCTCATATGATCCTGTGGATGCAGGGTAATACACACTGCTTCCTTAAAATAGTTACCGCTGGTTATAAAGTTTCCCACACGGCTCAACGGATTGGTGTTTACTCTGGAAAATGATACCTTCGGGTCATGATATGTCACCTTCTCGCTGTCATAGCGGATCACTTGGCTTAAAGGCATCTCCTTATCCACGGTATTGCCGGCCTCATCTTCCAGATACCAAAAGAGTTTATAACGGCCATCTTTTGGAATCTTTAACTGTTCCTGGCTGTCTTTGGTCCACTGGCTCACATCCGCTGCCTTGGGAGCCTGGGCATTCTCATCTGTCAGGCACCAGTAGACATGGACCGGTGCTCTCTCCGGATCTGTAGTTTCCGCATGAATATAGATCGAAGGCGGCTGGCTTCCGTTATACCATGCCTCGCCATACTTCATGACCAGTTCGCCATCTGTAAATGGGGTCACACTTACTACCCCGGATTCAGGCTCAACTGCATCCGTATTAAAGGATAGGGGCTGTTCCTCCGATGAATCATAGCAATTGCCCGCTATATCCCACACCCGCACCTGGATCTGGTCTTCTTCATAACTGCCATCCGGCACCATAACCACGTTAAACTCGTCCGTCCCTGTTTTATACGGGGCCGGATCACTCCAGGTAACTCCGCTGTCGAAGCTTACCGCATAGACATCAACACCACTTCCTCCGTTTTCTTCATGATCAGACGCTTTGATTGTAAGCCTGCTGTCACCATTCCAGCCGGGATATTCCTGATACATCCCGCCGTCAGGATCGCCAAATATGACTTCTACGTCCGGTTTCGTCTTATCCAGATTGAATATCGTCGTATATTCATTCGCATTCCCGGCATTGTCATAGGCTTTAATATGAACCGGCACAGCAGTCCCTTCCTCGCTCAGGATATCCTTCCATGTATATGTGCTCTCGCGGCTTCCGGTACCGGAGGCGGTTCCGGTCAAGATGTCCTCTCCCAGCTGTTCGGTCTGTTCCCCGCCGGTTCCCAGCTGCCATGTCACACGGTTTATTCCGCTTCCTGTATCTGTAATCACAGAATTAAGAGAAATATCCTCCGTATACCACAACGTCTTCTTGCCCGCTCCATCCACAACTTCCCTGGAAGCGTTGGAAGACGTTGCCGTCACACCCCCAATTTCAGGAGGCGTGGACTCCAATGCCCATAGATCGGAATCATTGGTTCCCAGCACATAGCGTGAGGACACATTATCTGCATAATCAACCGCCTGTACCGTGATCTTGCCTGTGGTCTCCTTTGGTATCTCAAATGTATATTTCGTAACCCCCTCTACCTGGATTGGAGCCGCCGTTTCAGGTGCCCCTCCATTAATGGAGAATGTTACCTGTCTGATTCCGCTGCACGCTTTTTTCACATGTCCCTCGGTTTTCTCGGGAACAGGGTCTTCTACCTCCACAATAACCGTCACAGAGTCTTTGAAATAATTCCCGTACTGGAAAAAATGCTTCATGCCGTCAATGACATTTCCATCTGTATCGGAGAATGTAAAGCTTCCGAACTCTGGTTTCAGGCAGTCCCAGCGGATTGTAGTAATCTCAGGAGCTGTATGGTAGCTTACATTTCCCGCTCCATCATAGCTGAAATAGTACAGATCATATGCGCCCTGTACCGCTTCTCCATATTCGGGCGTTTTTCCATCCGGACCGGAGTATGCCCCCCAGTCATCCCTTGGCAGAGTCACCTGTTGTGCATCTCCATCCGGTTTATTCCAAGGCAGTACATTTTTCAACCCATCGCCGGGCGCATTTAAATCAATTCCATCCCCTTCGTTGGTTATATACCATACCAGCGTTTCTTTTGAACCGACCGCCTGCCCTTCCGGCAGTTTCAGCTCAATTCCCGGTTCCCCGCCGTTATACCACTGACCGTTAAAATGTCCGTTTGCTCCCGGCATGATGTTAAATACCGGAGGGCGCGGAGGGGTGACGTCCAGGGTAAGCTGGTTACTGATTTTCTGAGTAATGGCTTCCATGCTTCCATCCTCATGTTTCATCTCAACATCCGCATACAGCTCCGCGGTTTCAGACATATTGCCGGCCTGATCCCAGACACGAAGCATAATGGTATAGGTTCCTTCCTTCTTGATGATGGATTTAGGTGCGTGATTGACATCCCCATCCCAGGCCTTCGGCGTATCCCATGTCGTTCCGCCGTCCAGGCTCCAGCTATACCGCCAGATACCGCTCAGGGAATCTGAGGCTTCTGCCGTGATCTCCACATCCGTATTGTACCAGTCGGACGGCTGCCCTTTGGTCATTCTCATGACCACCTCAGGAGCTGTCGTATCAATATTGTAAATTGGGGCATCTCCTGGTGTTGTGCCTGTTAATCCTCCATTATCTACTGCAGTCAGAGAGTATGTCAGTCCTTTTCCCTCCTCCAATACAGCTTCAAACTCTTTACTTTTTACTTTTGTATAGTTATTCAGAACATAATTAACAGCCTGTCCGCCAATATCTCCGGTAACCACAGCCAGGCCGCTGTCCGCATCATACGCTTCGATGGACAGCTTTACGTTCTGGTTGTACCAATGATTTTCATTTGGACTTCCATGGGCGGTCACCTGGATTTCAGGAGGGTTATCCTCAACAATCAAGTTCCCATTGCCATCTGCATTGAGGATCATCGTTCCGGTTACATTGCCGGCCCCGTCCTCTGCTTCCAGCCTGATGGTTCCCTCCGTACCGGCTTCCAGATCAAAATACATCTTTGACAGCTCAATTTCCTTATAAACGCCGTTTATGTAATAGCCGATTTTGGCCAGGCCGCTTCCTCCGGTTTCATCCTTAGCATTCAGCTTGACACGCACTGTTTCGTTAAAGAAAAGGCCAAAACTTGCCATATTGGCAATCGCCGCCGGCGTACTGCTGTTCAAATATGTGATTTCGTAAGCCGGACTCTCAAATCCCGGCGCCGTATGATCCCAACGGATTGTCTCCGTCTGCTCCGCGGATTCATTTCCAGCTTCATCCACCGTTTTATACGCCAGATTCCAAACTCCATCATTGTCCGGCACAGCCCACACGCCGGTACTATATTGAGCCGGCTTTGCAAAACCGTTCTTCCACAGCTTCCATTGCACAGAAGTCGGCGCTTCCAGGGTTCCATATGCAGGTGCCTGGATGGTTGCCGCAGGTGCCTGCACTCCACGGTACCATTTAAGGCCTCCGGTATCGACAGAATCGGCCACTCCCTTGATCTGGACAGACGGCGCTGCTGGGGCCTTTGTGTCAAGACGTACAACAATCTGTCCCGGCTGGGTGACAAACACATTTCCAGCTGAATCTGTATAACGCAGGACCAGGCGCTCATACACGCCGTCACTGTTGATTACAAAACTGTCCCCAGTGTAGGCCCGGAACGTATTCCCGTCCAGCGCGTACTCCTTTTTGCTAATTCCACTCATAGCATCACTGACCGCAGCGGCTGGGTTTACCGTCACCTGGCTTTTCTTCCATTCTCCTGCCGGTGTAACGGATACCCGCTCCATTTCCACCTCCGGGGCCGTGCGGTCAATCCACACCGATACTTCCTTTGAATTGAGATTCCCGGAGTTACCTGAGGCGGATATCCGGATCTGATATTTTCCATCCTCCAGATCCGGCAAGCGAATTGTAAAGGCGCCATCCGCCGATGGAGTAAACTCAAATGGATACCCATAATCATATCCCCCCTTATCGTTGAGCCTGCCGACCTCATAGGTCACATACCGGTCCATCAGCCCGGAGGCAGACCTGGCAATCTTCCCTTCAATTTTGGGTTCTAAATCCCTCACCCAGCTTCCGGCTGTCCCGGGGGTTTTGGTAATCTGGATTTCCGGCGCCTTCGTGTCATAAATCAATCCATCCGAGCGCAGGTACAGAACATTCCCCGCCCGGTCTTCTACCCTGACATAGACAATTCCCTTTTCTGCTTCAAAGCGGAAGCGGACCCCTCTGGTCCATTGTTCCTCCGCAAGACCGTCCAGTTCATTCTTTGACAGGTTTTTGCTGCTCACCATATAGGATATTCCTGTCTGTGTCATGCCGGAATCATCCTCCAGCTGGACGCCGCTTAAATCATCTGAAGCAGTCAGCTCCACATCCTGAGGGACATTATAATAATGATTGTATTCGACTGTATCCATAAACACAGGCCACACCTGATTTCCAATAATAATACTTCCTTCAGGTGGTCTTGTATCCTGTTTAAAATAGATGGATTTGGCTTTGCTAATTGCCCCATTCGTCGTTCCTCCGGTATTGTCCTTCAAGAAATAGGTGACTCCGGAAGTTATATAGTCGCCGTCCGGATACGTGATATGGTCACCCCACTGTTCATCCTCAAGAGAATTGACCGCACTGATTAAATAGTGCTCCGGAGCGCAGACATATACCTGCGTGTTGTACCAGCCTTGCCTCTGGTCGGCCTGCGTCAGCTCTGAAAAACTTCCTCCCGTCTTTTTCTTCAACACCGCTTCCTTGTCAATGACCGTGGTCTGGACAATGGTAAGATTTCCTGGCGTAAATCCCTCCCCATAGCTGAAACTGTAATTTTGATTGGCCGGATGGCTGGAAGCAGGTGATAAAGCCAGGTTGCTGCTGACAATTTGATACATCTTGCCCGCCTTTACTTCCCAGGCCCCATCCAGACGCAGCATACCGGTAAATTCCGGCTCATATCCGGAAACCGCTCCTGTTATAGTGAGATCGTCCGTCAGACTGAACACCGGCTCGCTTAGCCCTGCATTATATTCCAGAAAATGATCATTGGCCCTTACCGTAAGCGTCTTTGGCTGAATTGTAAATGTAAGCGTCCTGCTGGAATTAAAATTGCCTGTACCCTGAATGGTAACTGAAGCAGTTCCAGCTTCCACATGATTACTATAGGACAGCGTATAATCTAATTCTTTTGTTAAAATGTGTTCGTTGCCATCCTTGTCAGTAAACCGCACAACCGGCAGCGGCTCCTTCTTCAGGCCGTTGAATACCTCCGGTGTTATCTCGTCTGCCTTGATATTATCCGCGTTGATAGAAGCCGGCGTAATCGTAAACCGTTCCTGATGTGTTCCTTTATAATTTCCCATTCCGCGTACAATAACCACTGCACTGTTCGTTCCTACCTTCACATTCCCGCTGTACTCAACCTCGTAGTCCGTTCCCTGAATCAGAGAGGCGCCATCTCTTGTGAGCACCATAGGCGGGCATAAGGCTGTTCCATCATATGGCTGGTCTGCTATGGAGGAAAATGTAATTGAGGAATCTGTAATACTTAAAGGCACAATGGAAAATGGGATTTCTACACGGTTCCCGAAATTCCCTTTTCCTATAAAAATTGCTTTTGCGGTTCCCACATTCATATTATCGCTGTACTCAATCTCATAATCTGGTCCTTCTTCAAGCTGTCTGCCATTGAAGTATACCTTAGGCTTTGGCCGAATGGCCTGCCCGGTATAGGTTTGCTGGCGGATTGTCTCTACCGTAGCCTTCTCTATGGACTGGCCTGTAACGGTTATCTCACCACTGATCGCCTCCGCCCCGTTATAATTCTGCCCCTCACTTACCTGGGCCTTTAATCTGATGGGCTCAGCCTTTGTAGGGGTAACCTGTATACTGCCGTTAGACAGCTCCTTAATGGTTCCTTCCCCCTGTATAAACTGCCATCCAGTCACCGGATTGCCTTCCGTATTACCTTCGACACTTGCGATAAAGGCCGCTCCAAACTCCACATGATCCGCAGCCTGAATACTCGGCGTGATATCCCCCTTTGTGATATCAAAATTAAAGGTTTTGGAGCCAAAGGCCGTGTAGGTGGTATCCGTTAAATTCTTCTGATTATAGAGCCCCTCGATTTTTACTTCTGCCCGCCCTACGTTTTGGTTGCCTGAATATGTATAAAGAAAATTCTTCTGTTCAAGCTTCTTTCCGTTCCAGTAAACATCAGGCTTCGGAGTGATGTAATGGCCGCTATATTGCTGTGGATCTATGGAATCTACCGTTATCTTGGAATCGTCCATATCGTAGATGGTAATATAACTGTGATCATCCGGTTCGGAATCTGCCAATTTGGAATGATTAAAGATTTTGCCATCCTGTATATTGCAGGCCGTTGTTAACCATACGGCCTGGCCGCGCATTCCCGCACCGCCGCACTGTCCCCCCTTCGCAGTCTTACCTCCATTATCACCTGAAACCTCATATTCATTGCTCCTTGCGCCGTTTACTCCCGACCCACCGCCTGATCCGCCTCTTTCATAGAATAATTTAACTCCATCGAAGCCGGCTCCGCCGCCGCCTCCGCCTCCTCCGCCACAGCTTTTGCCGGAACCGTTATACCCGTATCCCCCATCACCCCCGTATCCGCCTCCCCTATTCTTGGTTAGCCCAGATAAAGCTATATCCAAGTTACTACCATCTGCCCCATCTCCGCCTCCGCCTCCGCCTGCTCCTCCGCCTCCAATCGGAGCCGCGGCAAATCCTCCTGCGCCGCCTCCGCCTCCGCCTGCTCCAGTTTTCAGGCGGGTATACAGGACAACGGTAAATGAAGCGCCCTGGCACCCGTTTCCTCCTTTACCACCGGTTCCACCGGTTCCGCCCTGGACATCGAGGCTGTTCAAACCATAAATGTAAATACTGCCGGCGGACTCGCCAGCCCCTCCGTTTCCAGTTGAGAAATGGCTGTAAGCAGAGTATCTGCTTCCCCCAGCTCCCCCATTACCGCCAATTCCGGCTCCGGCTCCGCCACCGCCATTGCCTCCCCGTCCTCCAATATTTTCGGAGCCTTCAATGTAGTTGCCAGTTGCATCAGCGTTAGCACCAGCGGTTCCGTTGGCTGCGTTACCGCCAATCGCGGTCAGATTTCCATTTCCTTTCAAGATCAGTGTTGAACCGGCCGGAACTCTGATCGCCGCACTGCCTGGTGTCGTTCCGCTGCCGTTGCAGCCTTTCAGTTTTACCTTGCCGTCGATGTACAGTGTGACCGTACCATTGATGGAAACCGCCTCCTTGGAGGTCGACGTGAAATCAATATCTCTAAAATGGTACTCTCCTGTCGACAGATATAACGTCCCGCCTTCCACAGGCCCGCTGGTATAATAGTATTGATCGGCCGCATGATACTGTATACCGGTGGCAGCCAGAGCTGTCATACGATAGGTGGCGACATTGGCCGTCTGAGCGGAATCCCTAACACTGTCGGTACCGGACGCAGGTTCTTCCAGCGGGGAGGAAGGGGCCTCCAGCCCCTGTTCCTTTTCCGCAAGACCGTATATCTTCTCCATCAGTTCCATCTCTATAGGACCGGCTTCTCCGCTGAATTCCTGTACTTCATCCGCATCCGTGGACTTCATAGCCTCAAATGCGGCGTCTATGGAATCCATCAGGTCCTGCCAGCGCTGCCTCAGAGACTCGCCCTTAGCCGAATCAGATGGCGTGGCCGTGGCCGGCTGCTCTATAACCGCAGCCATCACTTCCACAGCCGGCTGTGCGCTGAGCAATACTGCCATCAGCAGCGCTGTCAATTTCAACCATCTTCTTCTCATTATTTCATCTCCTGTCCGCCATCTGTGGCGTTTTCTTCATCATTGTTCCTGTTCAGGCGTTTGCGTCTTCGGTTTCTGCGCTTTACATTTTCGCAGTACGCCGTATAGAGCAACACACCTGCCAGGCATACTGCTGCGATGATCAATATGGGAATCCAGTTCCATAAGGTATGGATTGTATCATTTTGAAGCGCAGTGTCTGTCTGAGCAGCCTCCCGCTCATCTTGCGGCCCGCCAAACGCAGCCGGCTCGTCTTTTTCCTGTTCCATCTGAATTGCCATCGTGTCTAATTCATCCAGGCTTTTGTTGCTGCATACCAGGACATATTCAGAGAAACAATCCGTTGTTATGGACAGCCTCTGGCCCTCCTCCTGGATAACCGGCCGGATTGATGTGATTTCATCCTCATAGAAGCGCAGCACCCGGTAATCCTGATAACGCTGCTCCAGACCGAAGCTCAGATGAATCTCCGTCTCCAGCCTTTTGACCTGTTCTCTGCTGGTTCCACCATGCACGGATTCCTCTTTTATCAGATAAATATCCATTGGTCGTACCACCGTATCATCCGGCATATATGCTTCCAGCCCCTCCATGGATTCCCGGCCTTCTTCTGACAATCCTTCCGTCTGCCATAATTCCAGTACCACGCTGATCCCCTGCAGGTCCTGTCCGCCGGACAGCTCCGCCAGATTCAGGCACCCCAGTATCTCTTCCCGATCCACTGCGGGCATAAAATCGCCTCTGGCTTCTACCTTTATATCCGCCAGCTGTATCTTAAGTTCATACTCCTCCTTCGTGTCCTGATGATACAGATATAGAGTATCTTCTCTTGTTCCTGCCGGTATGGTTACCTGGAATTTCCCGTCCTGTCCCGTTTCGACCTGCGTTGTACCGGAGGCGGCCTTTAGCTTCCAGCTATTCCCCGGTTGTTCCGTATACAAGGGCCGTATATCCAACCGGGCTGTCAGCCTTCCATCCGGCTCCCGGTAGGCCGGCGCCGTAATAAAGCTGTGCTTGTACGCCAAGCTGCTGTCCGGTTGCGCCGTCAGGCTGATCTTCCGGTTGCGCCGGCTGTCGCCGGATACGACATCAATGCTGTATCCGCTTATACTATGCGCAGTCTGCTTCTCTCCGGTCGTAAAGGACCAGCGGCCCAGCCCAGCCAGAGCCTGGCTGGCATTGCCTGCATAATCTCTTGCGAATCCACTGTCGACCTCCACATAATAAGTTGTATCTTTCTCCAGCGGACCTGGCAGTACCGCGTGGACAAGCTTATCTTCATCCGTCAAGTATACCTGGCCTTCCATCTGGGGATTCATACTGGCTACCAGCGTGCCGTCCATGGTATACAGGTTAATCAATCCGTATGCAAACTCCAGATCAAGTCCGCGGTCCGCTCTTAGCACCAGTTCCGTATTGACAGGCACATCCTCAGAACGATGGATTGGTACAACCGGTTCCAAAAGCGGTGCTTGCGTATCGCGCAGCACACTGATTTCCCGGCTGACCGCCGTATTGCCTGCAAGGTCTTTTACTTTAAAGCAGCACTTCTGAGACGGCAGACGGTCTGTCTCCAGATAAAACTGGTTATCCTCCTGCCATGCCATCCACTGGCTCCAAGTTTTCCCTCCATCCACAGAGTAGCTCCAGGCGGTCAGTTCTGTTCCCCTGGGCTCAGCATCCACGGACACCACGGGGTCCTCATCGGTCCACCACTCCGGATCGCTTTCTATGGACAGGTTCTCCGGAGTCCGGGTATCTACTTTAAATACTCCTTCAAAGCTCTCCGTCCGTACATCCAGGCTGTTCCTGGACCAGACCTTTAGATGCCAGATTCCATCCTGATCCACGGAAGGCCATGTTTCCGGTCTGCCCGTCTCAAAATGTACCGCGGTTGCTGTATCTGGTACTTTGGATGGTTCCTGCCCCGGTACATAGTCCTCACGCCAGAGGATATACCAGGTTTCCAGGGAGATCACCCCTGTATGCGCCGGCTCTTTAATCGTAATCTTTGGTCTCGTCACATACCAGCCGTTCTCACCGTCCGGAGCAGATGGCTCTACCGCTACGGAGGCTTCCTCAACCTGCGCGGTGTCTATCACCTCCACGGTTCTTGTGGCTACGTCTGAAGCATTGCCTGCCATGTCCCGTACCTGGAACGTATAGGATCCGTTTTCAAGCATTTCAAATGTACCAGTATAGTTCCTGGTTCCTTCCACCGGCTTCATGGTAACGCTCATGACATGGATTCCATCCTTTTTTACAAGCAGCGTATCCGGATTTATTCCGCTTAAATTGTCTTCCATATGGATGGTTACCATATGGGCCGCATTGGTCAATTTGTCCGGTATCCCTTCAATTGCCGTGATCTCAGGCTTCGTCTTGTCCAGGCTGTAGGAGCCGGTTACTGTGGATTTATTCTTTGCAAGATCTGAGGCTTTTGCGGTAAAGATCATATCCTCCCCCTCTATGCTCAATGTATCCTTCCACTCATAGGTATCCTGTGCCTGTGATGGAGTCGCAATAAAGTTGGACTCTACTTCCCCTCCCTTGGCTGCATCTCCTGATTTGCTACCATCCAGCGAGACAATTCCTTCACTGCCTTCGACCCAGCCTATTACATGGGATAAATGGCTGCCTGTGTCTTCTGCTGTTACGGTCAGCTCCACATCCTTCCTGTACCAGCTGCCGGAATCCGGCCCCCGGTCCGCTATGGGACCTGCCAATATGGGCGGTGTGTTCTCAACCCGCCAGAAATGATTGCTGCCATCCCCGGAAAGTGTCATAACCTGTGTCTCATTGCCCGCCATATCTGTACAATAGAGGAAGATATACCCCTTTATTCCAAGCGGGAGTGTGAATTTCTTATCTTTTATCTCCATGCGTTCGGACTCTTGCCCGCCTTCCATCTGCACCGTATAGGCGAGCGATTGGATTCCACTCGCGGACTCCCGTCCAAAGTGATTGAGGTTCGTGTCCTCAATATGCAGATAAACCTCTACCTCCTTGTTGAAAAAGTTGCCGAATGTCAGCGTATTGCCGAATTCCGCCCAGCCGCTGTCATTCCTGATCGCGTAGGTCACCGCAGGATCGCCGTATACCGGACAGGTTCCATCATAGCGCAGGGTTGCCGCCACAGCGGCCGTGCTGTTCCCGGCTTCATCTTGTGTATAATATTCCAATGTATAGATACCCTCCGCTGCCGACTGATCCGGTCCAAGCGATGGGGTTCCGTCCATATTCCAACTGCCCTTTGCAGCCTCGTCTTCTGCCCCCAGAGCATAAAGTCTCCAGTATACATGATTATTTGACGCATATATACCGGAATTCTTCACACTTAGCGATATCTGCGGAGGTGTCTGACCAGTATACCAGCCATCCTCATCCACAGGGCTCACACCACTGGATATAACTTCCAGGTCTGCCGCCGGAGGCTGGCTCTTGTCCAGTTTCAGTTCCAGAAGTTCACCTCCCGCGGCCTTTGTGGTATGTATGTTCCCGGCATGATCCCATAACTGTATGACCAGTTGTCTGTCCGCACTGCTGTCATCCTCCGCTCCGTACACGCCTTCCTTGTCTATGGTAAAGGTGTTGGCCTCATCCTCATCCGCAGCCCAGACATAGTCCCCGGACCAGGATGTTCCATTGTCAAGGGAATAGCGGTAACCGGCTATTCCACTGGTCTGTGCCAATGGATCCGTGCCGCTTCCCGGGCCGTCTTTGGCCATAATGGTTACTGTTACATCCCGGTTGATATAATTCCCGTAATTCCATTCGGACGGCAGATCTGTCGTCAGGGATATGAGCTCTGGTTCCGTCTTATCCAGAAGGAACTCCTGCTCCAACCAGGATGTATTGCCAGATCTGTCCGCTGCTTCCAGCCGTACGGTCACCTTTCCCTCTTTGGTCAGGGTCTCTCCCCAGATATAGGACAGCGTATCTGTCTGATCCCAATCATCGGCGCCGCCGTCCGTACTTCTTCCATAGACAGACTCTGCCTTCCCGTCAATCTGGTATGTCAGATCTGATAATCCGCTTTCTTCGTCCCTCACCTCAGCTTTAAGCACAATATCGCGGTTATACCACTGCGCAGCCCCCAGACCCTTCTCCGGTGTAATTCCTCCAATAAAGGGCGGTTTATCCTCTACAATCCATAACTGCCCATTTTCAGTACCAAGTACCTGAACCTGCGTCCTGTTGCCAAGGGTGTCCGCCGCCTGTACATACACGAGGGTCTTTGTTCCCACCGGCAGTGTAAATGTGTAGGCATGGTTCAATTTGCTGCAATCTGCGGTCTGCCAGGTCACCTGGTCAAATGAATACTCTACCCCGTCCTGGCCAATGCCGCTCTGACCATCTGATACATGAACCGTTACCTGGATTGCTTCATTAAAGAAGCTTCCATTTGACAAGTAATTGATTGCTTTTGATACCGATGAATCATTCACCGGCTTAAAGGTAAATGCCGTCGCTTCATAAACAGGCGAAGTCTGATCCCACCGGATAAACCGGCTTTCCTCCTTCCCCTTGTTTCCCGCCTCGTCCTCCACATACCAGGTAAGAGAATAAGCGCCTTCCTTGGCAGGTTCAAACTGGGTCTGAATGTCACTTCCGCTCTGGGTTACCGCGGTCCAGCTGCCGTCTGCGGCACTTCCCTCGTCATGAAGCTGGTAATACAAGGTAAGCCCTGCTTCGGCAGCGGTATCTGCTCCCGGAACCATGAAATGGATAACCGGCGCATTTCCGCCATACCACCCTGTCTCCTGGTTATATCTTCCATACCCATCTATATAGACCGAGGCCTCCGGCGGCATGGATGTATCTTGCTTGATTATGCGGTCAAGCGGGTATATAACTTCCTTTCCTGCCGTATCATACACACGGAATGAAATATCCCCCTTCTGATAAATACCATCCTCCAGGTTCAACTCAAACCGGACTACCTGCTGAGGTGTATCATATGTTTCCTCTCTCCATGAATCCCAGTTATTAACGGTATATTGTATCTTCTCGACACCGCTCTGCCTGTCGGCTGCTTTTAATGTCAGGATAACCGGCTGGCTGCTCCAGCTATCTCCCTCATATCCGCCGGGCGATGTGATCTGCACGTCCTCCACTTCAGGCACTGTATGATCCAGTACCCATTCAAAGGTTCTCTCCGTGACATTTCCCGCGTTATCCGTGACCTTCACAGTCAAGCTGTTTGCGCCTTCTGCGCTAATCGTCCTAGATACGGTATGGGATTTGACCTGGATGCTGTCATTACCCAGATCCTCCGTTTGGATTTCGGGTCCCCCGGCATCCTTCTGAGTTGTAAGGCTGGTAGTGACTGTGCGTAGCCCGCTGTCCAGATCAGAAACCCGTATCTCCACGTGAATCGTTCCAGGATATATTCCGGTAGAGCCTGCGGCCGTGCCACCGACAATAACCGGATTGCCCACAGCCGGCGGCGTATCCTCCAGCTGCCACTGTGTATCGCCAAGATTGACCAGCACCTCATTCGTATCATTTCCAGCTTTATCCACCGCAGTCAGTGTAATGGAACCGGTCGTACCCACAGGAATCCAAAAGGTACGGCTCAACGTATCAATCTCCACGGCCGGGCTTCCATTTATGCTGTAGCTGAGTGAAGCCAGCCCGCTTCCTTCCTCTGTGATATCAGCCGTCACCTTAAGTTCCTCATTATGGAACACGCGGTCATAGAGACCAGTTACCACATTGCCGTCCCCATCAGATACCTGGAAGCCTTCCACCCGCGGAGCCGTATGATCCCATCGGATCAGGCTGCTTCCTGTTCCCGAACGGTTTCCCGCCTCATCCTGGGCATAATATTCCAGCGTCCATACACCGTCAGCTCCGATACCTGGCACGGTTCCGGGAAGGAAATCACCAGGCGTCTCCCCGCTTTTATACACGCGGTACCACACGCTCACCGGCGCTTCCTGCTCTGTGTACGCAGGTACGGTCAAACGGACTGCCGGGCTGTCATTCCTGTACCAGATTACGCCCCGGTCTTCTGCCTGGCCATATGGCTGGATACTGCATTCCGGCGTCTGGGGCGCTGTGCGGTCCAGAAGGACTGTGATATCTCCTGTTTTTGTAGAGACCTCATTTCCTGCTAAATCCTTTATGCGCACCTGGATATCATCATACTTATATGCGCCCTCCAGGCTTACCTGAAGGGAGACAGAAGCGATACCATCTATCCCGGTCTGCTCTCCTTCAATGGGTATCTCCGCAGACCAGTTCAATCCTCCATCTGTTGTATACCTCCAGGAATCCAGCCCGCTCAGTGCATCCTCCACCCGAAGCGTGACAGATACTTCCTTTCCGTTCTGCCAGCCGCTTTCACCGTCCACACGGATATCATGTACAATCGGCGCCGTGCGGTCCAGCATTACATGGATCTCGTTCTCCCCTGTCGTGTCCAGGGTATTGCCCGCGCGGTCGGACGCTTTAAAGATTACATGGTAATCCCCCTCTGTCAGTTCGTTCACTGCAAAGCTTCCATCCGTATCCGTCCGTATCATCTGAGGCTGCCCGCTTCCGCCTATCCAGCTCACATACCGGTCCGGGATTCCCGACAGGCTGTCTCTCACAGTACCGCGGATAACAGGGCGGCCATTGGTCCACAGTCCGTCAGCACTGTTCCCATCCTCTTTCATATACTCCAGGGCGATTACGGGCTGGTCCCGGTCAATGACAATCCCGTCACTGCTGTAATAGTCCACATTTCCTGCATAATCCTCCACACGGACATAGACAATACTATGGGCTGAGGACAGTTCAAATTTACAGGAGGACGCCCGCTCATCCAGCAAAGTCCAGTCACCGGCCCGTTCCAGCTCCTCGCGGGTCATCGCCTCCGTTCCAATATCATCCACACGGTAAGACAACCGGCGTATTCCGCTGGTGTAGTCCGTGCCGGTGAGGCTGACAGTCTGGTTTTCCTTAAAAAATGTGCCGAAGGTAACTTTATTCCAAAACTTATGCCACACCTTCTGGCCGATTATGATATTGGCTGACGGGTTTGTTGTATCCTGGCGCAGCGGGCGTTCTACGCCGCCTACCGTACTGCCGTTCAGGGTCATATCCACGGTTATTGCCTTATACTCCGCGCTCGAACTGTCATTGTTCCTGAGATAGTAGGTCACCGGATTCTTGGAATAATCGCCATCCGTGTAAGCAACGCTGTCTCCATTCCATGTGGCAGCCTCCAACACGTCCGTGCGGCTGATCAGGTAATCTGCCGGCGGTTCCAGGAGTACGGGGCGCTTCCAATACCATTCTGTATCCGGATTCCATTCTCCGTCCACAGACGCCTGAATTCCGGTTGGGCTGTATGGTTTAATCGTGAAGATCTGCGGTGCCAGTTTCAGCTGGTAATTGCTGCTGACACTGTCATTCTTAAGAGCCAGGGTTCCCATGTTAATGGCATAAGTCTTGACGGATTCTCCCTCCGCCCGTTCCAGCTCCCCGCCGTCCGCCGTATTTAAGACTGGACTTTCTGCGGTTCCCGCAACTACAATCTGCCCGCTTACATCATAAGTAATCGTTGCCGGGTCGTCCTGGCCATAATACTTCCATTGGCCCGCGGACGGAGTGATGGTCAGCGTAGCCGGTGAGATGGCAAAGCTGTCCTCTATGGTGCCTCCAAAATTGCCTTTTCCGGTGATTTTGATGATGCTGCCCGCTTCTCCCGTTACATTTTGGTTATCTGAATAGCCAAGCTCATAGTCTGTTCCTTTGACAAGAGATATCTCCTGGCTATTTCCGTTGATATAGGCTAAGGATGGTTCCGGTTTCTGTTCCTTTCCGTTATAAACAACTGAGTCGGCATGGTTCTTGATATGGACTGCCGCGTCCAGTTGGAGAGGATTGATTGTAAATTCTACTTTCTTTTCGCCTGTATAGTTCGTCCCTTCCCCGGTTATGTACATGACAGCCTTGCTGGATGGAGTTGTGGCGTTCCTGTGATTCTCATACCGGTCAATCTTGAAATCTGTGTTCTTGGTGAGAGTTACGTTATTCCCGGCATTGTTGGTATATACTACAGAACCCACATCCTGCTCCTGTTCAATCCCGTTATACGTGGGGGCATCCAAAAGCGTAACCGATATCTGGCCGTCATTTATATTCTTCGGATTAATTTGGAATATATTGGAAACTGTATATTCCGTTTCGGCAATGCAGGACCCCTTCATTCCTTTTAGGGTGAGAGAACTTAATCCAGCGTTCACGTTATCACTGTATTTACTGATCGTATAGGTAGATCCAAGCTTCTGAACCAGTTTCTGCTCTCCGACCTTCAGCGTAATGTCACTGTCCGCGAGACTGATCGCCTCTCCCTGATACGTCTTTGGTGTAACGCTGATGGTTGTATTCGTCTCGCTTAGAACAATGGGGTTGATGGTAATCGGTCCAACGGTATACGTTTTATCATTATAATTGTTCCCACCTTTTACTGAAACCGATATGCTGAACGATTTACAGTCCACAGCTGTTGGGGAGATCTTCACTCCGGTGACATCATCCGATGAGGTATTGGTGGATTCAATCTTAGCTGCCGCCGCGGTGTCCGCCTCCCAGTCTCCCAAAGTCACCTTAACCCGTTTATTCGCTGTGGCAGGCAGGCCGGTAATATTTGCGCTTATGGTATCGGCGTAAGTAATGGCATTGGCCGTGACGCCCGTCAGTGACAGAGTGCCTGTCATATCGGCTTTCTTGATTGTAAATGTGGTATCGGCATGGCCAATCCATAAGGGATCCGTCTCGCTTTCCGTCACTGTGACTGTGGCCGTACCAGCTTCCACGTTGTTGGAATATGTACTCTTATACAGACTTGATGATACTGTGGAGCCTGACACCGCAACCTTAGAAACTCCTGGTTTTTGTTCACTTCCGTTATAAGTTGTCTCCGTGAAGGACAGGGTAACGGTCGCGGTGGACAGGTCTGTTATATCTGCTTTAGCGGTTCCTGCCTTGCCACTGCCGTTGGACGAACCCGCGTTACTGATTGACATTCCTTTTGTGTAGTGGTAGGTACCGCCGGAAGCAGAGTCTGTGTTGGCTGGGCCGCCGGAACCGCTGTCGTAAACGGGGTCGGCACCTGCTGAACCATCCCCCGGCCCTTGTGCTCCTTTCTGATAGCCTTCTCCGCCACCAGCTCCTAAAACACTGCCGTTTGCCGGACTTCCCGCTCCCGCTCCTCCACCTCCGCTTCCACCGTTTCCTCCACTTCCTATACCAGCTCCTGGATATCCGCCTCCGCCTCCGGCCCCACCTAATGACATGGTTTTGATAGTACTTATAAATCCCTCTTTAATTACATTTTCACCCGCACTACCACCGCTTCCGCCTACACCTCCCTTAGCAGTTATTTCTAATTTGTTTCTTTCTCCCATGATATATACTGTTCCTGATGAATTAGCCTTTTCACCCTTCTTACCATCCGTTGCTGAAGTAAGCACTTCCGTGGTGATATCAAAACCAGTTCCTCCATTTCCTCCAACACCTCCTGAAGTACCGATTCCAGCTCCTGCTCCACCGCCGCCTGCTCCACCATCACCTCCTGGTCCCATGATTACATAAGCTTTAGGGTCCCAAGAATCATAAGTTTCTCCTTTAACTCCTGACGCAGCGTTTCCACCATATACATATAGATGATTAACCTTATCCAGTGAAGCCGGTCTGATTTTCAAGGTAGCGCCTGAGCGTACCTCAATACCAGCACCTCCACCAGTTTTTCCGCTACCATTTCCCCCATAGATAT
The DNA here is from genome assembly GCF_020554465.1 of Enterocloster sp. 210928-DFI.2.20. NCBI lineage: Bacteria > Bacillati > Bacillota > Clostridia > Lachnospirales > Lachnospiraceae > Enterocloster > Enterocloster sp. 210928-DFI.2.20. Next base: position 127,669 of record NZ_JAJCHK010000008.1, read on the forward strand.
AAACATCACCATCAATTTTAAGCGTAGCCGTACCGGAGGCCAGAGTAATTGCACTTTTGCCTGACGCCGCCTTGTAGGTTCCCGCGGTCAAGATAAAGGTTTCCCCATTGGAAAGCGTTTTAGAATAATTATTCTGTGTGGCAGCCAGACTGACTGCTCCCCGGTTCTGCTCCGCGGAAAGTACACGATTAGCCGGAGCTTCCGGAGCTGACGGTAATTCTTCCTGGATTTCCTGGGTTGTCGGGGTCTCCTGCGGTATTTCCGTTTGTTCTGCTGTTGTCTCCAATTCCGGCGGGTATTTACCGCCTTGATTCTCTGCCAGCTTAGAAGCGATACCAGTAAACACTCCTCCCCCTACTTCTTCCGACAAAGCCTGCTGTTCCTCCTCATCTGCAGTAAACCATGCCGCGATAAAGGCAGTTGCCGCCTGAATAAAATTCCTCCATGCCCTGGAAAAACTGGTGTGGCTTTTGTCTAAAGTGGCACTTTCCTCGGATATAGAAACATATTCCGGGTTCTCATGGCTATACATTGCATACAGCTGAGGGTAAACTTCGCCTGTCACATACCACGCACCAGACAGATCCACTGCCTCCATCTCTGTCAGTTCACTGGTGACCGCGCCATATGCAAACGCATCCTCACATCCGCTGATTTCCTTATCATATACACAGTCATTGATACTGCGGTTTGCCGCGATCCAAGAGCGCAGCGCTCCCTCCACCTGGTTCTCCAATGCGTCGGATGGCGTAGCATCGGACGGAATGGCCTCAGACGGGGTGGCGACAGGCGGCGCTACGGTCGTCTCTCCGCCAGGGATATCCGGGGTTGACGGTTCCGATGGGGCGTCATTGCCTGTGGACTCCTGGCTGGGGGCGGTCTCTGGTTCTGTCTCCTGACTCTGGTTAGCGTCTGTCTCCGGCTCCTGGCTGGGAGTGGTCTCCTGGCTCTGGCTGGGGGCGGTCTCCTGGCTCTGGCTGGAATCCGTCTCCGGCTCCTGGCTGGGGGCGGTCTCCTGGCTCTGGCTGGAGTCTGTCTCCGGCTCCTGGCTGGGGGCGGTCTCCTGGCTCTGGCTGGAATCCGTCTCCGGCCCCTGGCCCTGGACCGGCTCCGTTGCTTCATCTTCTGCTGGTTTTCCTGCGTTGTCATCGGGTGTCTTAGTATCTATATTGTCTGCTTTTTCTGTATGTTCGGTCCTGCCGGCTTCTTCTGCTTCCCAAACCGCCTTGCGGCCGGTTTCCACCGCTTCTGCTGTTGTCTGCGGTTCTGTCTGGGACGCCTCCTCCTGACGGTCAGACTCCTTCACAGGCTGTGTTGCTTCCTGTTCAGAAGGATCCTGCGAAGCCGTATGATCTTCTTCCGGTTGATCCGACGGTTCACTTTCTTCACCAGAAGCTTCGGTTCCTATCTCCTCTTCCTGCTTCCCGCTCTCTTCATTTTCCTCTTCTTCCTCATCCAACGCCTTCTGGCGGAGGCTCTCTTCTATGGATTCCTGTTCCTGCTCCACGGATTCCTGTTCTTCGTTTTCCCTGTGCAGTTCCTCCATGTCCACCCGATCTTTTCCTCTGGCTTCCGGCATCACGGACACAAATGCCGCCGTGTCCTCTCCCACCTGTTCCATAGTCACTGTGGCATAGCAGCTGGTGATTTCTCCATAGTTTCTGGCCGCAAATCCGCCCGCAATCCCTTTGGCATCCACAAATCCGGTGGCATAGCTGCTGATCACGCCGCTGTCACGGCCGATGACGGCCGCCATTCCTCCAGCCTCCACCGCCATATGTTCCCCGCCGTCCGCAGCCAGGGTCATATAGGCATAGCTTCCGCTGATCCGTGTCCCGGACATGATTTCACCAAACAGCCCACCCGCATAGAGACGCTGGGCTGAACTGTCCTTTAAGGTCCCTTCACCTGCCTTGGAACCGGACTTCACGGTGATTTCACCCTGGGCTGCGCAGTTCTCAATTACCGCGCCCTGGGCATAGGCCGCGATTGCCCCGGTTCCTGCCCGCAGGACAGAGCTTCCGTTTTCACGCACCGTTCCTTCCTCGCTGCCTTCTTTCACGGCATAGAGAACCGCACGTTTGATGGCTGCGTCTTCCAGCAGGAGATTTTCGACCCTGGCGCCGTTTCCGAGTACGCCAAACAGAGGCGCCGTCTGGTTGTGAATTACATAACCTGCGCCATCCAATGTTCCTGTATAGGGTTCCTCCATGGTTCCCGGGCTGACTGTAATGTCTGAAAAATCCATATCGCCTGCCAAGGTGATGTGATAGGACAGGAACCTGGTTTTATCCTCTTCCTCCGTTTTCCCAAAGAGACGCTCCCAGCCTTCTTCTGAATATACGGCGGCTGTCTTTGCCAGATCATTGACCAGAATCACATTTTCCTCATAGATTCCCCTGGCGGTTGGATATTCCTGTCCGCGGGCGGCAAACACATCCAGCTGCGGGAAATAGTATACAAACCCGCCGGGCTCGGTCATGGAAACGGATGAGCCTGCCTCGTTTGTACCTTCTGATTCTGCCGCCTCTGACTCTGTGGCAGTGCCCGGCCCGCCGGACGTACCTTCCCGTCTGTATTCTTCGCTTGAAGCGCTCCATGCCTCCTCGTCAAATCCCATATAGGAGACACAGTCCTCATCAATCATATGGACCAGTTCCGCCTTCTGGATTCCGGATCCATCCTCCTCGCCGTGGACTCCATTCCAGGCCGTTCCTTCCAGATACCAGAAGTTATCCACACCGCCGCTTAAGTTCCGTCCGGCGGCGGCTCCCAGCCCCCAGCCGTCATGTGCCGCTCCTATGCAGCCAATCTGATAGCTTTCAGAGATGGTTCCATCGTTATAGCCAGCGATTCCTCCTGCGTACCCGCTGATCCGGTCCTGCCCGGAAAAGGATTCCATGAAATCGCTCAGACTGATCCACCGTTTGCTTTTAGCGGCCGCTCCACTACGTACCTGGTCTCCCGGCTCGTAGCTGCCGCCAATGGTTCCGCTGTTGTAGGAGCGGGAGATATCACCATAGTTGTACCCTGCAATACCGCCTAACATATCCTTTCGTCCGTAGACGTCGCCGCTCTGAAAGCAGGAGTCAATGGAGCCATAGTTGAGTCCCGCGATTGCGCCCACATTCCGTTTGCCGTATATGGTGGAATCCGTAATCCCCAGGTTCTTGATCTGCGCCCCGGTTCCTACTACGCCAAAGAGACCTATATCCACACCATCCGGCTGGTTGATGTGCAGGCCTTTTATCACATACCCGTTCCCGTCAAAAATGCCTGCAAACGGATACCGTTCACTTCCGATGGGAGTCAGGTTATTCTTTTTTTCTGATTTGAAGTGTATATTCGCTGTGAGAATATAGCAGCTGTTGTTGTACTCATCATCCCCATCTGCAATCAGGTCTGCCAGCTGTTCCAGGTCCCGGACCGTACTGATTTCATAAGGGTCTTCTTCTGATCCTTCCCCTTCAAAGTAAGAGGCTTTTTTTACTTCTGTCACAATAATGGGAACAGACGGAAGTTCCTCCGGGGCGGCTCCGCTCCCGGCACTGCCGGAACCTGTGCCTCCCGCACCGGTATTGCCGTCATCCGGCGTCACTTCGCCATTGCCGGAAGAGCTGTCTCCGCTGCCGGGCTTGCTTCCGCTTCCGTCTTCTGAACCGCCGGCAGTGTCTCCACTTCCGCTGTCCGTACCGCCAGTAGTGTCTCCACTTCCGCTGTCTGAACCACCAGTAGTGTCTCCACTTCCGCTGTCCGTACCGCTGGAGTTCTCTCCACTTCCGCTGTCTGAACCGCCAGCAGCGTCTCCGCTTCCGCTGTCCGTACCGCCGGAGTTCTCTCCGCTTCCACCTTCCGTACCGCCGGAGTTCTCTCCGCTTCCGCTGTCCGTACCGCCAGCAGTGCCTCCGCTTCCACTATCCGCACCGCCGGAATTACCACCGTTCTCACTGCCGCTTCCGCCGTTGGAGCTTCCCCCGTTCTCTGCCGAGCTGCCGCCGGAATTTCCTCCGCTTCCTGCCGAGCCGCTGTCGGAGCCTCCAGAACTTCCTCCGCTCCCCGCCGAGCTGCCGCCTCCGCTTTGGTCCGAACCTCCGGAGCTTCCCCCGCTGTCCGCACCTGCTCCGCCGTTTCCGCCGGAATGATCTGCTGCCGCCTCCTGGCCTGCCTGGGCTGCAAAACTGATGGACGGCGATGAACCCGCAATCGCTGCTGCCAGCACGACTGCCGCTGCTCTTATCCCTAATGTCCTTTTTCTCATAGTGTTTCCCTGCCTTTTTATCTCTCTTATTCGTTCACGGACGGCTGTACGGACACAATGATGTCTGTCTCCACCTTCCCGATATATTCATAGTTATTCTGCCGGTACCCATATACATATGCCTTGCAGGGATAATCCCCTGGTTCCGGCACTGTATCGAGTGTTTCCTCCGCGATGTAATATCCCGGCTTAATGTATCCTGATTCATAAATGCTCTCTCCGCTGTCCAGCCGGCAGATTTCCAGTCGTACCAACTTCTGATTTTCCGCCGGATTCTCAAACAGAATGTTTCCCTTACCCGTATCTGCAGCAAACACCTGGTTGGTGTTGATTGAGAACAGGATTTCCGTCTCCTCCACCTGGGCCTGCACATTGTTGTGGTCCGCCCCGGGCATCTGGCCGGCAACCACATCCCGCTCCATCCGTTTTTTCTCCCCGTCTCTGTTTCCGGTCAGGAGGACAACACCGCCTGCTATGGCAAGAATAAACAGAGCCAGTATCACCAGCCTCCTGCTGCTGCGGATATGCCGTTCCTTTTGCTGTATCCGGCTTCCTCCCATCCTTTTCCTGGATCTTTTTCTGTTTTCCTTCTGATCGTCCTTCATTTTTTCCATATCCCTATTCCACCTGTCCTGTCCAAAATCTATTTCTTAATGCCCGCCCTTAAGACGGTTCTTTTGATACTCTTCCATATATTTCATCTGCTGCTCATCATCCGTTTTCCGGTCCAAATCTGTTTTCCCCTGTACAAGGTAAAATAAACAGCCAATCACCAGAACCGCTCCTGTGATACCTGCCGCAATCCATAACAATCCCATTCCGTGCCTTCCTTCCATCTATCTATTTTTCAACAATCAGGGTAATCCCTACTGCAATCTCTCCGATATAGCTCTGGTCTTCCAGCCGGTAGGCCAAAACGTGAGCGGTACATACATAACTGCCCTTTTTGAGCCTCACATCCAACATATCCTCCGCCACATAACTACCTGGCTTTAACAGTCCTGTCTCATAAATCAGTTCCCCGGTATCATCCCGGTACAGCTTCAGCCGGGTCAGCTTCCCATTCCGGGAGGGATTCTCAAACAAAATGTTTCCTTTGGAAGCCCCATCCGGGAATACGGGAGTGGAATTGATTGACATGGCAATCATGTTCTCCGACACCTGGCGGTTTAACTCCTTTTGCAGCTGCTCCTTTTCTGTCCCCGGCATGACTCCCGCCACTGCCTCATCTTCCCAGCCATTTCCCGGCTCTGTTCCGGCCGTTAAAGCCACCCGTTCCCGGCTGCTTCTCAATGTCACAGTTACCGCCAGGACTACAACGCCCAGTACGGCCAGAAGAATCACTCCAGCCACAACCGCGGCTGTGTGCCTTCTGTGCCATCGCGGTTCGTCCCCTGTTTGTCCCGTCCTTTCGGGTTCTGCCCCTGGCTGTCCTATCCTTCCGGGTTCTGCCCCTGGCTGTCCTATCCTTCCCTGTTTCGTCCCTGTATATTTGACTTCTGTATGATTCTCCCGCATTACCGTGTTTCCTCATGTCTCTTCCGCCATACCAGCCAGACCGTCCCCAAAAGCAGGACAAGCAGAGCCGCCGGGACCGCAATCACCCACCACCATAGATTGCCTGTCAGGGCATAGCTGGAACAGTGGGTCATTTCCCCGATTGTGACAAAGCCATCCTTGTCAAAGGACAGGTCCCGGTACAGTACGTCCCGGCCCGCGTCCTCATCAAATGTCAGAAAGTCCACCTTCTCATTTTCTCCAAATCCGAACTGGTCGCGGATCCGCAGGGTTGCCGCGCCCGGCAAAGGGCCGTGGTGGGTGATGGATAAGGGCTGTGAATGTCTCCACCAGAGATAGTTCCCCAAACCGTCCCCGTCCGGTAACTCCGGGGATATGTACAGGTTCGTGTCCACTGCGTTCTGGCGGTCCATATTCTGGGGAGCAAAGGACCATTCATACCACAGTTCCTCCTGATCCTCCGGGTTATAAATCCGGGCCTTTAACGGCAGCTTGTGTTCCGAGGCATAATCAAACGCCGCCTTGGGCGCAGTCAGGGACTGCTCTGCGTGTGAACCTTTCAGGGTGTACAGCAGGCTGACCGCGCCTGTCTCAATGTCGTGCTCAACTCCGAAATCCAGTCTGCCGTAGGTCTCATGGATAAACAGGCCGGAGGGGAGCAGAAGCTTCTGGTCCGTTCCCTGGATCACCACCCGGATATCTGCCGGCCACTGGACGGCTGCTTCTGAATAGTTATGTGGGACATATGCCTCCGACTTCCCGTCCGGGCGGTCCGGCACCTGGATCACCAGCTCTACGCCGTTCTCTCCGCTCATAACCCATAGCTCGCTGCTTCCGTATAAGCTCTTATCATGGTCGGTAAAAGGCGGCAGGGAGACTTCTACCTGTTTCCCATCCGGGGCAGTCAGCTCCACCACAACCATGGCATTTTTCTCTATGGATTCTCCTACCACCGGATCCTGGATCTGCACCGCGTTGACACCGTAAGGGGAGGATATATGGATGGGCTGTCCCTGGACGGGCGCCTGTCCCCCACCGGCTTCTCCAGCCTGAGGATTTTCCTCATAGCCAGAGGGAAGGGGCTGCCGGGCGGGCACGTCCGCCGCCGCTGTTGTCCCGTCTGCTATCTCCGGCCTTACCAGGGAGGATGGGGGCTGTTCTGCGGTTCCGCCCGGGACCGTCTGATCCGCGGGTTCCTGGGACGGCGCCGGGTTGCCTGGGCCATAGCCTCCGCTTGGCTTCACGGCGCTGCTGGGTTTACTGCTGTTCTCTCCGCCGCCGGAGGAACGTCTCCGCAGCATCAGCGTGACCGCCCCTTCATCCTCTGTCACATGGTATTCCAGGCTGTTTGAGCTGTAACCAATCAGGGAGGCCTCTATCTGATGGGTCTCTCCTAAGTCAAAACCGTCAAATTCTACGGTCCCATTGGGTCCGGTGGTGAGGGTCCGTTTGTCCACAGTGACCGCGGCTCCTTCAAGAGCGCTGTTGTTCTGATCTGTCACGGTAACCGTAACCTTACAATCCGATATGGACACGACTTCCCCGGACAGAACAACGGGGCTCCCCGTATCCGCCAGGGCGGTTACGGGCACAAGCGCGCACATTCCCGCGGCCAGGGCTGTTGACAGCTGCTTCTTCCATTGCTTCATCTCTATCTCAACCTTTCTTCATGTTCTTGTATTTCTTCATGTTCTGGCATTTATGCTTCTGCATGGCAGAGCACAGGACCGCCGGTGGAACCTTCTCTGGGTCCTGTATTCTGCCATGCAGGCGGAACGCATCCGCCCGCACATAAAATCTATGTATAAGGCTTCACGGCTACCGTGAAGGTGGGGGTGATGGTAAACTGGTCTCCGGCGCTCCAGCCCTGCCCGATCTGGCCAAAGATCTTCATGGTGACGGAGTTTCCTGTCTTTCCGGTGGCCGCCAGCTTTCCCTGGCTGCTGTCAAGATAGTAATTGCCGCTGATTGCACCGGATTTCAGCCAGTCTGTTGCCGTGGAAAAGTTGGTCGGTTCCGTGGTTTTCAGCGCAAACATCATGTTCTGATCACTGTCGACCCATGATGTAACCAGGTTCGGTGCTTTACCCCCTGTACTCGCCGCCACATCCACATTGGAAACCTTCACGTAAATGGGAACAATAGATTGATTCGTGATGGTGATGTTGCTGGACTGGGCCGTAACCTGGCTGGAGGGCTTTGCTGCCGTGATGGTGGGGTCAATATCGAATCCGACCGTGGTGGGCACCGTTACCTTTAACTGGGTCGCCACGATGGTCCCGGTAATGGTGGTTGTGCTGTTTCCCTCTCCCGCTCCCTTACCGTTCACTGTGGTTGTGGACTTACTGTCGGTGACGCTCATTGTCACATCGGGTTTCGTTGTCGCGGCGGGGTATCCTCCGTCTGCCCATGCGGTTCCTCCCGCTGACAGCGTCAGCGCCATGGCCAGAGCCATAAGCTTTGCGTTTCTGTGCTTCATCTCGTTGTTACCTCCTGCTATTTTTTGTATTTTTATTGCATTTACCAGTCTTTTATAATGGACTCACCTTCAGGTACGGTGTGACCTGGAAGCTGAAATTCCCAAAACTGCTGCCACTCATGAGCCGCCCATATATTTGAAGGGCTGTTTCTTCCCCCGGTTTAATCTCCGCCACCAGAACGGGCAGATTCCCGGCCGCGCCGCCAACCCCCAGGGGCTCCGAATCACCGGGCAGAATCGCGTACTGTTCAAAGGCTTCCTCTGTCTCAAAGGTCTCCCCGGCGCTTCGCAGGGCCATGATGGCGGTTCCCGGCTCCGATACCTCGGCCAATGTCCCTACCAGACGGATTTCCTGGGGCGCTCCGGTTACAGGATGGTTCCTGATTTCCGATTCCACCGGATCCACCCTTATAATCTCCACTTTGACCGGGACAATGGAGTTGTTAATCACCATGGCCTCCGTTGGGCCGGTGAACTGGGACGAAACCTGGCTGGTGACCGTGTCCTCCTCCCCCTCTTTCCCCGGCTCCACACGAAATCCGATCCGGCACGGAAGCTCCACGGACAGGATGCTGGCCTGAACGGTTCCTGTGAATTCCACGGAAGCGCTTCCTCCGTCCGGCAGTGTCTCATCCCGGAGAGACGCCGGCTCCTCCGGGATATCCGGCGCTTCATCGGTGCCGGACTCCTGGGGTGCGGCTTCCCGGGCCTTCATTTCCCGGGGGCCGGTTTCCTGGGCGCCGGCCGTCAGGGGAACGGCGCCCACAAGCAGGAGGGCCGACACTGCCAGAATGCGGATCCGTTTCCTGATATTCTTTTTTCCGGTAAACCGTTGCATTTATGCGGTCTCCTCCTTTCACTGGACCAGGGTCAGGGTGATTTCCGCCGCTGCCTGTCCGATATATTCCTCTGTGTCCATGTTGTAGGTGTAAAATATAGCGGTGCAGTCATAACGTCCCGCTTCCAGGGAAGACTTCAGGGGCGCGGATTCCACATAGGTTCCCGGCCGCAGGGCGCCTGTCTCATAGATCAGCTCCCCGTCCTCAAGCCGGATCTCCACCCGGATCAGTTTTCCCTGGTTGGACGGATTCTCAATCAGCCAGTTGACCGCCCCGCCGTCTGTTCCCAAGCTTCCAAAGGGCGTTGCGTTCACGGACATGGATAGCATTCCCTCCGCCACCACCTGGTCTAACTCTGCCTGCCGCTCCTCCATGCTCTTTCCGGGCAGGTCTCCAACAACCACATTGGCCTCGTAGGCAAGCCCTCCTGCTGTCCCCTCCTGCTTCCCATGTCTCATCCACAGGACGGCCAACGCCAATACGGCGGCAAGCAGCAGGAACAGGAGCGCATAAACCATCCGTCCTCTTCCCCGCTTTCCATCCGGGCCGTCCCGTATGGCCTGGGGTATTCCCTCTGGGGTAGTTCTCTTTAATTCCACGGTTTCCTTCTCTCCTTAGGATGTATTTAATTCAGTATGTAGACGGTTATCTCGGCCGCGGCCTGTCCTATGTAGCTGCTGTCCGTGAGCCGGTACGTCTCAAATACGGCGGTGCAGTCATAAATGCCCTTCTCCAGCGCCACATCTAACGGGGCTGATTCTATATATTGTTCCGGGTCCAGATAGCCGGACTGGTAAATCTTCTCCCCCGTATCCTTCCGGTATACGGCCACGGTAAAACGGTTGTGGTTTTCCGGCGGATTCCCGATCATCAGATTGCCTTCCGACGTTCCATCTGCAAAGCAGGGGGTAGCGTTTACGGAAAATGTCACAAGGCCCTCATCTACGATCTGATCCAGCTCCCCCTGGCGTTCGGCCGGGTCCTTTAAGCTGCCAATCTGTACATTGGGGTCCGCCGCCAGCACCGGCTGTGGTACTTCCCCGGGTTTTCGAAGAAGCCATACCGTACAAAGAGCGGCCGCCGCCAGCAGAAGGATGAAAAGGATCCGCCATGCCGCTTGGCTGTTTTGTTTTTGTTTCACTGCGTCCCACCTCCTGTCTCCGTAACCCGGATGTTGATTTCAATCTGCAGGCTGCCCGCAGGTTCCTTTCCCGTAAACAGTTCAATACGGGCAATGACCGGATATTCCCCCACCGGCAGCTCCTGGTTTAAATCAAGGGTTTCGATGTACTGCCCCGGCTTCACCAGCCTGGTATTGCCCAGAAGATCGCCGGACTCCTTCAGATACAACCCCAGACGGCTGGAATATTGGTTCCCCTCCGGATTCTCAAACTGGATGTTGCAGGCGCGGGTCTGGCTGGGAAATGTGGGAATCTGATTTAAGATAACCTGATAGCTCCCCTCCTCCACCTCCCTGCCCTCCTGGGCATGAAGCGTCCCGTTTTTTGCCCTGCTGTCCGGCAGAATGTCCATCTGTGCCTGCAATGGATCCGGCAGGCGCAGAATGCGGTAGTAGGACGCCAGGAAGATTCCGCCCGCCGCCAATGCGATAAGTAGCGCCGCAAGGAGAATCCGCCTCTTCCAGGTCCCGGCCCGCACTACCTTCCGGGGGCTTCTGCGGCTTCTTCCGGTTCTTCTGTTTTCATTTTCTTCCGATGTCATGTTCCTCTCCTGACGTCATCTTCTATTTTGCCTCAACCTTAACTGATGCATTATCCGCGTCCTCTTTTGATATGCTGTACTCATACAGCACATCGTAGCCGAACTTCCCGTTGTTATCCGACAGGACTGCGCCGTAGTCCATGCAATACTGATAGGAAAAGACTCCGCTGGCGCCCAGTTTTCCGCCGAACGGTATGGTTCCCTTTGCCGGATCGTAATAATATTTAATGCTTGGGTAGATGTAACCGCCATAGCTTACATTGCCCAGCCACAGGTGCACATTTTCCTTGTATGCTTCATCTCCGGTCACTGTCACGCTTTGGGCTACCGGCGCCAGCTTATGAGTAGCGCCGTTGGTTCCCTTTTCCCACGGTGTGACCTTGGATATGTTGAAATCTATGGGATATGGGTTCTCATTCTTCCACGTCATGGTGGCAGAGCTGGCCTGATCCTCCTGTCCGGGCTTGAGCTGCATGGTAGCGGCTACCGGCAGGGTCACGTTCAGCGTCTTTCCGGTGACGGCATTTATGGTTATGGTATACTCGTATACCGTCCCGTCCTGGTCTATTCCAAGGACAAAGTACCGGGGGCTAGAGCAGTTGTAGGCGGCCGCGTTATAGAAACTGAGCGTCGGGCTTGCGCTTACGGAATCGTTCCTGTTAGCAAGGCTTAATTCTTTCCCGGCCAGACCGAACGCCACATTTTGATTGGCATTATCCGTGCCGTATTTGTAGTAATTTGCAGTGATATCCGTCGTCCGTCCGAGGGTGAGTGTATCATCACTCCCCAGGAGAGCCAAATCTGCGCTTCCCACCTGTTCCAGATACAGGAACATACCTCCGGTTACCGTTGTGGTTCCGTAGGAAAGAGCTGTCCCCTCCACCGGTGTAAATGCTTTTGCCGCCGCCTGAGTCGCTACAAAGCAGGGATAACCCAACGTGGGTGAATCATCGCTGGCGGTATACCAGATCCGGCCGGTTCCGGTGTGTTCGCTGGTGTTGAGCAGCTGGGTGGCCCGGAAGGTCTTCATCTGGGCCGTGGTCCTACCGGTGACGTTGGATACGGGATTGCTGTTCGCTCCCGCTTTATCCGAATCATAGTAGCAGGCTGTCACGGCGGCGTTCAGGCCTCTGGGAGACACAATGTGGCCGGAACCTGCGCGGTATGTGCTTGTAGCAGCCGACGCGGCGGCCGCGTTATAACAGCCTTTCACGGTTGAACCGTTCTCGGCGCTTCCGGCTATTCCTCCGTTGTGGAGCGCATTGGTCCAGTTTGAATCTGAGATGTCCGCAAAGTTGGCGCAGTATTCCACCGTGGACGCAGTAAGCTGTCCTACGATACCGCCTGTGTAGTTATTCCCCGCCTGTCTTGCAGCACTGACCGGTATCCAGTTCATACAATACCGGATACTGGCATTATTCTGGGCCCGGGCAACGATCCCCGCCATGTGGTCAGTCTGATCACCAGTAGCGGTGATTTTGCCCCGGACCGAAAGTCCGCTTACGCTTCCCCCGTTCAACACCTGTATAAAGCTCACCGAAGTACTGCCGCCCGGTATATACAGATTGTCCAGCTCTCCATCTGCCAGGCTTCCTGAATACGTTCCAATGGGGATCCAGGTCAGGGCCTTGGTTACGTCCCCCGTGTTGGCGCGGCCTGAAAAACGGCTTCCGAACAGATCCAGCTTGTTCTTTCCTATATCCGCATTCCGTTTGCTGTAGTTGCTGGAATCCGTGTTCACCTTGTATGCCAGCCAGGCAAGCTGCTCCGGGCTGGTAATCTTATAAGCGGTTGTGCTGCCGTCTCCTTCGGGTTTCGTCCCATATGCGTCCACCCAGGCCCCAGGCTCGCTCCAGTTAGCTGCCGCGTCCATCTTCCCATTGGTTTCCGCAAACACCGGATAGCCGTTATTTTCACTTTCGCTTGCTGCCTCACGCCAGACAGTACTTGATACGGCGCTTAGATCCGGCGCTCCGTTCAGCTGATAGGCCAGGCCCCACTGCTTCATCTGCGCGGTTGTGCGTCCTCCATGCATAAAGCTGTCCGCGACGGCGGTCGTATTCAGCTTGTCCTCATCAAAGAAGTTATTGCTGGCTGTGCCGCCATTTTCTAATCCGAACACGCCCTGCGATACACTAGAACCCATGCCCGCCCCACAGGAGTAGTTGCTGGTAACGCTTCCGCTCGTGATTGTGCCTGCCACACCGCCGCAGTATACCTTGTTAGATCCGCCGGTGGTAGCGCCCGTGTTGTAATTGTTTCGTAATGTACCTCCGTTTACGATTCCCACCAAGCCTCCGGCATAGATAGTATTCGTGCTGTTCCCAACACTCACGGTTCCTGTATTATGGTTCTTTTCTATGGTACCGTTCGACAGCCTGCCCAGTATTCCTCCAACATAATTATTGGTAAGCATCTGTGTAAGCCCGACTGCCCCGGTATTTTCACAGCCGCTTACGGTACTTGTTCCCGTAGCCTCACCCGCAATCCCTCCGGAGCGGACTGCATTGGCTGAGCTGCCGGCATTTACCGGACCTGTATTCTTACAGTCTTTTATTGTGCCTGCGTTTACATACCCGGCAATTCCTCCGGACCACTCTCCATCGCTAACCGTTTCCCCATTGTCACAGGAATCGATTGTGCTGATTTGTAACAGTCCCGCAATCCCTCCGGAGTAATAACCATATGTAATTGTTCCGGCATTGGAACACCCCGTAATCCTTGCGCTTTCCAGGACATACCCTGCGATACCTCCGCTTATTCCCCAATGCGTACTTGCCTCGATAATACTACCCCAGTTCTTGCAGCCGGATATCGTTCCCCCAATCATGGTCCCTACAATTCCGCCTGTTCCATAGTCTGACGAACTTGACGTACACTTCACGGTTCCATAGTTCTCGCAGTCCGTAACTTTGCCGTTTTTTACCACTGCCGCGAGACTTCCCGCTGTCTGCCTGTAACCCCTTTGTACACGGCTGTGTCCGCCGACTGTCAGATTGGTGAAACTGGCTCCTGCTGTGTAGCCAAACAGCCCGTTATACATTCCGGTCCCGTCCACACGCAGATAATCGATGGTGCGCTGGGCCGCCGCTGTGTTGCCCGAGCTGTTCACACCCTTCACAGAGCCTTTATAGTAAATTTCCGGAATGACCGTGCTCGCACCACTCGCCTCTGTGCTTGCACCCGCCGTATATCCGATGGGCTTCCAGGCCAGGGCAGCCGCCGCGTCGTTGGCTGCGTTTCCTGTCTTGGTCTTTCCAGTGTACTCTCCGCCAAACAGATCAATATCCGCCACAATCAGGGCGTTATAAGCCTCGCTGGACGCGGAGGCCGGATGGTTGACCTGGTAAGCCAGCCATGCTAAGTCCCCCGGGGAGTCGATGACGTAATAGCTTGTCCCTCCCACCGATGATACCGGCGGCTTGTCCGCCATCTCCCCTACGGATTCCCAATCTGCAACCGCACCAAGGGTGCCCCATTCCGGATACACGCCTTTGGGCGAGCTGACGGTCCAGATGGTGCCGCTGCCCGTCTTTTTTCCGTTCATCAGGTATGCTCCATACCAGCTTTTCAGCTTGTCCGCCGGAAGGGCTGTACCTAGATCGCTTTGAGTATAGGTGGGACTTGTGCTTTCCTGGTATACGCAGTTGCTGACTGTGATGCCTGAGTCATTCCTTGTAATGCCATAGCGTCCTGTCAGTGATGTAGACATGCTTCCGGAAAAATAGCAGCCTGTAATAATCGTTTTGCCCGCAAAACTGCTGTTTACATATGCCACTCCGTGTCCGGAACAGCCGCCGCCCGTACTTATGGTCCCATCTCTGTAATAGCAGTTCTTTATCTCCGCTTTCGTGGTTGTCCCGGTAATATAGCCGACGATTCCGCCAAGAGTATTACTGGCGCCGCTGCTGCTCAGGTTCGCGGTAACCCCGCAGTACTCCACGGTTCCATCCCCCATTTTTCCGACAATTCCTCCGGCCCATACTGAGCTTGACACCGCGCCGGCGTTCAGGCAGTTGGAGACCTTACCGTCAATCATTTCTGTAATCAGGCCTCCGGTCCCGGTGATCTTGCAGGTATTGTCCTGTATGACTCCATCAACCGTTCCGTTCAGATAGCCAAATAGTGGATTGCCGGACAGATAGGAAATCGTCCGTTTCCCCCCTTTAAATGTTCCTTTATATGCATTGGCTTCACTTACTCCTATGCTGACCCAGGGTACCGGGCTTGACGTGGTTCCTCCCCGGCTGCTTCCCGTCAGGTCTATATCCACCGTCACCGTCCCATTTATTGTGGTCTTTCCGCTGTTAACCTGGGACATGAACCAGGCAAGATCATCCGCATCTGTGAGCTGGTAAGCGCCGGACGTCTGCGTCGGCGCTTCCACGGTGGCTCCGTATGCATACCAGTCCTTTATTCCAGATACAAAATCGGGGAAGCCGTCGTTTCCAACCTTAGTTGTCCCGTCTGATTTTGTCTGCTGATTCCATACATGATTCGGATAGTAGCGGCCTGAGGCGGGGGTACCGGTCGCATTCAGCTGCCAGGCAAAATCAGCAGTGCGCATCTGGGCTGCGGTCTTTCCCGTGCCATTTCCATTAGGAGCCACAGAAGCACTAAATTTAGTGTCATAATAGCAGTCTGTGACACATGTTCTGTTGCCGTTCATTCCTATAATGTATGCCGTGTATTTTGTTCCCTGGGCGTTATTATTGAGAGCGACTGACGTATAGCAGTTGCTGACTCTTGCTGTTGTATCGCATTGTCTTCCGGCAATTCCCCCAACATAGGTAGCTGCGCTGGCAGCCACTCCATTATTATTTGTAATCCCGCCTCGGAAATAGCTGTCCGTTACGGATGAAGTGCCCCGCAGATCCCCCACCAGACCGCCAAAGGCACAGAAGTAGTTGGTGCTTCCCTGCTTTGTTAAGTATGTATTTCTAGCTCCGCAGTTTATCAGCTTTGTATTTCCTGCGGCATAGCCGACAATGGATCCAACGGTCTCGTGGGGCCCGCTGCTGGTGGTGGATGTGATGTTTCCCTTATCTAAAATTATGTTTTTAATGGTAGCATTCTCTGTTATTGCAAACATCCCAAGGGCTGCCTTGAACGAATTGCCGCCGCTAAACGACTCATCCATCTTCATGTTGGATATGATATGATATCCGCCGTCAAAGGTTCCCGTATATTTCGAAGTTCCTATGGATACCCAGTTGTAGGCGGACAAGTCAATATCCGCCAGAACTTTTGCACATGCGCCTGTTTCTCCGCTGTTGACCTTCATCATAAAGGTAGCCAGATCCTTTGCGGACTTCAGCTCATAGGGGCTTCCCGCTGTTCCATCTCCAACAAGAGTGGCTGGATTATAGATAGCGTAATCAAACCAGTTATTAATGGTAACAGATGTTCCTGACAGATAAGGATATCCCCCTTTCGTATAACGCCATGGGGCAGAGCTTCCGGTTCTTCCGGCATTCAGCTTCGATACAATCTCCGCTCCAAACCGGGTATCGGCATTCAGCTGTGTTCCCCTCCTATACCCCTCTCTTCCGTCCACCACGTGCGCCAGTGTTACGTCCACATAACTGTTGATCGGGGCAGCACTCATTGCATTGACAATATAAGCGCCATGATCAACGGCGGTTACGAGTCCTGCATTATAGCAGTTCTTGACGGTTCCACGGTCTGAAATCCCTGCCGACCAGCAATTACCCGCTTTTCCCTTGGAGTCCACAGCACCATAGTTAATACAGTCCTCAATGGTTCCCCCGCTGCCCACGATTCCTCCTTGTGTGAACGGACTCCCAGCCGTTACGGTTACAGTGGCTCTATTCCAGCATTTGCTGACGGTTCCCGCATTGCTTCCCACAATGCTCCCAATCGGCAGGGAATTGGAGCCGGCCGAAATCGTGCCGCTCTCAATCCCTAACTGCGTGATAAGGGCAGTAGAAGCAGTAACACCGAACATACCATTGCCTGTTGTGTTCAGATTTGTAATTTTATGCCACGCACCATCAAAGGTACCCGCATAGGGCTTCGCACTTGTTCCAATCGGAGTCCAGTTGGACACGCTTGACAGGTTTATATCCGCGGTCAGTACTGCATTGGTATTCGTATAAGTACCGTTATTCACCTTTGTTGCAAAATCTGTCAGCTGGGCTGCGTTTCCAATATTCACGGTCGCCGCCCTGGTATCTGCCAGAGGTGTCACAGACAGGGAAAAACTCTTTGAGATTCCCCCAAGCTCGGCAGTCAGGCTGCCGGATATGGATTGATTCTCTGAAGGCAGAGACTCCGGTTCCTGCGATTCGGACACCGGTTCTTCCGGAATACTGTCTGTGGGCGGGGTCTCCTCCGGTACACTATCTTCCGGCGCGCTTTCCTCCGGTACACTGTCTGCCGGTGCGCTTTCCTCCGGTACAGCTTCCTCCGACCGGTTTTCTTCCACCAGCGGTTCTTCTATTCGGATTTCACTGTCCGGCTGTGCCGCCAGCGCGCTGACAGGAGCCATGCCTCTCAGCATGCCTCCTGCCAGTATCACCGCTATCAGACAGAGCACCGGGCGGCTTATCCGCTTATATTTCATTTTGATCTGGTGTTTTCTCGATTTCATCTTCCAGACTCCTTATTCTAAAGTAACATTTGAGGTTTCATCCGGCGGCACGGTTTCCGGTGGTAAAAGGTCATCTGCAGGTTCCTCTTCCAGCGTGTTTTCTTCGGAGCCGTCCAGTTCAGACTCTTCTATATGATCCGGTTCATCCGCGGTCATCCCGGTTTCATCCGGATATACCTTGGACTCCTCTGTAACCCCTCCGCCGTTTAACGTCTCCTGCGCTGCCGAGGAAGATTCTTCCTCATCATGCTCTGCGTCCGGCATTTCCGCGCGGCTATCATCCGATGGCAAAACCGCGGTCTCTTCTTCCGAATCTTCCGGTGCCGCTGTCTCTTCTGCCAGGTCTTCTGACTCCTCTTCCTCTTCTGCCGGCGCTGTTATTGCCTCGCTGCCGGAGGCATGAAAGACCGCCCGGTTGTCATCTGTAATGGATACTGCGCCGTCTGCGCTCCACTTGATTTCCTCCCCATCAATCTCCGCAGGTAAAGCAAAGCCGGTTTCTGCCGCGGTCAAGGCATCCGTTAAAGTGATATCCTCCGGCAATACCAGGGCTATGGCCGAAGCGCTGGACCGCAGGCGGAAGGTTTCATTCTCATGATTCGCAAAATAGGATATTTGGGGATACGCATTCTCGGTATAATGCCAGTTTTCACCGGACAGTCCGCTTTCGTCCCCAATGATCCGGATCGTATTCTGTCCTATGGCAGAAGCATCCTGTGCGCAGGCAATCTGCCGGTCATAGACACATCCGTTCAGGATTCCTGTCTCCTCCCGGCTCCTTCCTACAAATGCATATGGCTCCTCACAGTGTTCACCCATGATACAGGTAGAAAAGCAGTCCTGGAGTTTTCCTGCATGAATGCCCACAAAACCTGCACTGATTCCACTTACATCCACAATGCCCGAAGCATAGCTGCTCTCCACACGGGTATCTTCCCCCAGAAAGCCGCAAAATCCCGCTGCCAGGACCTCCGCCTCCAGAGTGTCCGCTTCCTCTCCACCCATATTCATGAAGGAAAAACATTCTGTAATCAGGCTCTTGCCATCCATCTGTGCAACCAGACCTCCAGCCACAATCTGCTGTGCTGTCACCTCTATAAAATAGGCGTCTTCGTCTTTTTCGATTTCAGGTTCTGTTTCCTTAGGAAGGATCTCTTCCGGCAGGGTTTCCTCCGGAAGGCTTTCCTCCGGGTCCGCCAATCCAGGTTTGCTTCCGCCGGCCCCGGCTCCACCCTGTGTATTTCCTGAATCTTTCGATTCTTCTTCCTGGGATGGCGTATCAACCGTAGGCTTCTGCTCTGATTCTGTCTCTTCCGGTACATCGGTTCCTTCTTCACTGCCGGAAGGCGTTTCTGTATCGGTTTTTCCTTCTTCTGTGCCAGGGGTTTCCGGCTTCTCTGAATCCGTCGGTTTTTCATCGGGATTGCCGGAGCTGGAGCCGGTGCTGTCTCCACTGCCGGTATTATCACCGGTACCGGAATCTCCGCTGCCAGCGCCCTCGTCTGTGCTGTTGTTATCTCCGCTGCCGGAACCGTCCCCTGTGCTGGAACTATCTCCGCTGCCGGAACCGTCCCCTGTGCTGGAACTGTCTCCGCTGCCGGAACCGCTTCCTGAATTGGAACTGTCTCCGCTGCCAGCTCCGTTTCCTGAATTGGAACTGTCTTCGCTGCCGGATCCGCTTCCCGAATTGGAACTATCTTCGCTGCCGGAACCGCTTCCTGTGCTGGAACTGCCTCCGCTTCCGGTTCCGCTTCCTGAACTGGAGCTGTTTCCGCTTCCGGTTCCGCTTCCTGAATTGGAACTACCTTCGCTGCCAGAACTGCTTCCTGTGCTGGAACTGTTTCCGCTGCCAGAATCCGCCCCTGTACTGGAACTTCCTCCGCTGCCGGAATAATCCCCCGCGCTTGAACCGCCTCCTATACTGGACACAGTCATTACACCCGATTCCATGCGGCCCATTGCATAAAACGAACGCTCCCGTCCTGTGGCAAAGCTCCTGACAGGACTGTAGGCCAGCGGAACCAATTCATCCTCTACCTCGTGTTTTTCTACTTTATCAGACACGGAATCCGTCTGCTTTTGAGCACGATTCTCTTTATGAGTCTCAGTCTCTTTTTCCGGCAGCCTTGGCTTCTCTGTTTCTTCTACGGCTTTTGTTTCTTCTATTTTTGTTTCTTCTATTTTTGTTTCTTCTATAACTATGTCATTCGGTGCTGTAGGTGCCTCTGTCTCCGGCTGTTCCGTTTTCTGCTCTGTTGTTTCATCCTGTGCTCCGGTCTCGTCTGTTCCCGGTTTTGTTTCCAGATCTGCCTCGTTTTCCACATCAGATGGATCCGCCTCTGTGGTCTCCGGGGCTGCCTTACCGGCATCGGATGGGGTCGCCTTACCGGCTTCAGACGGCGTTGCTGTCACCGTATCATCAGAGTCCAACACCAGCATGGCCGGTTGGGGTGTATCTATGTATAGTTCTCCCACAGTCCCGCAGGAGGTTATCTCCGTATCTACTGCGTAAGCAATCAGAGCCGCATAGCCGTCCACCGCTTTCTCTCCATCGTAATAGGTATACGGATGCTGGATGCTGCATTGATCAAGCAGAAGATTCTCAATCTTCGCGCCTTTTGTGACGCCAAACATCGGGCGGTCCAGTCCTTCCACCACATGTCCGTCTCCATCCATCCGGCCGGTAAATGGGCGATAATTCGACCCGATGGGCCAGGAACAGCCGGTCAGGTCCAAATCCGCTGTCAAACGGTACCGCCCTCCCAGATCATAATCCGGGCTGTCCTCATCCAGCAGGTACTGCTCCCATTCCTCCGGCGATGATATTTCAATCCACTCCCTTGTCCTGGCGCCGCTCATGCCGACTCCCATCAAAAGGAGAGCCCCAGTCAGTCCCCCGATCACTCCCAAGCTGACAAGGAATGGAACATGTCTTCTAGTTTCAGTTCTTCTTTTGCTTCTTCCGCGATTCATCTCTTATTACTCCCTCCAATGGATCACAATCATCTATCTTCTTTTTCCTGCCTTTGCGAACGGTTTCTCCGCACAATCATAGTAACCTTTCCCAATATGTCCTCTTTTTTTACCGTACCGACCTGTGAATACCGGCTGTCTAAGGATTCCCCACGGTTATCCCCCAGAACAAAGTAGTGTCCGTCCATCACAGTCAATGGGGCGCTTTCATTCCAGCCTCGGTCCGGAATTGTCACATATGGCTCCCTTACCATCCTGCCATTGACAATAATCCTGCCATCCTGATCCACTGAAACGGTGTCCCCCGGAAGTCCGGCCACCCGTTTCACGGTATGCCCCTTTGTCCCCGGCTGGGTAAATACGATGATGTCCCCGCGTTTTATGTCCGTATCTGTACGTGAATAAAGAATGACATCCCCTGCCTGCAGGGACGGATACATGGAGTCTCCCTCCACCCTGTCGATTCCAGCTGTTACAAAAAGAACCGCTGTCAGTCCTGACAATAAGAGGAGGGCTGCTGTCAGCCATAAAAAACGCCGGTGTCTGCGGCGTATATTCAGCCGTCCATGTTCCAGATCAATCCGGTGGGACAGATTTGCGATTATATCCTGCAATCTTCCCTCCCCCCAGCCCATATACAAATGGAAAAACAGGACTGCGGCCAGAATACCGCCCTGCAGCATCCCAGCTCCTTCCCCTTCCATTCCATTGTCTGAAATGGAGTTCCCATGGCCCGCGGCTGTCCGGAGCTCTTCCAGTTTTTTATCCTGTTCCCTGATCCGCTGTTCATATCCCTCATACTCTTTCTCCAAATGATCCTGGAGTGCTGACAGGTACTCCAGAACCTGGGTCTCATCATAGCCACCAAGCATCCGTATCTTAAATCCCGGTACTTTCCTGCGGGAGCGTCTTCCCGCCCCCATCTTCCGGCCTTGAAACGCTTCCTTTGACACGGCCGCTCTTTCCTTTCCCCTCTGCTTTCAGACAAAATAAAAAGCTGGCATGGACAGCCAGCAGCACATATCATGCAACTGGCTGACATACTGCCTGATTGCAGGTTAGTCCCTCTAGTTTTGTGTCCTTACCTTTCAGTAAGTATACCGATTCCCTATTTAGTTTCATCTGGCACATATTTAATATTATGTTCTAAAAAAAGAAAGCAGGATCGTCCTTACCACGGACCATCTGCCATTTATATTCATTTTCCGGCAGGAAAAACTCAGTTTCGATGCCTCCTGCCTGTTTTATATGCACAAAAAAAGGAGATTGTTAAAACATTTATCCCCCTCTCTTAAAAATAGGTAAAATACCCCCTTATTTATCCAATTTTCGACAGTCTGTATGATAGAAAGAACTTGCTTTTTACCCTGTCTTGTTGCATAATGAATATGTATTAACATTTTCTTAATTTTTTTAGGACATAATATTAAATATGTCTTATTTTTTTACTCAACTGCTAAAACACAACCCCATTCTCGTAAGACTTTTTATATATTCCAGGTTACTTGTAGCCGTATAAATCCGGGTGGTATCCACCGATGCGTGTCCCAATATATCCGCCAAACGGACAATGTCTTTTTCCAAACGGTAGTAGGTCAATGCAAACAAATGTCGGAGATTATGTGGAAATATCTTCTGCGGGTCCACATTGGCAGCAGCGCTTAACTGCTTCATGGCCGCCCAGATATTGCCGCGGCTTAACGGCCTGCCGGTACGGGTGATAAATATGGAGCCGGAAAAAATATGCCGCTCTTTACAATAGCGCCGCAGCTGTATAACCAGCTGTTTTGAAAGCAGTACCTGACGCTCTTTTCCCTTGTTTATCACCAGCGCCACCCCCTTCTTCAAAGCCTCTGTGGTAATATATCTCACTTCTCCCACCCTGATTCCGGTGCTGCAGATGGTTTGTAGTAAAAGGTTTAAACGCTCATCCTTTTTCTCCATCGCCGCTTCCAGTAACCTCTGGTACTCCGTTTTTGTCAGTTCCTTCTCCACCTCACGGAATGTACTGTGCTGCACCCGCAGCAGATTAACCCGGCAATCCTGCCATCCCAAAAAGGAAAGGAGTCCATTGATTGACACCAGCATGGAATTGGCGCTGGTTCCCTTATAATTCGTTGATAAATACGCTTTATACTCCATCACACATGCTTTGCTGATTTCCTTATTTTCCGGCAGGTATTCATAAAATGTCCGGATATCCCGCATATATTTGCTGATCGTGTTCTTGCTGCACTCCCGTTCCATCAAACTGATCTGATATTCCTCTATGTGTTTTAGTGATAAACTGTATTTTTGATCCATCGTTTTGTTTACTCCTTCGATTGTCCTTTTATTGACAGGCTATAATACAAAATTCCCAGACCATAGGATGTCTGGGAATTTTGCCTGCTATGGATTTCACCCCATATTTTGGTAAAAAGTTCGAGTTTTTATTCAGCTTATCACTATTTTTTCAATCCGACAATAAGGGGGGGATATATCATACTATACCGGTTCATCTGCAACCCTTATTATTTTATTCCCTGCCACTAAAGTTTTCTTAAAGTGATCCCTTCTATACCTACGCCACCATGACATATCCCATACCCCACAAAAATGACAGAGTTTCTCCCTGGCGGCAGTTTGTAAATCAATCCGTTATATTGGCGGCGGCCTCTTCTTTACCTGATACAGCAGACTGCTCCTCCCACCATTCGTTCTCCATCGCTGTTCTTTTTCCACCAGTCCCGCCTTTACTAAATCGTCAAGCGCACGCTCTACTGTCCTTCTGGAAAGCTGCAGCTCCCTGGCGATGGTTCCTATTGATGGATAACACATCCCGTTACGATCGGACCGGTCCTTTAGATACATATAAACTGCCTTAGCCCGATGAGGCAGGTCCATCGAATAGATTGTTGAGAAATATCCTATACCTTCACCCCCTAATCCGTCCGTATTGGCGGACGCCATGGTTTATTTGCAGTATGCTTCTCATCTTCAAAGTCTTCCAGCGGCATGTCATCTACGTCTTCTTCCTCTAACTGTCTCCGGATTATCTCCTGTTCCAGCTCCAATCTGTCCGCATAGTAAACCGGCCGTGCAATATGCTGCTCCATTTCATATTCATCTTCAAACTCGATCCCCCATTTGAAGAACAGGCGTAACTCTGTGCACATCGGATGACAGCCTGTCTTGGCCAGTATAAAATGCCCTTTGGGAAGCGCCTTGAGTTCATCCGGCGTCATAAGCGGACGCCCAATCATCTGGAGGCTCTGGCTGGGATCATTCTTTCCCCGGCTAATGGAACCTGACAAGACTGTCTTATTTCCCAATGCCTTAGATAAAATCTCTGCACTTTCCGAGTTAGGTGCAAAACCCCCAAACAAAATTCCCTGACAATTATCAATAATGATTTCACTCCCCTCTTTTCCATAGTTTCTTTGAAGCTGGGCAAAACTTTGTATGATCGGTACCATACTGATCCGCCTGGAGCGTCCGGCCGAAAACAGCATCTCCAGCGACTCGATTTTTGGTATGGTCCCGATCTCATCTCCAAAGATAACCACACGGTTTGGAAGCTTTCCTCCATGTTCATCTGCAATAGACAGCATTTCCCGGTATACCTGCTGTAAAAACAGGCTTACCATAAAATACTTTGTATTGTCCTCCTCTGGTAATACAATAAAGATGGCAGATTTGGAATTGCAAAATGTCTCAGTGTCCATCTCGCTGTCAAAACACAGGAATAGCGATAGGTAATCCCTTGATGTTATCGTAGGATTTTCCCCCGCTCCACACCGTGCGTGCGAGTTTCCCCGCACACGGCGTTCCATCACTTTAGAGTTGTATATAAACAGGATATTTCTCGAAACTTTAGAAACTGTCAGATGGTGGCGTTACCAGCCATCTGCCTTAATTTGTTGATTTTCTTCAGCATGGTTTGAGTGGGGCTGATTCTGCTGAGATATGCATTGATTGTTTCGAGCTGGACTGCATGAAATAAGGTGTGTACATCTCTGTACAGGATGATTAGATTGCTGTACCTGTCTGTTCCGCCATTTTCTGTCGGAACCTTATGATGACAGTCAACTCCATGAGCTTGTCAAAAGTAGCACCATTTTTGCTTTTCTCATAACGGCCGTCAAGCGTTTCCTGCAATCCGTAATACTCGATATTTCTTAGTTTCTTTTGTTTCGTCATAGGCATCATCCTCCTCTCGGAGCATGATTTTCTCAGGCTCAATCGCCTTAGTCATACCAGAAGCTACGAAGAATATACCTGTTATCTGTTATTCTCTAAAATGACTTGTGGCTGTTGCTCCATCTTCATTACAAAGACTTCATCGCTCATGCCACTACTCTCACTGCAATTAAGGAAACTTATTTATTCGCTTCCACCGCTTCATCGGTACGCAATTACCTCTGCGTTTGCAGCTTTCCACGTTCCGATAATCCTATCTTTCCCATATACCCGTAGGTGCTTGCTTTAAGCCTGTGCGCTGGACGGAGCCTGTAACTCCGCATGGTATTTCATAAACAAAATTCTTACTTTACCACACGCACCCTCAATGAAGGATATACATTTCTGCATACTAATGGTTTAGACTCGTACATTCGCAAGTTCGTCAAATTTCTCATTCTCACCATAGGTACTTTATAGACCCCCGGCATATAGGCAACACCATCCACCTCTGGACAGTTTTCCACAGCTTGACCTGTTTGGGTTACTCTCTGCCGACTTCTCCGAGCTTTACACACAGCTGTGATTGCGTTTACTATGCATATCGGAGTATTAGGGCGGCGTTTCAGGGCGTTACCCCATCATTCCACCTGTCGAATTATCAGTTCTACAAGTTCGTAATTGTGAAACTCCTTTCAATTTTCCATTGATTTGACCTTGTGCCTAACCTTTTCAGTTAGGAACGTGTCGCACTCTGCTCCATCTCCGAATCCAGAAATGCATTTAAGCGTGACATGGCGGTGGAGAGTACGGAGGACATGGCCTGATCCGCTGTGTTTAACGCTGCTCCAGCAAACCATTTTGCCTTATGGTCTGCCGGCAGCTTCTGCATCAGCAGTTGAAACTGGTTCTTTCCCTTCACCGGCGATGGGGCAAGCAAATCCTGAATCAATTTAAATACACTCACGATATGACGCTGCTCTCTGGGACAGTATTCGGATATCAGCAGAATCACACTGGTGAGCAGTCCTTCCGCTGCATCATAGAAAAATGCATTCTGACCATAAGAGGAGGAATCCCCTCCCCCGGAGCTGATGATGGTTTTGGCGGTTATCTTCGCATACTTCTCTGCCTTGGCCTTGTTCGCCAAGTTTGTCGGTTCCTCCAAATACAGATCCATATATTTGTTTACCATTCCAAGGATATTGTCTCCGTCCGACCTGGTCGGGTTTCTCAAATCCAGAATGGAGATATTGTAGCCATAATATTTTCTCGCAATATTGGCATAGTTTCTGTACAGATCTCCCTTTGTATCGGTACAGATAAAGCTCATCCCGCTGGCACAGGCATATTCAATATTCGGGTAAAGAAAATATGCTGTCTTACCCACACCTGCTGCTCCAATCATGAGTGTATGGACATCATCTGTATCAACCAATGCTCTCACTCTTTCTCCTTTGAAGATTCCCCCTACAATTAATCCCTGTACCTCCGGCAATCCCCGTCCCTTCCTCCATTCCTTTGGAAGATATTCAACGTGGGTGAATGTCTTGCGGATTTCCTGTTTTGATGCAAAACGGGCGGTTCCATGTTGACCATCCCCTACCGTTTTACTTTTAATTCCATCCAATGTATAATGGCAGGATATCATTGCAATCCCGCCAATCACCACAAACATAAAGAGCCCTATGACAATGAGCAATGTCACACCAGAACCATACACGCCATTCCCCTCCTATCCTCCAACACATTCCATGCCAGCATATGATATCTCCCTTCCTAATTCCTCCCTCTTTTTTTCTGCTGTCACATTTATCTGGATATGGAGTCTCAGACAAGCAAGGGTTAATTGTTCGAGAGAATCCTTGTTTATTTCAACCCCATCTCTGCAGGATAGCTGTTTATCACAATGAAGGAGGTGTTCTGCAATCCTTTTTAATTCCTCAGATTTGGCCCGCATCTTTCCTCTGTCACGATGTGGCTGGTAAGACCTAAAAACCTGGTTCGCAAGCTGTTCTCTGGTATAAGATGGTTCTTCCATCCTCTGAATTTCCAATAACCGCTGGAATCCAGCTGCGGCCATATCCTCCAGACACATAAGAATCTCCGCTCCATGGTCTTCCTTATATGTTTCCTGCCGCTGTGTTGCCATCCTTAAGTGATGATGGGAATCATGAATCTGTTTTAGAGTTTCCTCTTCTGTGCATGGCCGGTCTGCAAGGTTTTTCAACCAAACACACAACTTCATGCACTGTTGGAGTTTGGGATGTTCTCTGGCTGGTACCGGCTGAATTCCATGCATTTCCTTCAGGTCTTCATTCCAGTCCTTATTCCTGGGTGCCAGACGTGATACCTTATCATACCCCTTTCCATTCAGTATTTCCTTTAACCGATAGCATCCCTCAATACCCGCAGGATCATGGTCTAAGCATAATATGATTTCCCGTATCTGCGGATGACTGTAAAGAGCCTGGAGCATTGCATGTTCAGCTAATCCATCAAGACAGACATAAGTCTGCTGCGTCCATCCACAAGGATAAAGTGTGAGGAACGACAATAAGTCAATAGCTGCCTCGAATACATATAGCTTTAAACCTTTTCCACTGTATCCGAATCCATAGGCAGGGTCTGAACCTTCCAGATTGAGACGGAAGCTTTCACCATTTGTATAGGTCCCTTTCATATGGGCATGCCGTGCATTTCCTTGATTGTCAAAGCCAACGAACACAACATTGTGCCGCTTCTTTTCTTCATAGATAATCCCCTTATCAATAAAGAACCTGAGTATTCCATAATCAATGAAACGTGTCCTGGAAAGATAGGCCATGACACGTTTCGCATTCTCGTATGGCTCCGGAAGTTGGAATCTTCCCCTGTTTTTTGTTTTTAAGGGTATACTGCCACCTTCCCTGATGACCGGCTGATAGTTACCTTCCAACAGAGACTTCATTGCCTCAACATAAGTCATGTCATAAAACTCCTGCAGGAATTGAATCGGAGAACCGCCATACTTGCAGCTATGCCGGTACCAGATGTTATCACGCACCGTCACACTGTCATGACGTTTCCAACGCCATTCGCTTCCAGACGGTTCCATCTCCTCTCCCTGGCGGGTAAGGAATTCCACCAGATTGACAGCCCCGGCCCGTTCCTTTTCTTCTTCTGTGAAAGCGATGTATTCCAATCAACATCCCCTCCTTATCCACGGATTCCTTGTGCCATTTTCTTTGCTTTGAGTTTTTGTCTCCTTTTAAGGTCAATCCATTCCATGTTTCTGCTCTGGTCCTCTTTTATCTGCTCTTTAAATATTCCTGACAGATGGTGGAACAGACGGATGATGCCTGATTGAAGCTGTACCCTGACCCATTCATCTTTATGCGCCAGAAGGTATGCTGCGTATGGATTCCCCTGGTCCATACTTTTCTGCAGCCAGAACATGCCGCTTTTCACATCCCTGACCATCGGTTCAAACAGATAAATTTTACCCAACAGATACTGGGCATTCTGATTATCATGTCCTGCACTGTGGTTTAGCCAATAGATGTATGCTCCCAGATTCCTTTCTATGGCCTGTTCTTTATAGAACTTAGTTCCAAGCTTATATGCCACATTCGGATTCACCAGTCCCGCACTCTGTACGGCATCCCCATTTTCTATGGATTCTATCTCATAGAGAATATCCTCCTCTGTCATAGCACCTTCCGGAAGCTCAGGTCCATCTGCTTCGCTCTCCATATTCTTCACAATCGTCCGGCCCATATCATCCATCTGCTGTTCCAGGTTCCATGTTCCGGCCGGTTCCAACTCCATAGCCACGCGGATAATTATGTTCTTGATTTGTTTGAATTCTTTCTGCTTGGAAAGCGGCGGCGGCTTCGGCATCTGGTCTGAATAGGTGTGTAAGATTTCCAACCTGAAATCATACCATTTTTGATAACATTCAGCTACGATAGGATTCATGGCCAGTTCATCCACAATCCGGTTCACCTGTTGTTTCACCCTCGGCGGAAGATAACCATATACCTTCTTTCCTTTTGTCCGTCTCAGGCTTACCGCTAACTGCAGCAACAGCTGCTCCAGATTGTCACCTCCTTCCCATGCATCCTCAATCTTTTTGTACAATGTTTTCAATGTATCCTCACCTGCTTGTACCAGTTCATTTCGCTGCAGAGTCTGCGCTTGATACAGTTCATACATATCCTGTTTAAATATTTCTTTTGCATACACCGCACGCATCTGCTCAATTCCTTTCTGGGTGACATAGCCCTTTCCCGGGTCGTGGGAATAGGCAATGATGTGGACATGAGGATGATGTCCCTCATTATGGAATGCTGCATACCATACCAACTCCTCCGGCGGGATTTTCATTGCTTCCGCCATCTGCATCCGCTTGCTGCGCAGCAATGCTTCCCAGCTCTTTACAGAATCATAGCCAAGTCGTCCGGCATCCTCCCGCCGGATAGATAGGACGAAGGTCCATACAGGTCCTTCATGTCCTGCCACCTCTTTCTGCACCTTGGATAACATAACCGGAACCCCTGCATCCGTAAACAGACCATGTGTACCAACCTTCTCCACACCTGGACGGTTTGCAATATAATCCACATAATTTTCCTTCTTGGCTATCAGGTCAATGTTCTGCTCTATGCACACGCTTATGAACGCTGATACATTACCCATAGTCGGATTCACTTGATAGTCCTGGTACTCATAAGTTTCCCGAATCTCCTGAAACATTTGGACTAATTCAGCTGCCAACTGCTTTTGTCTGGCAGTTGGCGGAAGATGTTCGTGTGTATTTCTGGCTTTCTCCGTCCCCTCCCGTGTTGCAATGTAGCGTACCAGATGAGCCAGATGTGCCTTTTCGTGTTTGATATAACAGCACTTCAATATGATTCTTGGCATCCAATCCTCCTTGTCTCCGAATCATCTCCTGCTGTACTATTTCCCCTTCTGATATTCTACGACAGATGCAAGATTCACCGAACCGTTCGTATGCTTCACATCCTGGATACACTTACCCCTCAGTTTTTCCAAGATCTCCTCTCCCACATCATTCTGAGCCGCATACAGATTCATAAGCATGGAAAGTTCCACTGCAAGTTTGAATAATAACCTGGACGTCCGATTCTCAGACGCTTCCACGATACCGGACATGGCCGAGGTAAGTATAACCGGCAGATAGGGGCTGCTTTCCTTTGATAAAAGATATCCATTATAAAATGACAACGCCTTCTCAATGTATTCGCTCCGGCTTTTACAATTTCCCAAGTTCAGGCTCTCATCCATCCGCTTCACGGTCTTCGGATATAACCAGACCGGAATTCGTTTCTTCGTGTCGTCCTCCAAACACTCACCTCCATTTCAAGATAGCGCCTTCAGCTCTTTTTGTTTCACCCCATCCTTATTTACAAACTGGAACTAAGGGGAATTTTAAGTCAAAAAAAGACCATCACATGATGTGACAGTCTAAACTGTAGGCTTATAAACTTCTTTATTTACTCTATGCATAGAGCAGACGGCCCTTCGACTCTGGTATCTCACGCTTATGGTTCTTGCCGTTTCAATCCATTTATCGATTTCATCCAGTATCCACATACCTTGTCTGTATATTTCTATTCTAAATCACCTCCTTTTGGATTCATAATCTATATATCGTCTTCATCAAACGTATCCCATCCTTCACCCCTTCCTCATACAAATAGAGCTGGCATGCCAAATTCTCTTCCAGCATATCATCAATGCAGTCTTCAATCCCATCTCGTTGTTCCCCGCTAATCTGTTTAAACCACCCATCCAAACGCTCGTTCACCTTTTGCTGGATGACACGTTCTTCCGGTGTCTTGTTTTCCTGCCATTGACTGTCCAGTATTTCAACCATGAATGCCAGGATCTCCTCTTTGATTTTCCCTGTTTTCTGTCTCATCGGTATCTCTCCTTTTCATTTGACACCACAATACCGATTATCCTGATGAAAGTCCATATCCATATGTTATAAAAAACAAGGGGCATACCTGTCAGAACCACCTAAAAGGTGCACCCAAAAACAGTCTAAAAGCCTTGAACATACGCTATATTTCATGTGTTTAGACCACCTGAAGGGTGACCAGGCCTCCAAACAGGTGCACCTTGGCGGAAGCAGAAAACGCCCGCATTGCGGGCGTTTGTGACTGGGAGGGGAGCCTTTAGGTGCACCTCCCTTTAACCTGCACACAAATCGAACGCCGGAATTACCTCTGAAGTCTGCATGCTGATGGTCCATGATATCCCTGTCTCAGTACTTGATTTTACGCTGTTTTCTCAAATCCGCCCAAATTCCGTCGCTTTTTCCTAACATGCTCGGTACTCCCACTCTCCTCTGTAAAAGCCCACACGCTGGCTTACCGTGCGTCACAGGCCTGGTTTATCCGTACGCTGTCTTACGAATTCTCCGTGCTCCATGTTCCTTCCCCTGTTTCCAGTATTCCCTCATTTGCCCGGTTGGCAGTGTTCCGCCGTTCCTGGCTCCTCACGCCAGTCCTCCCTTCACATGTTTCCCGGCTTTCAATATATTCCCTGACGGCCGGCGGCACATATTTTTCATATAATTTCTGCAGGGTATGCAGAAGTTCCACCTCCAGATCCGCCTCTTTCTTTATCATATACTTTTCCAATGCCGACAGTTTCTCTTCATCATATTTCAGTTGGATGATTGCCTTTTTCAAAATAAACCTCCCTCGTTCAATAAATACTTCTTGACTTAACTCAAAAAATCCATCCGTCCCATATCCGGTCCGCCATTTATATCAGCGTCCATTTCGATTTCCTCGCCTGCCTGATGGATGGACAACTCCTGTTTCTGGACATCATAATAGTAGACGTGGTCTGATAGGACTTCCTCTTCTCCCACCTCATTTTGGTTCACGAATCGGACTATATCTTCTAAACCATCGTATATTCCAACATCAGGTATAACAAGCCATTCATGAATGGATGATGGCAGAAGGAAAAAGTTTCCTCCCTTGGCGGCAGCAAGCTCCTTCACTGCTTCCGGATATAGGATGCAGGAAGCACCAAATAATCCATCCTGTGATGTCAAAACGCTACAATCTAAAAACGAATCCAAGCCATCCTCTTCAGGAGTTTCTTCCATTCCCAGGCTTTCGTTTAATCCATGAATGACATCCTCTAGGTTCCAGATGACGTATGGGGCATTTTCTCTACGGTTATCCATGGCCATCTGAAAAAGCTCATCTTCATGGATTCCCATTCCGGCAATCATATGGTTGGTCAGTGTTGCATCGATTATCCCCTCTCCCGTATCCTGAATGATATATTTATAAATGACTGCCAGGTCAGCAACCATCCGATGTGGTACATGGGATAGGAGTTCCCGATTCCGGTCCACATTGATCAATTCCATACGGATATTCTTTAAGATTCTGTCCTTTGTAAAATAAGAACCATTCAGCTGGATTCCCAAGTTTTCCTCCTCAACTGTTTTCATTAGCTGGTCAATAATCTCGTCCATCTTCTTTTTTCCTTTACTAAAATCAGCATAAAAGGAGTTCATTACAATGCCTGGTTGTTGTAGCTGGCCTGGCTTTTTTACGACAATTGAACAACTATTTTCCCGGTTCACCCTCTCCCGGTTCTTAATTGTCACCGAATAATCCTGTCCCATCTCCTTATATCTTTCTTCCATTCTCTTGGCTACTGTTGATATGAATTCCTGAAAAACCATGTTAGTTACCCCTCCTTCCACAGTAATATCCTGGTATCATTCTGCCGCATCTTACATCCCCATCTGCATGCCAGGGCCGTCTTCCTCCTGTACGTCTTCATCTAACTTGGGCGCATCTGGTTTCTGTACAACCGTCTGACCGGTTTGGCGTTCCTGCCGTTTATTCCGTTTTGCCTCTTTGACTGTTTCCTTTGTTCCTGGTGTGTTTTCCTTCCCTGCTTCCTGATTTTCCTCTGTTTCAGTTGCAAGCTCGCCTGTCATCTGGAACTGAATGAAGTCCCTGGTCTGTTTCGGTACGGTACGGTTATACAGTCTGTCCAGCTGTTCTTCTAACAATGGCTCCAGATTCTGCTGCTCACGATTTAAGAAATATAACAATACATTCAGTTTTTCCTCCGGGAATCCAATTGTGATATTCTTCTTTGCCATGGTCATATCCTCCTTGCATTTCTATATTGGTTTGTGTTCGTTTCTATAATTCTCCTGTTCACTTTTTCCGGCTGTACTGAGCAGAGCCGGACGTCCATATAAAACCTGTTTGTCTGCATCGAACAAGTTCCTATAAACTACTTTGCCACGTGAGGAGGATGCATCGACGACCATTCCGTTACCCGCATACATTCCCACATGGGTGATGTTCATGTATCTTCCATTCGGTTTATGGGACCAGAATATCAGGTCCCCCGGTACAAGACTGGCCCTTGTCACCACCAGTCCACGCTCCACACAGTACTGCGCCTGCTCCGCTGCCGTGCCTGGAAGACAGACACCCAGCTGCCGGTAGGCCCATAGGGTAAGATAACTGCAGTCCGTATAGTCCCCCTGTCCGCGCTTTGCTTGGGAATATGGATCTCCCAGTCGGGTCATGGCAAGCTGCACAGCCAGACTTCCCGCCTCCCCCTCCGGCAGATCACTACAGATAGCCTCGTAGGCTTCAGACGACAAGGTCCCATTCCATTCAGACCATTCCCCGAATCCATCCCCCTCCGTTGGTGCGCCTACTCCATACACCATCCGGTAATATATTTCAATCGCATTGGCCTGGTCTATGTCATTTACTGCCCGGAGGCGTGAACGGATGTTGCTGTAAATCTCTGTCTGGCTGGTAAGCGGAACCGCCACCAGATAGGTTTCCTCTGTTGTATTCCCATCATCATCTGTCTCTTCCCTTGTCCGTTCTTCATATCTCACGAAGCAGTCCACGAATTCCTGTATCACGGATAATGAAACAGGGAGGCCCTCATAATCATAAAAAAGGGAATAGAAGATGGACTTTACCATCATTCTATCTATCTCTCCTTCCTCAATCATTCCGGTAACTTCGTCGATTACATTTCCTATCCGGTTGAAGCTGTTCTGCATCCCTACAATGAATGCCCGATATTCCTCCGGTGTCTTTTCCGGTAACTTTCCATTCTCGAATACGGTCCTTACCGCATTCTGGTTATGTTCGGTCATCCCGGAAAGCATACCCATTATGAGTAGAATAACCACGAGGACAGGGGATAGAATGAGCCCAAATATGGTCGCCATCCGTTTCCTATGTGATTCATCGGCTGCCGCCAGGATGGATGCCTTTGCGATGGCTGCCAGCACAGGTGCTGCCATACTAACTTACCTCCTTCCTCATCATCTGAGGGAGTCCATCCCTGTCATCCCTTCCTGCTGTCCATCCTCCTGCATGGCCAGCCGTACTGAATCATTGACAGCCGCCTCCAGGACCACTGGGGCAAACCCTGCATTACGATAGCCTTCCCGGATGATATTCAGGTACCGGGATGATGGTCGGCCAAAGGATTGACTCGGAGTCATGACATATACCATGGCCTCCATCTGCTCTCTTCCCATGGATACCTCCACCTGTTTCTTCTCATATAGGTGGGGATAGCCCTCATATCGGTCCAGTGCCAACTCATCATCCCCCTGGATTCTCCATATCATGACAGGTACACAGCTGCCCTGTTTAGGCTCGATGGTTGCAAACGCATTTTCCCGACGGCCTCTGAAGAGCAGCTCATAATCCATCAGTTCCGCCAGCCCAACAACCCTGGCGGTGGGACATCGGCGTCTCATCTGTGTCAGGCTCAGGTTAGAGCCATATGCTACATATAACTTTCCCTCTTCCATTTTTTCCTCCATTCCGGTTTTCGTCATAGGATTCGATACGTCTCTTCCTTCCAAGTTTTCCTTTCCTTCCTGATTCGCGTTCTCCTCCATTTCACGTCTGGCCCGCAGACGCTCCTTCTGCCGCTCTGCCTGAGCCGGGTCCTTCCACGCGATACAGCCGTCCAAATGCTCAAGCAGATGCTTTCTGGTGTTGGCGAACTCCTCCCCTATCAATCCCAGGCGAAGCAGCCAGGTACGGAAGGTATATTTTTCATTTGTGCTTGTGGTCTTCCTTCTACTGGCACATTTCTGGATAAGCGCCTGATAGCTAATGGCCAGGCATAGATGGATATATGCCTTTACTTTTCCGGCGTGGGTCGTGGAATTAAACAGTCTAAACTCAATCGTTCCCTTTTGGAATACGGAGTGCAGATTCAGGCAATGGTAACGTGTCTTATCGTAATGCTTGCTTCTCCTGCTTCTTCCCCCATACCAAATCAAGCTTACCTCATCCATATTTCTCGGCTTCTTCCGGTTCATCTCATCTAAAAAAGTCTCATCCACTGGTCGGCAGTATTGGTGTTTCCGTGCCACCTCAACCTGCAATGCCTTATAGATTAAGTCCTCCTTGCTGGCCATGATGTTCGTGATATTCCTCAAAGTCCGTGCATTGTGAGAGGTGGCATCCACATGGATATGAATACCGCAGGACTTATTAGCGATGGCCCCACCGTGTCGAAGTTGGCGAACAATCTCCTGTATATCCGGAATATCCGGGTATCTGCAGATGGGACTTACCACCTCCACCTTGTATTCGTCATTGGCAATTCCACTTTTGCATTCTACTTTTATACTGCTATCTAACACAACACGCCACTGACGCCCTTCCCTGTCCGGTATCTCATAGACGTAATAAAAACCGCCAATATAAACTGGCGTGGTTCCCATATAATTTCCAATGATATCAGCCGCCGCCCTGCGTGTAAGCCCGGTCAATTCTATCTCAATGCCGAAGCGCTGCTCTCGCATCCCCGGTACCTGTTTGTTTTCCTGCTGCTTTGTCATCGCCCTCCCGCCTTTCCGAACAGTCTGGCCTTATAGGGTGGTGCCTGGACCATCAGGTTATAACGTTCATTCCCGCATTTATAAAGACATACGCCCCTCTGAGGATACTGAATCAAGTTGTATTCACTCTTTTCTAACTGGAGGGTATCCATATAGAAACCTGCATCCACGGCCCCTGCGTTGAACAGGAAGCTGTGTGTCGGGATAGCGAAAAGCGGCTTGGTATATTCGGCAATTCCCGGCAGGTTGTAGTCTTCCAGGTTCTGACTTGACAGGATAACAGCGCTGTCCTTCTTACGGACCCGTTTCATAAAATTTCTGACGTACTCGACCGCCGTCAGGTTGCTGAGGAACAGATAGAACTCATCAATGCTGGCAGCCGTCCTGCCGTTGGTCAGGAGCGCGTCACTCATATAGGATAGAATGTTGAACAGCATTGCATTGCGTATGTTCTTGCTGGCCTGCAATAGTCCCTTGACACCGAACACGATGAAATGGTTATCCGTAATATTGGTATGCCCATCAAAAAAAGGAGCCTCCGCTCCTCTGCACATCGAGTGAAGCCCCAGAAGAATTTCCTGAAGGAGTTCTGCTGTGAACAGCTGGCGCCTGGTATCATCAAATCCCTGGTATTCCCCCTCAATCAGCTGGTATAAATCAGAAAGAATGGGATAATCCATAGGTTTCAGTCTCTTGAAATCAGTCCTGTCCGTAAAACCAAACCGTTCATACAATCTCCCAACCATGATCTCAATGGCGTCAATATGCTGGTCTGTAAAATCCTTATAGGACCGGAAGAAATCCTTCAGGAATGAAATGTGCTGACTCAATCTGCTGGTCTGGCGGAATGCCATGGGGGCTCCTGTGTCATTCGGGCTTCCATCCTCGTCCCAGCACCGTATCTGCAGCAGATTGATTTTGTACTCGCCTGTCATGAGGTCAATGTAACAGCCGCCCAGGTTTTCCGCCAAATCCTGGTACTCTCCTTCCGGATCCAGGCATATGACATCCATTCCCGCTTCACGCATGATGCACAGAACCAGTTTTAACAGATACGATTTTCCCTGACCGCTGTTTCCCAGAATAAGGATGTTGGCATTGGTCTTATCCTCCGCACGCCGGTTAAAGTCCACGATGATGTTGCTCCCAAACTTATCCCTGCCCAGGTAGAATCCATTCGGATCCGTCTTCCCGGAATAATGGAATGGGTACAGGTTTGCAACACTGCTGGCCGGGAGCACCCGTTCATACTGTTCCCTGAACACGTTCCACCCGGATGGCATCACACTGAGGAACCCCTGCTTCTGTCTCATGAGCAGACGGTCCACATTCAACTTGGAACGCACAAGTTCTGTCAGGACTTCCGTCTGTAGCAGCTTAAGCTGTTCCGGATCCGCTGCCGTCAGTTCAATATATACAGCTGTATGCAGAAGCGGCTCTTTATTCCGATGCATCTGTGAAACAATGTCGGCCACATCCTGCAGGTTATTGCCTGCTGTGATGGTATCCTGAAGGTTCTCCGTACTCCCCTGCCGCATCCGGTTCTTATTGGCAGCATTGCTGATGATTTTCCGTTCCTCTGCCGGGGAAACCTGCCGGGTGTAGATGCGCAGGGTCACTCCATCTTTCTCGCCCAGGTTCCGTAGGATGGCCTGCTCCTCAGTACTGGTCGGGTACTCCCTGAGTGCCCATACACACCGGTAGGTGTTCCCGCACACATAATGGTCTATCTCAAATTGGATGATGGAAGGGCTGACCATGTCTATAAAATCCTTCACATATACCTCATCATCCCTCCGATTCATTCTTTCTCTTCCGATTACTGTTCCCTCCTCCCCATCAATGGTCATGGAATATGACCCATCGCTCACCATCTGATTCCTCGAACCGCTCCGTGGTCACGTTCTGTTCAAAATACACAGCCAGAACCCTGCGGATGTCATCTCCATTTGCCCTTCTTGTGGTGAATCCCTGGTCATTCAGGGTCTTTTCAATTCGATTCAGATACGGGACTACTTCCTTCTCTTCCTCTCCCGGAAGCCGCACAACAAGAATGAACTCCCGTGCCGTGGCCATCTGCACCTGGATCTGGTCCAGGAACTTCAGGTCCGCCTCAAGAAGTTTTCGGATGGCAGAATTTTCTTCCTCCTCTACCCGGTCCTGAATAAATTTCTTATTATCCTCAAAGTTCTCTTTGCTGTTCAGGCATAGCATCTCAAGCTCTGCCATTCCTTTTAGGACCGTCATGAGACCATATATTCTGGCAGCCAGGCTTGACTCCGACAGGACAGACAGGTTACTTGGATGAATCAGGAAAAATACCAGCTCACCATGTTCCATTGTCCGCAGGCTATAGTCTGTTATCTCCTGGATACCAATTAGCTGCCGTGTCCCTTCCTTCTTCTGTCCCGTCTTTTTATCCTTTTTTTCCTTCTTCATCTTCTTCTCCATTCATAGGTCTGCTGCCGGGTCACAAAAAAGGCACATGCATATAGGATAAAATCCCGGATGCGTGTGCCATCAAACTGGATGGAAAGGAAACCATATACGGTTGTCAATACCATAGGTACCAGGATATCACTGACCGAAAAACAGGCGATGGAGAACACGGCTCCTATACCTATAAATCCGATATCCCTTAAATCCCACAGCCACAAGGTGGCCCTTGCCCTTAGATGATCCGGATATAAATAGGTCATCTCATTTACCTCCTCCCTCCATTCATCCTATCTCCATTCCTGTCAACATTTCCTGCCTTTCATTTACCGATGCAGTAATTTCATCCCGTCCCACGAACCTCACCTCCTTCCCAATCCCATTGGCAAAAGCCAGTTCCTGCTTCATTCCTGCGGATATATGCTCCCCACATATCCATACACAGTCGCAGACTTCCATCAGCCTTAATCCCATTTCTATTCCCAGTCCGCGTTGTGCCGGATCTGTATCGTCCAGGAACGCAGGATACATCATATGTGGAATCACAGGTATGCCGCCCTGCATCATACAATATCGGCCTGCCTGCCCTGCAAAGGTAAGGTTAGCCTCAACATCCCCCGCATAAGGGCTTGCTATATACACCAGTCCTGTCATCATTTTGGTATCAGCGTCACCACCGTTCTTGTAAGATTAATTGCACTCTGGGCAGCATAGACGGAGCCCATCAGATTGGCCCTTGTACTTGTATCCATGCCGAACTGCCCCGCTATCCTTGGTACCTCACCACTGGCCAGCATAATTCCAAGCCCCAATAAGGCATGCTCTCGGATGACCAAAAGCCCTGCTGTCAGAAGGGTTGCCTGCAGGAAGGCTGTGAGACACAGACCAATCACCTGTTTGCACCAGTTCATGAAACCATCCACATATCCCCTGGGAACGGAAAACATATATAAACTCCCTACCGTAATCTGAGTGAGCAGGATTCCCCCTCGTTTAAGGTTGGCAAAGAACACCTTAATGATTGCATACCCCATCATGATGATAAGGAAGATGGTAAAGATTCCGTTTCCCGCCGGGTCCAGTCCACCATATAGGAAGGACAGGTCTGCCTCCTTCAATGAACCTGCGGATGACAGGTTATCCATGATGCCTGCGGCAAGTTCCGTGACTCCAACACCCTGTCCTGATATGGCAGCGCTTACCTGTACCTGAAGTGTGATAGCCAGCCGGTACAACTCCACCGGCACACTGGAAAATAATCCTACTGCCATAAAGCCTTTGATTGCATTGAGAGCTGTATCCTTCACACTTCCCCGTCCGGTCTGATATTCAATGGCACATTCAAATACCGCCACCACCAGCCCGGTCACATATAACGCCCAGGCAAGATAGACAAAAAAATGGACAATCCCCTGAACCCATACCAGATCAAATATCTCTGCGCCCATGTTTCCCATCATACCAAAAAACGAACTCAGAAAGCCTATCAGCTGTCCATAAAACCATTCAATGATATCCTCAAATACCGTATCTACGACAAAATCCCAAATGAACAACTCGTCTGCCCACACCTTTCCATCCGGAAGGCCGGATTATCAACACATCTGCTGGCCTTGTATTGGTTCTTGGAATGTCTCCACATAGGCCCTAACCGCATCAGCAAGCTTTTGGTAATCATCCTTGTTCGGCTGGTACACATACCACTCGGTTTTTTCCCGGTACCTCCATATATGGGGGCTAATCCCTTCCCCAAAGTTAGGATTTCCTGTCTTTTTTATTCCCCACAGGTCATGAAAATGCAGCATCATGTTATCTATCTCACCCTCATTTCGGTTCAGCAGGGTGACTTTTAATGCTTCATATTGGTCTGCAACACCACATGTCGTAAAACGAATTTTTATCCGTATATTATTGTCCAGTCTTCCATAGCAGGCATTCCCAATAAAACGTTTGTCCATAAAAGCAGTATCATCTGCAAAGAGTTTTTTAAGTTCCTGTTCAAAAAAAGTCATGCCATCCTCCTTTAATCCTAAATACAGTTGCGTATTCACGCTGTCCTATGATACATTCTAACCTACAGAAATATACACACGTTCCTTCAAATCGCCCCCTTCGGCCCGATTGTGACCGATAAGAGAAGCACCTGAAGATGTCCTGCCAGGTCTGTCATATATTCCTGCCAGCCAGTCCAATCATCTTCCCTGAACCAACCACCTCACTCCCATCTTATGATGCCATTTGTGAATTCCTCCTGCTGTACCTAAAGGTGTCTGCTATATAATACCGGACACATTGAAAGATTCAAAATCGTATTTTGGGTCTATGATTTTTACAATCGTAGCATCATATCATGTTCTTCACCTAATAGGGTGATACTGCGATCTATCTTTGAACACATA
Source organism: Enterocloster sp. 210928-DFI.2.20 (assembly GCF_020554465.1). Classification (NCBI taxonomy): domain Bacteria; kingdom Bacillati; phylum Bacillota; class Clostridia; order Lachnospirales; family Lachnospiraceae; genus Enterocloster; species Enterocloster sp. 210928-DFI.2.20. Next base: position 167,961 of record NZ_JAJCHK010000008.1, read on the forward strand.
TCCTTGACTCAGATAATATCAAGCTGCCAATGAGCTGCAATGGCATGTATTGTATCCTGCACAAGCTTGATTTCTTCTATCGCATCCAGTCCTTGCATATTTACCATTTCAGTGCGTATCGGTATAATCATTCATTATTGAGTTGAAAAACTAAATGGGTAGAATTCCGCACGAATCCTACCCACTATTTTTTGCCCTTTACAGTTTTAAGCTGTCTATAATTCATCAGTTTATTCAATGACAAATTTTTGCATTACCCTTCCATCTACTTCTGAAGCACAGCAGTGTACGGTTACAGTGCAGCCGCAGATTCTCCACATAGGATGGCCGGCCGTCAGGGGATTGAATCAAAATTCCTTCAATCCCTTCTGAATCGTTTTATTCAAAAACTCCTCTACCTCGCCAAATGGGATCTCAAAACGAATTGCAATTTCTTTATATAAAAACGCTTTCGCCCTATCCGCGTATTCAACTTCAAATTCATCATACCGCTTTTCTTTCATCCGCAGGTATACGCTTTTAATGATTTTTACCCATTCTATATCATCACATTCATCTAACGCCATTTGATACCGTTCTTTACGGAATTTGCTGTTTGGAGCTTGAAGCGTTTGAATGTAAGGTATTCTCTCAATTAGATCTTCCAATTCCTCTTTCGTACTGATTTCACGCACAACGCTGCCCGATGCCTCGTCTTTTTTCATAATTCCATCTGTTGTAATAACATATGTTTCTTCCATGCTAAACCTCCGTAAAAATATTTTCCTGCAGTTGCTTTTCCGGAATAGCGCTGCCAATTTCTTCCGCCACAGGTACTGTGGTGACTACATTCCCGATGCTATCAGCCTGCAAATGATAGTGTTCTCTGACTTTCTGCTCTACCTGCACCATAAAATCAGGATGCTCTTTCAGATACTCTTTGGTAGCTTCCCTACCCTGCCCCAGTTTCATATCATCAAAAGAAAACCAGGAACCGCTTTTATTGATTACATTAATTTCCACAGCCAGGTCAAGAATATCTCCCTCTCTTGATATACCTGTGCCATACATAATGTCGAATTCAGCTTCTTTAAAAGGCGGCGCGATCTTATTCTTTACTATCTTTACTCTGGTTCTGTTTCCGACACGCTCTCCGCCAACTTTTATCTGGTCAATTCTTCTTACATCAAGCCTTACGGATGAATAGAATTTTAATGCACGCCCTCCCGTAGTTACTTCCGGATTTCCGTACAGGATACCGATTTTTTCTCTGAGCTGGTTAATAAAAATTACAATGCATTTTGATTTACTTACGGCCGGAGTCAGCTTTCTCAATGCCTGTGACATCAAACGTGCTTGTAAGCCCATATGTACATCACCCATTTCTCCTTCAATCTCAGCCTTAGGCACCAATGCGGCAACGGAATCTATCACGATAATATCAATTGCTCCTGAGCGTACTAGCATTTCCGTTATTTCTAACGCCTGTTCTCCGTTATCCGGCTGTGATATGTACAACTCATCAATGTCTACACCTATATTTTTGGCATAATTGGGATCAAGTGCGTGTTCTGCATCAATAAATGCCGCTATGCCGTCTCTTTTCTGGATTTCCGCGACCATATGCAAAGACACCGTTGTTTTTCCGCTTGACTCGGGGCCATAAATCTCAATTACCCTACCTTTCGGTATTCCTCCCAATCCCAACGCAAGATCAAGACTTAACGCTCCGGAAGGCACAATCTCTACATTGCTGATTGCGTTTGGATCTCCAAGACGCATAACCGCCCCTTTTCCAAAGTCCTTTTCTATTTTTAATATGGCTGCATCTAAAGCCTGTTTCTTATTTTCGTTCATCTTCCTATCCTTCCTGCATACTGACAAAGAGCTGATTTCTACCAGACACATCAATACTCTAATACCAGCTGTAAGGCCTGCAGCTTTTCTTCGCTGCTGCTTTCCTTGCATTGATAGCTTTTGCCGTTTTTTCATGTATAAGTCTTAACTGTTCTTTTTGCATGATTCCATTTTCAACTTTCCACTGCTCCAGGTCCTTTTCTGCCTCTGCCTGTTTTTCATCATTTTCCAATCTCAAAAAGCCCTGAATACATGATGGATATAGAAACCTGCTTTTCTTATTTCCTTTAAAGAATTCTACATCCAGATATTTCCCATCAGCAGAGTTTATAACACCTTTGCCAAATGATTTATGTACCACATTTTCATCCAGCAACATACTGATTTCCATTATAATGCACCTCTCCATGTTTTTACGTGCGGAGCTCATAAGCTCGAAAGGCGTAAGTTACGGGATACCCGTAAGGGTATACTTAAAAGCGTGCATTTATCCTAAAAAGATAACTGCACGCTTTCGATACAAACATTACGTCTAATCCAGATAATTTCCTACCGGAGATGAATTATACTGTTTCCTGATCTCAATTATGACAGAGCCATCACTCTGTGTTTCTTCTGAAAAAATCTTGTATTTTGTCATACTTCTATCCAACTGTCCCTTGTATTTTTTCACTTCTTCTCCAACAAGTTTTACAGCATAATCATGGCCAACATCATCCTTTAACATGAAATGCAGTGTTTGCGTAATACACGCTGATTTTATCCTTTTCATGATATTCCTCCGTAAATTCAAAAATTTTATGTAATTAAATTATAAGCAAATTTTTTTTTAAATGTAAGTGATTTTTTTCGTTTTTTGTATATTTCGTCATTTTGCTGTTGTTAATCCTTAATTATATTGTTAATTTTTACCTATCTTTTGTATTATGTAAAAGGTTAGACGAAAGCTGTTTTGGAGAATTCATGATTCTCAGCCCAAAAAATATTGACAATTCTCATTTTTTTGTTATGATTATGTAATCAAGCAGCCAACAGCGTAGAATTTTGATTTCTATGCTGTTTTTTGTTTGTTTTAAGTTTTTAAGCAGTTTTTGTAATAAGGATTCCTTATGATAGATGAAGAAAATGGAGGTTATATGATGTAATTAGGAAGCACCTTACCCGAGAAAAAACACATAGTTAATGATAATACATTATGACATAATAGGTTCAGCGTAAAATCAATAATTGTAGATTTTATGCTCTTTTTTAGGAGGAATGATTATATGGATTTTTTTATGAAATTACCGCGTAACAAAAAAGAATTTGCTGTATTTATGGGGATTATATCAATTATTTCTGTAAATATTATAGCTCCTTTAATTACCTGTTTTGAAGCAGGATTTCATCTTTATGTCTGGCAGGATGTTTTAACGGTACTGCCTTTTATCTGGTTAAGTGTCCTAGCTATTGTTCTGCTGACATATATTCCGGCGGAAAAAATGACTGCTGGGATCGTTGCGCAAGATGACAGTTTCCATTCTCATATTGTAATAAATATTTTATGCACTGTTTTTCTAATGTCAATTTTACTGACTGTGATTGGGACATGGATTGGAACCCGTTCCATTACTTTAGAACCGATACATAATTTTTTTTACAAATGGCCTCGTAATTTCGCTATTTCATTATTCGTTGAAATGTGTATTGCGCAACCAATTGCAAGATTTGTGATTTTCAGAATACACGTATGGTGTGATCCACAGAAAAATATATTAGAAAAAACGTACAATTAAAAGAGTGGTTTACGGTTTATTCTATAAAATTTTAGTCTGTGCTTGTCTGCTTACTGTAAAAAAGCTCATACAAATATAATGTTTGTATGAGCTTTTTTATTGCCTGAATAGCAAAAAAACAGCTCAAAAGGCCGTATAGAACTTTATAGCGTCACGCGGAAAGCCTTGATTTCATGCGGGTTTGCGAATATCCGCCCCATTCTGTGTTAAAAGTTCTTGCAACATACTTTTGTAAAGTTGGGCGGGATTTGGGCGGGATTTTATCGCTTACATAACGGGAAAACCCTGCGCTAAAGTTTCGCATATGATAGCCGTTGTCTATCTTTGGAAGGACGGCGTGGGGTAAAGAGCGGTTTGCGAAAGCGGAATAATAAGGCCTCCAAACCCCTGACAGAATGGGCCTCTGCGGACGCCAAACCGAGGGGGCCTGTATCATTTCACCTGAACCCCCGAAAACGAGCTTCTATCGTTCCGCACCCCCACCCCGGTGTGAGATGTAACCCCGTCTCATGCCGGGGCTATTTTCATGCGCGACGGGAATCCTAATCCCACCGAAAACAATCATGGCAAGCAGGGAAGGAGTATATGCACTCCCGCAAAACGCTTGTTGGGTACTGGAACCCAAACCCCGGGAAAGAGCCGCCAACGGCGGCCTTTTTCATCGCCCCTAACGGGGCGGCTGCGCGTCCTGCCGGACGCTTTCAAACATGAAGCATACTTCCCAGCCGGTCAAGTCTCCCGTATTCAGCGCCCGCAAGGGCGCGTAGCCTTGTAGCATGGCAAAAACTGCGGGTAGGGGGCAAGCAGCCCGGCCAGCTCCCCGAAGGGCAGACGGAACCGGAAAACGCCCCGCCTGTCGGTATGGATTTGGGTATAATGCTCGTCCTTGTCGCACCAGAGGATTTCACGGAGCAGCACCTTTTCATGTTCCACCCGGACAAACCGGGCGTTCCGTATCTTCTCCACCCCGGCCAGCTCCATTGTCTTTTCAAAGTCGCCGTAGTCGTAGGGCTTAACCAGATACCCGCAAGCCCGCACCCCGTAGCTCTCGACGGCGTGGCTAACGCTTGTGGTAACGAACACCAGCGCCGCCAGCTTGTCCCGTTCCCGGATTTGACCGGCCGTGTCAATGCCGGAAAGCCCGTCCATGTACTGGTCGATGAAAATAACGTCCCACGCCGCCGGCTGGAATTGGGACAAAAAATCTTCCCCGCTGAAAAACTCCTCCACGGCGGGCGTTTCCCCGGCGTAATGTTCGTTTAAGTATTGATGCAGGCACTTCCGTAACTCCTCCCTGCACGATTTTAGGTCGTCTATGATTGCGGCTCTCATGTCAAAAGCCCTCCCTCCGCATCACAAAATTTTTTCGTTGTCAAGACCATTTTACCTTAAAAATCCCGTTTGGACAATGCAAGTTACGGCCAAAAATGTCAAGTTGCGGCCACCCCCTTGAAAAACGCCGTTTTTTCCCTATTCTGAAAGTGTAGAAAGCGATTTGGACAGGAAGGAGGCCGCGCATGTGGAGCATGATTGTCTGCGACGGCGACGGAGCGGAGCGGGAACAGTTGATGGATTTGGCCCGCCAATGTTTGGAGGAAATGGAGGTGGAGGCAGAGATCACGGGCTGCGCGGACTGGCCGGAGCTGGACGGCATGGTAAAGCGGGCGCTGCCGGACGCGGTGATCGTGGCGCAAGACAGCGTGGAGGGCTTAAACACCATCACCAGCGCGCGGCTCCTGTCCCGGAAAATCATCTGGTTTTCCGATTTGGATTTTGGGGTGCAGGCATACCGGCTGTGTGTGCCGTTCTTCTGCCAAAAGCCGGTGACGCGCTATAAGATGGAGCAGGCGCTTTCCCGGTTCATGGAAGTAAGCCAAGGGGCCGGGAAAGCATAGGATTTTCAAAAAAGCAATCAAGATGGTTTGGAAGGGGGTATTTCCCGTAGCTCCATAGGAGCTACGGGAAACGTCCCCTGACTGACCGCATACGAAACGATAGGAGGGAAAGTTTATGTTGAGAACGAGAAAACGGATAGGGGCGGCGCTGCTGGCCGCCGCGCTGGTGTTTTCCCAGCTGGGGGCCACGGCCTACGCGGTGGAATCCCCGGCAGGCACCGGCCTGTGTGAACACCACACGGCCCATGACGACGCATGCGGCTATGTGGAGGCCATACCGGGCCACGACTGCGGACATAAACACACGCCGGAATGCTACACCGACGAGCTGATCTGCGGCATGGACGAGGACGTGGAGCAGACGGCCACCGGCAGCGACGCGGGCCACACGCACACTGACGGCTGCTATCAGCTGGACTGCCAGCACGAGCATGACGCCGATTGCGGCTACATAGAGGCCGTTCCGGGTACGCTCTGCGGTTACGTCTGCGAAGTCTGCGCCGGGGAGCCGGACAAGGACAGCGGCAAAGAAACTCCCCCTGCCAGCGAAAACGATTTGACCCCGCCAAAGGAAACGGGGTCGGAAACCGTTTCGCCGGAGGGCGCGGAGACGGTCACCGTCACGGCCTTTGACAAGCTGGACGAGGCGGTACGATTCCAAACCGTCCCAGTCGGTACAAAGTTTAACGATCTGACCCTGCCCGCCACGCTGGGCGCGTCCGGCTATGTCGTGTCCGACGACACCGAACCCGTACCGACGCATATCCAGATCGAGGGCGTGACGTGGAAAGCGACCGGGGAGGACGACACCCCCGCCGCCTACGAGGAAGGGCGGGAAAAGCCCTGCAATTACTATTTCCAGCCGGGAGTGCCGGAGGGGTACGAGCTGGCCGAGAGCGCGGTGCTGCCCAAAATTGAAGTGCGCTACGGCTGGGGGAATCGCGCCAATACAAGTGATTATAATGCTGACGACGTTGCGGCGTTTCAGGCGATTCTTGCCGCGCACCCGGAATCCAACGTACTTAGCGGCGTGGACAACAACAACCCAGCAAGCTGGGCTACGGCTGGATTGGTACAATGGGACACCAGCAGCCCGAAAAGAATTACTGAATTGTTCTTATCTCTTAAGGGCTTGACGGGAACGCTTGACGTGGGAAGCCTGACGAAACTGACCGTTCTGTACTGCAAGAATAACCAACTGTGCACGCTGGACGGGCTGGGAAACCTGACGAACCTGACCAAGCTGTACTGCAACAATAACCAGCTGGACACGCTGGACGGGCTGGGGAACCTGACGAACCTGCAAATTCTGGACTGCTCCATTAACCAGCTGTCGGGAACGCTGGACGTGGGGAACCTGACGAACCTGACCGAGCTGTACTGCAAGAATAACCAGCTGGACACGCTGGACGGGCTGGGGAACCTGACGAATCTGCAAATTCTGGACTGCTCCACTAACCAGCTGTCGGGAACGCTGGACGTGGGGAACCTGACGAACCT
>NZ_JAJCHK010000080.1:0-1824 GCF_020554465.1 Enterocloster sp. 210928-DFI.2.20
ATGATCTCTCGGAATCTTGAGTGATCATGCCAGCAAAACTCTGGCATTGAACTTTGAAAAGTAAATATTATTCTTGAACGAAAAAATGAACGCAAGAAATAAACATAACTGTCGCTATGTTTCAAAAAATGAGATATAATAATCTACAGGATTATGCTACATCCAAAATCATTTTTTTCAGGGTTGATTCAGGTGGCAAATCCCATGCATCCAGATGTTGTAACATCAGGATGTGATAGAGGCGGCAGTACCACATCTTAGTTGAGCGGTGTCTGCCGTCTTCTAATTTAAAATCTAATTTCTCGCGTTTGTTAGAACGCTCAGCAGAAGTTCTTGCATTGTATTCCAGTTTCCATTCCTTACTGCTTCTTGGTGGATCATTAAACAATCTTGGATTATCTTTCAGAACCAGATGGACGGTACGTCCGTATTTAGCATTTGAACAAGGGTTTTCGCATGTACAGGAGATACAGCCACCAGCGTGACTGATCTTAGGACATTTGAATTTCATTCTGCCTTTAGCAACTTCAATACCATCACGACGCATACGGCATCCAGAGGGGCAAACAGGGACTCCATCTTTGTCAATCGTAAAGTCATTTTTATAAACAGGGGGTCTTCCACCTTTTCCATTAAGGTCGATAAATGGTGTTATATTCTCGCGCTTGAAGTATTGATAATAAGGCATGGCATCATGTGCAGAATCCAAAAGTACTTTTGAAACAGTGTAATCAGGAAGAAAAGATTTCATCCTGAAAAAAGCGTGCAGGAATCCATGTGAATCATGTTTTGAAGCACAGCAAAAATGAGGAAATACCGGTAAGTCACTTTGCGAATCAACAAGCATGTATAGATCATAGCCATGATAATAACAGTCGCGGGAAGAATCCCAGCCGATATCACAATCGGGCTGGGAAAAGTAGCGGTCACATTTGCAGTCAGTAATGCCATTCTCTTTGCATTTACAGATACGCTTTTTCCGTTCTCTGTGTGAAGTTACAACAGGAGTTCCATCACCGGCTAAAGCCAAAGCATCCGAATGAATAAGTCCTGTGGATACAGAAACATCAAGGAACTCTTTCTGATAGATTGCAAAGAGAGAAGAATAAGGCTGTTCGTCCAGTTTAAAGTCAGTATGTTCTAAAACAGGAAGAAGATCGGCAACAGTAACTTTTTCCACAGAATCAGCTTTCGTGCCTTTTGTTTTAGGCTTCTTAACCTTGGTTTTAAGAGGATGGATATGTGGTGACATATGGTCATCATCAGAATCCCACAAGCGGTTTATAAAATCATAAAAAGTGCCAACCCCGGGAGTATTACCAGGTTCAAATCCACTGAGGATGGCGTAAAGAGGATTCATTTTAAGCTGGGCAGCCCACTCCGTTAATGAAGTAACCTTAAAGTCAATGGAAAGAAGGTAAGAACGTTGCATGCAAGAAGGAGTTCGTGGGGCTGGTCCGAATTTTGAATATTTATCAGTCATAAAAGTATCGGTAAAAGATAAATCGAGATTCCAAAACCGCTCAATGATATCCCAGGTGGAACGAGCAAGAGCATTTGGATTAGGATAATATTTACGAAGATTAGTAACAACAAAGTTTTGGTAGTCTGCATGACTGCCACAGTTAACAGGTAACATAAAAATCGCCTCCAATCGAAAAATATCTGCCGCCGCGAGCGACGGTTCTTATTAATCAATAGGCGCGAAGCGCCGCATTTTTCGATGGATTTGTCAAGTGTTTTTGGCAAAAAAAGTGGGGGATTTTAATAAAAAAGGAATCTGAAAGCCTTATATTTACTGGCTTAGAGATTCCGAGAGATTAT
>NZ_JAJCHK010000081.1:0-1815 GCF_020554465.1 Enterocloster sp. 210928-DFI.2.20
TGTCCATGTAATAAATCAGCTCCGGATGGTTATAGACCTGGCCGAATTTCCGGATTCCCACGTTATATACCCGTGCCCGTTCTGACTTCATCAGCTGCAGCAGGGCAAAGGATTTTGGCGGCAGGGCCTTCTCATACCGTTCCCCTTTGTCAAACAGTTCCTGCGGGGTACAGTATGTTTCTCCCTGGTTTTTCAGGCCCCTGTGGACCTTCACCGCATACACGTTGTGCAGGTAGTGGCTCCACTTCTCATAAAACTCCTCCATGGTCAGCAGCTTCCCCTGTTCAAGCATACGCTTGATGTCCTTGTCAATCTTGGCGCTGGTCCTGCTTCCTGTCAGTGTACCCGTGTAACTCTTAAACCACCGGGAGAATCCATCGCATACCGTCTTAAACAGACGCTCTATTTCGGATTTACTCCATGGCTCATAAGGACGGCTCCGGTGGAAGTCCTCTATCCCAATGGTGTGATAGAATCCCGCTTTTACCTCCTCAAATCCGGCATACCGTTCTGTTTCCTCCCGGGTGGGATAGCGTCTGACGCCGGTCAGTTCCCTGGAGGTATAGTCCTTTCCGTTGTCAATGTTCAGGTATTTCGGCATCCCTCCCGGGGTTCCGTACAATACCTTAATCAGGGATTGCTTCAGTATCTGGGCATTGGCATCCCGGCAGATGATATCCCCCAGCACCATGCGGCTCCTGGCGTCAATCCAGGCCACCAGCTTAGGCTTGATGGCCGTCACCTTCCCATTAGGCAGCTTATAGGAGACCCAGCAGTCAAAGGTATGTTCATCCCCCAGAAGGACCTCCATGACCTGGAGGGACCGGGTATCGCGCAGGGCCTTCACCATCCGCTTGTTCTTCCACGCCCTGTCACCTTTGGCTGCAAGGAAATAGGCGCTTTCCAGCTGCCCGTCTGCCATCAGGTGGGAGATGTAACGGCATACACTCTGGTAAGATGGGATGGGCCAGCCATTGGCCGTACCGATTTTCAGCAGCTTGTCATACAGCATCTGGCGCTTTCCTTCATTCCGGGCAAAGTCCTTGTCGAACCAGATGTTGTGTATCTTCTGCTTCACTTCCGGCGTAAAGGTGGGGAAGGTATTGGAATCCTTGGGTTTCCGGCACAGGCACAGGACCTTGTAATAATCGTAGTTGGCCCCGGTCTCCCGCAGCATCTTCAGGGCCCACCCTGCCGCCTCCAGGTATTTGTCCATGTGGCGGTACAAAGTCCTTTGGCTCATTCCCAGCTCCGCCGCCTTACGGATGATGTACTCCGTCTTGTCTGCATCCGAATAGTTGATGATGTCCTGCAGGAGCCGGGACAGCTCCACCGCCTTGTAATATGCCTGGCTGTGGTTCTCTATGTACCAGTTCACATCGGTATCCAGGTACCAGGGCTCCTCTGGGGGCAGGTTCTCCATCACGATATCACTTCCTTCTTCCGTATCTATCTTCTTCATGGCCCGGTAGGCCTTCTGGGCTTTGGGGCTTAGGTCAGTAAGTTTGATGTATTTTCGCTCTTTTCCACCAGATAAAATTTTCTCTTTTCGTAACACAATTTCTGCATTCTCTTCTCTACGAGAAACCTGTTTCATAAAAGTTCTATATAACATCCCTTCTAAATCAGATGCATCTTTCATAGATATATAAATTTCTTCCATCAGATTTCCCCCTTTCTGTTGCAATTTGGCTGTTGGTATAGTACAATGCAGATGAGTATTTATCGGAACGCCCGACCTTCCCCCAGAAGTAGGGTGTTCTTCTTTTATGCAAGTCCATATCCAGCCCCCTATGCCACATCATTCTCATTTAT
>NZ_JAJCHK010000082.1:0-1694 GCF_020554465.1 Enterocloster sp. 210928-DFI.2.20
TAAAATGTAATATTAACTTCTTGTTTCACCAACTAAATTCGTGATTGACGATTTCAGTCTTACACAGAATGTGATATGATTCTCTTGGTAAGTGGATTCCTCCATTAGGAGGATTATTATGCCTAAGAAAAAAGAATATGATCACAAGCATCTTTCAACCAGCCAGCGCATTCACATCGAAAAAGGATTAAATGACGGTTTGTCCTTTGCTGCTATTGCAAGAAAACTAGATAAGCATCCCAGCACCATTGCAAAGGAAGTTAAAAAATACCGGACGCTTCAGCCTCGCGAGAAAGACCCGAAGAAGCCGGCCAGGTGTGCCCTCTTCAAAGAGTGCACCCTGCGTTTCCTTTGCGATAAAAAAGACTGTGTAAAGATGTGTAAGAGCTGCTATGATGTAAAGCTGCAGGTTTCAAAATGCAGCTATCTGTGTTCTGAATACCGGGAGCCTCAATGTGCCTCTATATCTAAAGCACCTTTTGTGTGCAATCACTGCGCAAGGCAGCGGACCTGCAATAAGGAAAAGGCCTACTACATTGCCCAGAATGCAGATCAATCCTCTCAGGAGCTGCTTGTATCATGCAGGCAGGGGATTAACCAGGCTCCTGCCGATATCGCAATGCTTGATACGCTTATCTCACCATTGCTTGCCCAGGGACAGTCACTGGCGCACATTTATGCCTTTCACGGACACGAGATTCCTTGTTCCAGAAAGACGCTCTACAATTATATCGATCAGGGTGTTTTTACTGCTAAAAACATCGATTTACGCCGCAAGGTACGTTACAAATGCAAGCCAAGAAAAACTGGTACAAGGGTCAGCCTGGCTGCAAAAGAATTCCGTATAGGACGAACCTACGAGAATTTTCAAAAATTCATTCAGGAAAATCCTGATATTCCAGTTGTCGAACTTGATACCGTAGAAGGCGGCCGGGATAACAGCACGCAGGCTTTCCTTACCATCTTTTTCCGGAACTGTTCCCTTATGCTTATTTTTGTGCTGCAAGAGAAATCACAGGACCAGGTCATAAAAGTTTTCGACTATTTGACAGAAAAACTCGGTATTAAGGTTTTTCAGGAACTGTTCCCTGTAATCTTGACTGATAATGGTGTGGAATTTCAATTTCCAGAACGATTGGAGTGTGATAAAAATGGTGAAATTCGCACCAAAATCTTTTACTGCAATCCGAACTCTTCCTGGCAAAAAGGACGTATCGAGAAAAATCATGAATACATCCGATATGTGATTCCCAAAAGCCAGAGTCTGGATCACTATAAGCAGAGAGATGCCTGCGTACTTATGAATCATATCAACAGTGAAGCCAGAGACAGCCTGAACGGCTGCACTCCATTCAGGCTGTCTAAGATGCTTTTAAATAACAGGTTACACAGACTTTTATGTCTCCAGGAAATACCTGGCGACCAAGTCCACTTAAAACCATCGTTACTTAAAAAATAGAATTAGAATCAAGACGGAATCCACTGCCGAATTTAATCCTACAAAAATTTGGCATGTGGAATTTAGTCTTGCACACTTACCCAGATGCCTGTTTGCCATGCTTGCACACATGAAAACAGGCCCCTGTAAGGTCATTGTAACTCTATTTTTGTCACTCGTAAACCGAAATGAAGCGAATTAGGTGCTGCAAAATCAATGTTTTGTAGAAATCACGAATTCACTCTGTAATTTTACC
>NZ_JAJCHK010000083.1:0-1612 GCF_020554465.1 Enterocloster sp. 210928-DFI.2.20
ACTAGGTACGTAAAAGACCTCGCTAAGTGCCAGTGACATGTATCGCACGTAAGCGGCCCAAAGACGGTCGCCAAGTGCTCATAACTAGGAGGTGTGACAGTGAACCGTTATTATCTTGCAGTGGATATAGGGGCCTCCAGCGGCCGCCATATCCTGGGGTGGATGGAGAATGGGAAGATGAATCTGCGGGAAATCTACCGTTTTTCCAATGGGATGGAAATGGTGGACGGGACCCTGTGCTGGAATCTCGTTGGGCTTTTTGAGGAAATTAAGGCCGGAATGAGAGAATGTAAAAAACTGGGCATCAACCCGGAAAGCATGGGCATCGACACCTGGGCTGTGGATTTTGTACTTCTGGACAAACAGGGACATGTGCTGGGCAAGACTGCCGGCTACAGGGACAGGCGCACCGAGGGAATGGATTTAAAGGTGTATGAGCGGATTTCCAGGGAGGAACTGTACCGGAGGACCGGTATCCAGAAACAGATTTTCAACACGGTTTACCAGCTGATGGCTGTGAAGGAAAAACAGCCGGATATCCTTTCACAGGCAGAAAACTTCCTTATGATACCGGATTACTTAAACTTCCTGCTGACCGGGGTACAGAAACAGGAGTATACCAATGCCACCACAACTCAACTGGTCAATCCCTCTGAACGTACCTGGGACAGGGAACTGATTGAGGCTTTGGGATATCCGCAGAAGCTTTTTGGCGGGCTGTCCATGCCGGGAACCGTGGTGGGAAGGCTCAGTGAGGATGTGCAAAAGGAGACCGGACTGGATTGCCGGGTGGTGCTTCCGGCCACCCACGACACTGGCTCCGCCGTGGCCGCCGTACCGTCCAACCGGGACCATGTGCTCTATATCAGCTCCGGTACCTGGTCCTTAATGGGGACAGAGCTTAAGGACGCTGACTGCCGGGAGATGAGCATGGAGGCCAACTTTACAAACGAGGGCGGATATGAGTACAGGCACCGTTTCCTTAAAAACATCATGGGGCTGTGGATGATTCAGTCCGTGAAAAAGGAGTGGAAGGAATCAGGGGAAGATTATTCCTTTGGCGAGATATGTAAGAGGGCTTCCCGCGAAACCATTTCCTCCATTGTGGACTGCAATGACAGCCGTTTCCTGGCTCCTGAAAGCATGTGCAAAGCAGTGAAAACTTATTGTGAGGAGAGCGGACAGCAGGTTCCTGAGACTAAGTGGGAGATGGCTGCTGTGATTTACAACAGCCTGGCGGACTGCTACCGCATCTGCTGCCGGGAAATTGAGGCCCTTACAGGCGTGAGATATGACTGCATCCATATCGTGGGAGGCGGAGCCAATGCGGACTACTTAAACCGCCTGACGGCGGAGGCCACAGGAAAGACCGTTTACGCGGGACCCACGGAGGCCACGGCCATCGGCAATCTGGCGGTGCAGATGATAGAGGGGAAGGAGTTTAAGAGCCTGAAGGAGGCCAGGGACAGTATTTTTTGCTCATTTGAAATCAAGACCTATGAACCTTCTGAGAAGGTTTGATAAATGATGACTGTTGAGGCTGTTACGAGAAATGATTTATGATCTCTCGGAATCTTGAGTGATCATGCCAGCAAAACTCTGGCATTGAACT
>NZ_JAJCHK010000084.1:0-1520 GCF_020554465.1 Enterocloster sp. 210928-DFI.2.20
CCCCCGTCCTCGCCGGAAGGCAGAAGGGCAGGGAGCCTGCCCCTGCAGGTAATAGGATATGGGATGCATAGACTGTCAAGGGACGCTCCTTATCCTCCTCCCTGCGGTCGTGCGGTACCGCTTAAGCCCTTGACAGTCGCTAAGGGTATTCCAGATAGCCTAAGGGTCTAAAAATGGATTCTGGGGCATTCTGGTGCGTTTAGGGGGCTGTTTATAGGATTGTTGCTTCCTGAGGTGCACTACAGGGGGGAGGATTTCCCCTTGTTTTTCCTTGATTGCTCCCCGAAGGGGCTTAACGCAGTGGTGCCCGCAGCATAGCGGAGGGCAGGCCGGGAGCAGCGGGAACCCATGGGGCGGCGGGCTGGCCCGGCCAACGGATGGGAGCTGTATTCCTCATGATTCGCATTTTTCGACATTTTTCGACAGAAAATGATGGAGAAGTCCGGGCATTGTACTTGCTAAAATTTCTCTACCCCTCAGCCCTTATGAATCAAGGCTTCACAGGCATTTCTTCACCGTCACGATAATAGGCTAAGCATAGCTTAAACTATGCTTAGCCTAAAGATACTGGAGATATTAAAGTTAATTTTCCGTGCCGGTTTTTAAATACATTTGTCCATCTGGGCCTGTTTCATACTCAATATTAGCTTTAAACGTTCTTCCCATAATTTCGTCATAATTGATTTCAAGGCGAAGTCTGCTGATATCTTGCCAATCACCTTTGCCAAAAATATATGGATTAAAACGGTACATGCTGCGGTCTACTCTAAAAAGTATTTTCCCTGCAAGAAGTTTTTGTAAAGCGTTATCAAGAGAGGATACTCTTTTCCATCCCATTTCATTGCAAATGGCTTGTTTTATGCGAGGAACCAATGTAACGCACATCCCATCTTCATCGCCAGCATATGATATGCGTTTAAGCAAACAAGCTGTGACGGATGCGTATTGTTTAGGGATATCTGCAAAATACATAATGTCTTGTAAATATAGTTTTATGTAGGCTGGTTCATCGCCCCATGATAGCACTTTATTGGCTTTCTTACTGATTATTTCTCCTTTCTCATTAAGTTCCTTGGATTCAATAGATTGATTGATTCTAGGCATGCCTTCCTCCTTTGTCATCATTGTTTTAAGTAGTAATTCTACTCAATTATAAAGTAGCTATTTAAAAAAGTCAATTCTTTTATCCTACTCTAAAAATAAGTAGTTTGATACATCTAAACAGAGTAGTTTATATAATTCAAACAGAGGGCGTTTCTACTCTAAACAGAGTAGTTTCAAAAAACGCTGAAAAGCTTGATATATAAGGTCAAAATGGCATTTTTTGCATAAAAAAGTTCTCTGTAGTCTTATATGGCCTTTTTTTACCTTGCTGAAGGTATGCCTCCGGCGGTCCAGGGCGTTGCCCCGGAACCCTACCAGGGACCAGCCCCTGGACCCAGATAAGGGGGCCAGCCCCCTGTGACCCCCGTCCTCGCCGGAAGGCAGAAGGGCAGGGAGCCTGCCCCTGCAGGTAATAG
>NZ_JAJCHK010000085.1:0-1278 GCF_020554465.1 Enterocloster sp. 210928-DFI.2.20
CGTATGAGCCGGTAGAAATCGGAAAAGGTGACCTCCACCCGGTCCTCTTTTGAGATTGCATCCAGTAGCGTTCCCATCTGTTTTTCCTTCCTTTCTCTAAACCATATTCTAATTATCCTCTACAAATTCTAAACGCATCTTCAATACTTTTTATAGGCTGTAATACACCGCAGATATAGAAACCACCGATATCAGTAATTACCTTACCTGTAAAATCTCTGATAAACTGTTCCGGCCAGTCTCCCTCATAAATCTGCCTCTTTCCCTCTTCATTTGCATACAAAAACATGACAAAAGGTATTTTTTCCATGCCTCTCCTTCCGTAAATATTAATATTCCTCATTATGTGCTGTGCAGTATACGCACCGCTTGCACACCTCTATTGGCTCATCATCACCAGCACGGCTAAATCCCATACACTTACCATTACTGTCCCGTCCCGGCTCCCCGCAACGCTTAATGTAGTTACAGTTGTCTGGCGACCTTACACTTCCAATGCTAATTTTCTTCATTGACAATAATTCCCCCATGGATAATAATACGTTTTCCGTTCTGGTCGTCAAAGTACACCTCATTTTCACTTTCAGAAACGTCAAACTTACCAGACCAATGCCGAATTTCTTCGCCATTATAATCATAAAGCGTAACCGTGCGGTTAAGCCCTCCCTTCATTTCACTACTAATAGACTTTCCCATCCTGCTACATGAGGAACACCCGCCAAGTAATCCTGACACCAAAATGATAGTTATCAATACCGCTCTTTTTAAATCTTTCATATGTCTCCCTTCGTAAATGTAGGTTAATTTACATATAATCCCATCCTACCGTTTCAAGGTTCCCATACCGGCTGCTATCTGTGTTTCCACAGCCAGCTTTGTTGCTGTTTCTCCCGCCCCTTTACCAGAATCTTCAGTCGGGTTCCGTCCCACAGGGCCCTCAGCCTGGCGCAGTCCCACTCCTCTGCCCAATCTCTACGCATGGGCTCCTCTATCCGTTCAATCAGATAACGCGCCTTATACTCCCTGCCGGTGTCACTATAATAACCAATCAACTGATGGTGACGGATATCCAGCAGTTCCATAAGCTCAGAGTTTCTGTACTCCCCTATATACCTGCCATGGTCATACAGCCTGAAATATGTTGGTCGTCCTGCCATACCTGTCCTCTCTTCTCCTCAAAACCAGGCTTCTTCTACCGGAGCGCTTCCACCATGAGCTGGATACCTGCCTTCATCCCGGCTATGTAGTTCTCTTCCTGGGCCCTTCCTGATAGCTCAA
>NZ_JAJCHK010000086.1:0-1207 GCF_020554465.1 Enterocloster sp. 210928-DFI.2.20
AAAGGAAAAGGAGAATATTGATTATGAAGAAATGGGTATGTACAGTTTGCGGTTATGTTTACGAGGGAGAGAATGCACCTGAGAAATGTCCACAGTGCGGTGTTCCGGCTTCCAAGTTCAAAGAGCAGGCATCCGAGGGAATGGCATGGGCATGCGAGCATGAGGTTGGCGTGGCTCAGGGTTCCCCTGAAGATATCATGATGGATTTAAGAGCTAATTTTGAAGGCGAGTGCTCCGAGGTCGGCATGTACCTGGCTATGTCAAGGGTTGCCCACAGAGAAGGTTATCCTGAGATTGGCATGTACTGGGCCAAGGCTGCTTTCGAGGAAGCTGAGCATGCTGCCAAGTTTGCTGAGCTGTTAGGCGAGGTTGTTACCTCCTCCACCAAGAAGAACCTGGAGATGAGAGTTGCCGCTGAGAACGGCGCTACCGCCGGCAAGTTCGACCTGGCTAAGAGAGCAAAGGCCCTTAACCTGGACGCAATCCATGATACCGTTCATGAGATGGCTAAGGATGAGGCCCGCCACGGCAAGGCATTTGAGGGTTTGTTAAACAGATACTTCGGTTAAATCCTGTTTTAAGCATCACATCCCAGCCTCTGGTTTCATCCGGCTCATTTAAGCCGGAAATACAAAAAAGGTGAAACTTTTTACAAAATAACACTTGACAAATCCTGGAATATGGTTTATATTAATATCAGTAACAATTACTATTATCGAAAAATGAATAACTAAAATGAAGGAAAAAGGAGAATATTGATTATGAAGAAATGGGTATGTACAGTTTGCGGTTATGTTTACGAGGGAGAGAATGCACCTGAGAAATGTCCACAGTGCGGTGTTCCGGCTTCCAAGTTCAAAGAGCAGGCATCCGAGGGAATGGCATGGGCATGCGAGCATGAGGTTGGCGTGGCTCAGGGTTCCCCTGAAGATATCATGATGGATTTAAGAGCTAATTTTGAAGGCGAGTGCTCCGAGGTCGGCATGTACCTGGCTATGTCAAGGGTTGCCCACAGAGAAGGTTATCCTGAGATTGGCATGTACTGGGCCAAGGCTGCTTTCGAGGAAGCTGAGCATGCTGCCAAGTTTGCTGAGCTGTTAGGCGAGGTTGTTACCTCCTCCACCAAGAAGAACCTGGAGATGAGAGTTGCCGCTGAGAACGGCGCTACCGCCGGCAAGTTCGACCTGGCTAAGAGAGCAAAGGCCCT
>NZ_JAJCHK010000087.1:0-1157 GCF_020554465.1 Enterocloster sp. 210928-DFI.2.20
TCCTATCATACAATAAAGATACCAAATTTATTGTATGGAGGTAGAACAAATGGATGAAGTAAGGTTAAAAGATGAGCTTATGGCCAGGTTGTCCAATGAACTGGACCGGCCTGCGCTGCAGGTGATTGACGGGGCACTATCGTCAGTGTTGCGAAACTACGAAATATCCAAAAGGGAAACCGGGTTGAGTACCAACATAATCAGCTTTCCAGAATTGGATATTTTCATCGGGAAAATCAGGTTTGAAAATTATTCGGTTAGTACAGTCAATCAATACCAGCGTTTTTTGACGGACTTACTGATTTATGTAGGTAAGCCAGTACAGGAAATCGCGGGAGAGGATGTGGTGGAATGCCTTAATTATTATGAGCAGGCTAGAAAGATTAGCTCCAGCACCAAAGACCACAAACGGCGCATTGCAAGCTCCTTCTTTACTTTTCTACATGAACGAGGCTACATCTCAAAAAATCCTATGTCCACCGTGGACCCAATCAAGTATGTAGCAGAAATACGGGAGGCATTGACCAGCCGTGAAGTAGAGAAACTGCGTATTGCCTGTGGAACCAATATCCGTGACAATGCAGTTCTGGAGCTGTTCCTGGCAAGTGGTTGTCGTGTCAGCGAAGTGGTCAGTATGCGGGTAGAAGATATGGACCTTCAGGCGGGATGTGGGAAAGTATTAGGAAAGGGAAAGAAGGAGCGCATGGTGTTCTTTAATGACCGTGCGATGGAATATTTGGAACGATATTTGGGGGACCGTAGGAGCGGGGCTGTGATACTATCAAAAAGGGCACCTTATCAAGGATTAAAGAAGAATGCCCTGGAGAACATTATCCGGAAGATTGCAAAAAAGGCAGGGCTGGGTAAGCGGGTATTTCCGCATTTGCTGAGGCACACATTTGCCACGCGTGCATTGAACAAAGGTATGCCGCTTCCAACATTATGTGATTTGATGGGGCATTCGAGTGTAGAAACCACCAGGATATATGCAAAAAATGGTGCCGGAAAGATTAGATATGAGTACGACATGTATGCTGCATCCTAACTCTTAAAATCTGACAGGATTTTTTTGGCCTGCCAGATGGGAGGCTTACTTAAAGTACGCTTATGGGGGATGTTGAGCACAGTTATAATTATATAGAATTGTTATGCGTGCT
>NZ_JAJCHK010000088.1:0-1135 GCF_020554465.1 Enterocloster sp. 210928-DFI.2.20
TCCTCCTTGCGGCGAACCTTCTTCTGTTTCCATGACTACTCCGTTTTCCATCACGCCACTCTTTAAGTACCTCTTAATCCACTGGATTACCCTTTCGTCCCTCACATTTCTGCGCAGGATATTCAGGAGTATCTCATGGTTCAGGGTATCAAAGTATTTCGACAAGTCCAATGCTACCGCATGGATATATCCCTGCTCTGCATACTCTTTCACCTTCTGAATGGCATCTTTCGCGCTTCTTCCCGGGCGATAACCGTAACTGTTCTCCGGGAACAACGGCTCGTAGACCGGTGTAAGGCGCTGTGTTATGGCCTGTTGGAAAATGCGGTCTTTTACGGTTGGAATGCCCAGCTTTCGTATTCCACCGTCTGGCTTGGGAATCTCCACTCGTCTTACCGGGTCGGGGGTGTACTTTCCCCTTCTGATTCTCTCGATAAGTTCTTTCTGGTTTTCCCTCAGGTATGCGCCTATTTCCTCCACGGTAATCCCGTCGATTCCTGGCGCCCCCTTGTTTGCCTTTACTCTCTTAAAAGCTCTGTTGAGGTTGCCCTTCTCCAGTATCTCCTCCAAGAGTTCCGGCTGTGCACTGTCCCTTTCCTTCCATATCCGGCGGAAAGAACGGTGCGCTCTCACATACCCTTCACGTTCCGCGCTATCTCTTTGCGAGCAGCTGTCTTTGTTTTCTGTACCCAATGTTCCTTCCTCCTTTCCCAGTTGTACTAAAGACTCCTGTTGATTCGGTCCTTCATCTCCCGACTACTACGGCCTCGGCTGACTTCTGTACGTTCAGCACTATCTTTCGATAATGGTTATCCCTTTCAGGACATTCCGCACAGACCTCCCCGGGTACCACACGTCTCTTTCTCTCCATCTATCTGCCACATTTACCATACGTGATTCCGTGTGGTTATTGGGCTTCGACTTGTTCAGCAGCCTTACCCTCACGCATGGCCTGATGTGATTTCTGTCCGTCAGACCAGAGATTTGCCCATGGGTTAGTATGTTCCCCACATCCGGCTTCCTTCAGATTTCACCTCACGATGAACACCCCTGCCTTCGGCTATATCCTTCCCACCACCGGGCGGATTCCGGACTTTCACCAGTTAGAGACGTGCGCCGCCGGGCGCACTGAAAA
>NZ_JAJCHK010000089.1:0-1121 GCF_020554465.1 Enterocloster sp. 210928-DFI.2.20
GTGTCCATGGTTTTTAACAGGGTATCCGGGGATTATGCCAGCAGGCTTAAAATCTCCTGGTACAAGGATGCGGAACTGGTCCAGGAGCAGGAGTTTGAACCGGATGGGGTGGAGTACTTCTGCCGGGCCAAGGTGCCGCTGTTTAATCAGCTGGTCATCACGTACCTTGAGACCAGCCGGGCATACCGGTATCTGTGGCTGTCCGTACTGAAGAACCAGAGGATGACGGATGCGGGTGGGCTTAAGATTGTCTACGATGACATTGCCCTGGGGGCTGCAGAGGACAATACGGCGGCTTCGGGCGACCATGATTACTATGTTGACCTCCAGGACCTAAAATCGGGGGTAGAGTTCCCGGATTATGCCATGTGTCTGCCCAGGTACGCGAGGATGGATGGCAACTACAACAATGCCCCGGACGAGCTGGCTGACATGGGGTATGTGAGTGACAGCATATCCGATGCAGGCGGAACATTTGGAGAACCGCCTTCAATCACATTCACATTCGGTCAAACTTATTCCAGTGTGGGGATAACACTTAGGTTCAACGATTATTCGGGGGACTACTGCAGTATGGTCAATATTAAATGGTACCGCGGGGATGAACTGTTATCAGATCGGGATTATTCCCCGGACAGTCCGGACTACTTCTGCTATGGCATCGTGGATTATTATAACCGGGTGGTCGTTACCTTCCTGAGGACCAGTAAGCCGTACCGCAACGTATTCCTGACAGGGATAACCTGGGGACTCATCCGTGTGTTTAAGGATGATGAGATAGAGGATATCAGCTGCCTGATGGAGCTGAGCCCTATATCCGAAGCGGTAAGCATCAATACCATGGACTATACAATCCGAAGCAAGTCTGATTATGCGTTTGAATTTCAGAAGCGGCAGAAACAGACGCTGTATTTTGACGAGGCAATACTGGGGATTTTTTATCTGAAGGATGGGAAGCAGCTGGGAGCGAAACGGTATTCGGTGGAGACACAGGACGCAGTGGGAATCCTGGATAACAACCAGTTTATGGGCGGAGTGTACAACAATGCTTTGGTATCAGACATCCTGGCCGGTATTATGGCCGGAGAAGGTATCACATACTTTTTAGATGATGTTTATGT
>NZ_JAJCHK010000009.1:0-174830 GCF_020554465.1 Enterocloster sp. 210928-DFI.2.20
GAATTGGGGCGGGATTTTAACAAATCCCACCCCAACTATTGACAAAGAGCCAAAAAAACAGAGCCGGCCCATAGGACCAGCTCCATGTGATAATCTTATATATAATACTACTCTTCCTCAGCGGCAACCGCGATATGCAGCTCCTCCAGCTGTTTCTCATCCACCTGTCCGGGCGCCTCTGTCATCAGACAGGAAGCATCCTTCACCTTGGGGAACGCGATCACGTCGCGGATACTGTCAGCTCCCACCATCAGCATCACAACGCGGTCCAGGCCATATGCCAGGCCTGCGTGAGGCGGAACACCATACTTAAATGCTTCCAGAAGGAAGCCGAACTGCTCTCCGGCCCTCTCAGGCGTAAAGCCCAGCACCTCAAACATCTTGGACTGGATATCAGCCTGATGGATACGGACCGATCCGCCGCCCATCTCCACGCCGTTCAGCACAATATCATATGCCTTGGCACGAACCCGGCCGGGATCAGAATCAATATACTGTAAATCCTCATCCATGGGCATGGTGAATGGATGGTGCATGGCCACGTAGCGGTCCTCCTCCTCTGAATATTCCAGAAGCGGGAACTCTGTCACCCACAGGAACTTAAAGTCATCCTTCTTAAGCAAATCCAGCTGTCTGGCCAGTTCCAGACGCAGATTTCCCAGGACATCAAATACCACCTTATTCCGGTCAGCGGCAAACAGCAGCAGGTCGCCCGGCTTTCCGTCCATGGCGCTTATCAGGGCAGTCATTTCCTCCTCCTTCATAAACTTTGCAAAGGAGGACTTGACGGTGCCGTCCTCGCTGATTGCCACATAGGCAAGACCCCTGGCGCCAAAGCCCTTGGCATATTCCACCAGAGCGTCTATCTTTTTGCGGGGCATATGTCCCTGTCCCTGGGCATTGATGCCGCGCACACTGCCGCCATTTTCCAGAGCGCCCTTAAACACTGCGAACTCGCAGCCCTTAACCACCTCTGAAACATTCTTAAGCTCCATACCAAAACGCAGGTCCGGCTTATCAGATCCAAAGCGGTCCATGGCCTCCTGCCAGGTCATGCGAGGAATGGGCAGCTGCACATCAAAACCGCAGATTTCCTTAAACAGCTTCTTTAACAGGCGCTCATTTACATCCAGCACATCGTCCACATCCACAAAGGACAGCTCCATGTCAATCTGTGTGAATTCAGGCTGTCGGTCTGCCCTCAGGTCCTCATCACGGTAGCAGCGGGCCAGCTGGAAGTAACGGTCATAACCGGAACACATGAGGAGCTGCTTGAACAGCTGCGGGGACTGGGGTAGGGCATAGAAGGAACCGGGATGCACGCGGCTGGGCACCAGATAGTCCCTGGCCCCCTCAGGCGTACTCTTAATCAGGGTAGGTGTCTCAATTTCAAGGAATCCCTCTGATGCCAGAAATGCCCTGGTAAGGGTAGCCACCTGGCTTCTAATCATAAGATTTTTCTGGAGATCCGGTCTTCTCAAATCCAGGAAACGGTACTTCAGGCGCAGCTCTTCCTTTGTCTTGCTGTTCTCCTCAATGGGGAAAGGAGGTGTCTCGGACTCGGAAAGAATGCGCATGGAGTTAGCCCTGATCTCAATGGCTCCTGTGGCCAGGTTGGTATTTACCGCGCCGGAGCGGGCCTCCACCCGTCCTGTAACGGCAACTACAAACTCGCTCCTCAGCTTTTCCGCCTTTGCGAAGTTCTCTGCGCCGCAGTCATTTTCCTCAAATATAATCTGAAGGATGCCGGAGCGGTCCCTCAAATCCACAAAGATGATGCCGCCCTTGTTCCTGCTCTTCTGAACCCATCCCATGACGGTCACTTCCTGACCGATATGGGCAGTGGTCACTTCCGTACATCTATGGGTACGCTTTAACCCAACCATTGATTCTGCCATTGTCTTATCTCCTTTATTTTCCTTAATTCTTCAGGCTTTCCTTATAAAATTCCTTAAACTCCGTATATCCTTCCCTGCCCAGCTGTTCCTTCTGGAACTTCTTGTTCTTATTCATCTGGGCAACCAGAACCTGCACACCCTTCTTTCTCTCTTCCATGGCTTCGCGGATTACGGCTGCCAGCCTGGCGCTGTCCACGCCCTTCTCAAAGAGAAACGCCTTCCTGTCAGAAGCGCCGGGCACAGTGAATCCATTGTCCATAAGAATGGTTACAATGCGTTCAAAGCCTATGGAGAATCCGCAGGCCGGTGTCTCCATGCCCGTAAACTTGCCGATCATCTTATCATACCGGCCGCCGCCTGCCACGGAGCCGCCAAAGCCTTCCATGGAGACCTCGAAAATAGTTCCTGTATAATATGACATGCCTCTGACCAAAGTGGGGTCGAACTCCAGGCCGAAATCAGCCTCAGCCACCTCCGTCACTGTGTCCATGATGTGGGCCAGTCCTTCGCTTACATCGGCAGGCATCACCTCTGAGAGCATCTGTCCCAGGGCCCTTACACCGGCTGAATCCTTTGTCACGTTCTTAAGCATGTCCAGATATCTGCTTACGCTCTCCGGGCTGTGGCCGGATTCCAGAAGCTCCTTCTCCACACCCTCATATCCTATCTTATCCATCTTGTCCAGGGTGATGAACACCTGGTCCATGGACTCCTCCGCAAAACCGCAGTACAGGGCCATGCCACGCAGGATGCCTCTGTCGTTGATACGGACCGTAAAACCGTTGTCCGGGCAGATTCTTCCAAGGGCAGTGGTGGTAGCCAGAATCAGCTCAATTTCAGCCAGGCTGGTGGCATCTCCCAGGATATCAATGTCACACTGTACAAACTGGCGGAAACGGCCCTTCTGGGGACGGTCCGCACGCCACACGCTGCCCATCTGGAGGGCCTTGAAGGGGCTTGGCAGATTGGCTGCGTTATTGGCGTAGTAGCGGGAAAGGGGGAGGGTGAGGTCATAGCGCAGGCCGCTGTCCACCAGGTCATTCTCTTCCTTTGACCCTTCCAGGTTCAGCTTGTCCCCTCTTTTCAGTATCTTGAAAATCAGTTTCTCATTATCTCCGCCCTGTTTGCTGGTCAGGTTTCCGATATGCTCTACGCAGGGTGTCTCTATCTGGGTAAATCCAAAGCTTTTATAGGTCTCTTTGATTTGATTCATCACGTACTCACGAATCTGCATCTCAGCAGGCGTGATATCCCTCATGCCGGTGACCGGCTTCTTTGCTAATGCCATACGCGTTCTCCAATCCTGTTTTTTGTTCAATATCTTTATTTTAAGCAACTTTTATGATTTTGCAAGCATTTTCATAGATTTTTCCCTATTTGGACCCTATTTCATGGCCTCTGCCGCAATCCGCATGCGCTCATAAGGCACTCCCATGGGAATGGTGCAGTCCGTGCCCAGGATAAAGCCTGTCTCACCGGCTTCTGCCATGACGCGCCTTACCTCCTGGCGAATCTCATCCGGGGTCCCTTCTATCAGTGGTCCTTTGTGGTTGGAGAGGCCGCCCATAATGGCGCAGTCCGCAAACCGTTTCCTGCCCTCCGCCAGGCTCATTCCCGTCTCATAGATGCCCCAATTGGCAATGCTGTAAAGTCCTTTATAACTGTCGTACCGGTCAAAATTCACATCTGTCTTGCACATGTGCAGGATGTTATGTCCTCCCGCTTCCAGGCAGGCCTTCATAATCTGCTTATCAAACGGCATGATATACTCCTCAAACTCCTGGTCCGTAAACAGGAACCGCTCGCCTCCCAGTCCCGCGTAGAGGATGCCGTCCAGACCCAGTTCCACAAATTTCCCCGCCAGCTGGCACAGTCCGTCCGCAATCCGCTTCATGGCGTCAAGCACCGGGCCCTTATTCTGCCTTAAATGGCTGCAGAGCAGCTGCCGCACCGGCATATAGCCGTAATCCGGTTCAATGGGGTGGATGGTGGAGGCCACGATGCCGTGAAGGGTACCGATATTAAAGGCGTCCCTGTCGCACCGGTCCAGGACCCTCTTGACCAGCTCAATCTCATCCTCCATAAATTTATCCTTAAGTGTAATGGGCCTGATGCATTTCCAGTCCTCCGGCGTCTTTATGGATCCCATGTTGGGAACCAGATGTTCATTCATGATTTTCTGGATATCCGGATTTACCTCCCGGAAAAACTTCAGGTGTTCTTCCACCGCTGCCTGCCCAAAGGCTGCCTCCCTGGCAAAATGAGTGGTAAAGTAACAGGGAATCCTGTCCACCGGTTCATGCTTCATTGCCGCAAATACACGCTCTCTTTTCTTCACGATATCTCTCCTTATCAGATGGTTATTAACTCAATCGTTATAATAAAATCTGCCGGAACCATGTCTCTTTTTACATGACTCCGGCATTTACGCTTCCGCGCCGTATATGTCCATATAAACCGCGGGCCCCGGCCTGGGTTAAAGGATGCGCTCCTTGCGCTGTATCATCTCGTCAATCCTGCTAATATACTGCTCCACTTCCTTCACATTCTCACACCGTTCCCTGCGGTTTTCAGAAGGAAAGACCACCTTGGTGGTGGTTCCCGCGCCGCAGGCCGCTATGGTCTGCATCTCCTCCATAATAAGGATGTTGTAGATACAGGCTTTGCCGGGCAGGGAATACCCCACATTCTCAAAATTGCCGGCCATGTTCTTCTGGCGGTACAGATAATAGGGCTCCATACCCATCTGGCGGGCACAGGCAGCGCTGAGCTCAATCATCTCCGGAGTGTTCTGAATCTTCAGCCCGCCGTACTCTTCCCTGAACATGTTGAGCCTGGCCGCCCTCTTGATGGCCAGGGAATGGACGGTAAGGGAATCCGGCGCCAGAGCCTTTACCTCCTCCAGGGTGAGCCGCACATCGTCCATATTCTCCTCAGGAAGCCCCATAATCAGATCCATGTTGATGTTGTCAAATCCCAGCTCCCGGGCCATGTAAAACCGATCTTTCACCATATCCACGGTGTGGTGGCGGCCAATCAGGTCCAGGGTCTTCTGGTTCATGGTCTGGGGATTAATGGAAATACGGGTGATGCCGTGGTCCCTCAGTACCTTAAGCTTGTCCATGGTAATGCTGTCCGGCCTCCCGGCCTCCACTGTGAACTCCAGCACCCGGCTCAGATCAAAGAGCTGCTCAAGCCTGCTTAAGAGAGCTTCTAAATCCTCCGCTGAAAGGGATGTGGGAGTGCCTCCGCCGAAATAGACCGTGTCCAGAGGCCTTCCCTCCATCTTCCGGGCCGTATATTCCAGTTCCTTAAACAGCGCTTCCAGGTAAAGACCTGTGCGCCCCTTCCATTTCCCGATGGGATAGGAGGTGAAGGAACAATACAGACAGGTGGTGGGGCAGAATGGTATCCCCACATACAGGCTGTAACCCCGCTCATAATCCAATGGTTCCAGAAGCTTTTTCTCCCTGGCCGCAATCTCAATGCTCAAATCTATCTTTTCATCGCTGGCAAGATAGGTTTCCTTCATAAAGGACCGGATATCCTCCTCCTTCCAGCCCTCCTCCAGCCTGGTGAGGGCGATCTTGGTGGGGCGGATGCCGGTCAGGGAACCCCAGGGCATTTCCTTTCCCGTGCGCGCTGCCAGCATGAGGTAAAACATTTTCTTTATGACATTCTTGGTGGCGGAGTGATCCGAAAGGTCCGAGGGACGGGTGCAGGAATCCCCTAACATCCAGCCCTTTAAACCCTCCGGGCATGATGGCGCCTGCTCCTTTCCCGGCTCCGGCCCGGCCGCTCCCCCGCCGCAGCCCTCCGGCCCTGTCTTATCTCCGCCGCAGTCCTCCGTGGCGGCTGCATTTTCCCATATATAGATTGAAACCGCGCCGTCTCCCAGCCGCGTCTCCACGTAAAAGTCCGCCCCGTCCTTTACCTCATGAACATAAGCCTCACCTGGATAAAAGGACATCAGAAGTTCTCTGATGTCCTGTTCGTACTGGTTATCCTGTATTAAAAGTCCAATCATACAAAACCTGCTTTCTATTATAAACCTTCTTTTATTCCTGCTTGAAGGCATCCGGTCCTTTTACCCGGAGGATATTGTCTCTTACTGTAAGCACAGGATTCCCCTGCTTCTCAAATCCAATGGTGGTGGGGTCTCCGTGGCCTGTATACACCATGGTATCATCGGGCAGCGCAAAAAGTACGTCCACAATGGAGCTGACAATACGAATGGTATTCCCTGTAGCCAGGTCCGTCCTGCCGTAGGAACCGCGGAACAGGGTATCCCCTGCAAAGATAATTCCTTCATCCGGCAGATAGAAGCAGCAGGAGCCTGCGGTATGTCCCGGTGTGAACAGCACCTTCCACCTGGTTCCCAGGAGCTCCAGCTCCTGTCCGTCGTGAAGAAGCACATCCGCATGCAGGCTGGTCTGGGGTCCTCTGAATCCTCCGGTCATATTAAGCTTTGTATCTGCCAGCATATTCTCCTCTGCCTCATAGGCATAGAGTTTTACCCTGAATGCCCTGATTACATCCGGCACAGCCATGATATGATCAAAATGGCCGTGGGTCAGCAGGACTGCCATGAGAGTGATTCCCAGCTCGCTGCACTTGTTCAGAATATAAGGAGCGTTGTCAGCCGGGTCAATGACCACACCCTCCTTGGTCTGATCATCATAAACCAGGTAACAGTTGGTACTCACCTGTCCCAGTACACATGTCTTAATCCTAATATCGCTCATATCCTTCCCCTTTCATCACAGCTATCCTGTTGTTCTCTCTATATCCAGGACGCCTTCTATCTGACGTATCTTATCGGTCAGCCGGTTCAGCTCATCGGTCCCATGAATGTCAAATGTCATGATAATGGTGGCCTTGCCCTGCTTGCTGGTCCTTACGTTCATGGACGTAATGTCAATCTGCTTCTCCGTAAAGACCTTGGATATATCGGCAAACATGCCAATCCTGTTATTGGCAAATATCTTGATTTCCGTGGAATACTGCTCATTGTTGCTGGCGCCCTCCGCCATCTGCCATTCCGCGTCAATCATCCTGCTCCGTTCATCCTCCGGCAGGTTGATGATGTTCACACAGTCCGTGCGGTGAATGGAAACCCCGCGGCCCCTGGTGACAAATCCCACGATTTCATCCCCTGGCACCGGGTTGCAGCACTTGGAAAAACGGACCGCCAGATCATGGATCCCCTTGACCATGATGCCGCTCTTTGATTTGCGGACGCTGGCCTCACCGGCCCTTCCCGCTGTGTCGGCTATGCCGCTGAGCACATCCGCATCCGTAATCTCCCGTTTTAACTTCTTCTCCCGCTCCTCCATCATCTTGTTGATGACCTGGCCCTCTTTCAGGCCCCCGTGTCCAATGGATGCCAGAACGGAATCCCAATCCTTATAGGCATACCGGTTCATGACCTTTTCCATGAATTCAGGCTTGCCGATATCAGACCAGTTAATGCCCTTGGCCTTACAGTAGCGTTCTATCTGGTCCCGGCCTCTGACGATATTGTCTTCCTTCATCTGGCTCTTGAACCACTGGTTAATTTTATTCTTAGCCTGGGTGCTCTTCACAATACCCAGCCAGTCCCGGCTGGGCCCCTTGGAGTTCTGGGAAGTGATGATTTCCAGCTGGTCGCCGTTTTGAATCACATATTCAATGGGCACCAGCTTGCCGTTGACCCTGGCTCCCACCATCTTATTGCCCACGGCGCTGTGTATACAATATGCAAAGTCAATGGGTGTGGAACCGCTTGGAAGAGTCTTTACATCCCCTGACGGTGTAAAGCAGTACACACTGTCGGAGAACAAATCCAAATCTCCCTTGACCATGCTCAGGAACTCCTTGGAATCGTCCGTATCCCTCTGCCACTCCAGAATCTGGCGCAGCCAGCTGAGCTTTGCCTCAGCGCTTCCCGCAGCCACCTGTCCGCTTCCGCTCTCCTTATACTTCCAGTGGGCGGCGATACCGTATTCCGCTGTCCTGTGCATCTCATAGGTACGGATCTGTATCTCAAAGGGCTGTCCGTTGCTCCCTATGAGGGTGGTGTGCAGGGACTGGTACATATTCTGTTTGGGCATGGCTATATAGTCTTTGAAACGGCCCGGAATAGGCTTATACATCTCATGGATGACGCCCAGGGCGGCATAGCAGTCTTTCACGGTCTCCACCATGATGCGCACTGCGAACAAATCATATATCTGGTCCAGAGTCTTGTTCTGGTTCACCATCTTTTTATAGATACTGAAGAAATGCTTCACACGTCCGCCCACCGTGGACTCAATACCCGCATCCTCCATGTGGCTCTTGACCTCGTCCACGATTTCCTGGACAAAGGCCTCCCTTGTATCCTTGCGGAGGGCCACTTTCTCCACCAGGTCGTAATATACATCCGGCTGAAGGAACTTAAGGGACAGATCATCCAGTTCAATCTTAATCTTGGAAATGCCCAGCCTGTCGGCGATGGGGGCATAAATTTCCATGGTCTCCCTGGCCTTTTCCTTTTGCTTCTCCGGCTTCCAGTACTGACCTGTCCTCATGTTGTGAAGACGGTCCGCCAGCTTGATGATAATAACGCGGATGTCCTTTGCCATGGCCAAAAACATCTTGCGCAGGTTGTCTGCCTGAATCTCCACCTTGTCCTTATCCCAGTTTAACTGTGTCAGCTTGGTGACACCGTCCACCAGGAAGGAAACCTCAGAGCCGAACTCCTTGGTCAGCTGCTCCAGGGTCATAATGGTATCCTCTACCACATCATGAAGAAGCCCTGCTGCAATGGTCTCCTTATCCATCTCCAGATCGGCCAGTATAATAGCCACGCACAGCGGATGGATGATATAGGGCTCCCCGGACTTGCGCTTCTGCTCCTTGTGGGCCTCATCTGCAATCCTGTAAGCCTTTTCAATCATGGTAATATCATCTGAAGGATGATATTTGCGGATTGTATTAATCAAGTCCTGATACAGCACTTCAGGGCTGGTAAAGTCGGCCGGCGCTTCCAATTCGATATCCAGTTTTTCTTTTGTTCCCTCATTTGCCATATGTTCGGTCACCTTTTCCTATGGATAGTCAAGATACATTATAATTTTTTTTATGTAAAAAAGCAAGGGGCGCTTGGAAAAAAGCGGGGCCGGGCCGGAACGCGGTCATTAGACACGCTCTATACCGGCCCTGCCTCGTCTGTTTTGTCATAAATGGCAATCCCGTTTTTCTCTGTGCGCTTCACCCGGTACATGGCTCTGTCCGCCCGGTTTATCAGGTCCTCCATGCGCTCGGATTCCCTCTGGGCAAAGGCCAGGCCGATAGACGCATTGATCCTGCGGCTGGTGCCGTCCGGCAGCTGGATGGAGCTGCGCCCCTCATATCCGGATCTCACCTTATCCTCTATGGTCTTTCTGTCACTGTAGCCATAGAAGAACAATACAAACTCATCGCCCGACAGGCGGACCGCCATGCACTGTTCCCCAAAAGCAATGCCGGTCAGAAGGTCCGCCATAGCCTTCAGGTAATGGTCTCCCATCTCATGGCCATAATTGTCATTCACAAACTTAAGGTTGTCCAAATCACAGAAAACAAGGGCGTTGACCCGGCTCCTGTTTCCGTCCAGTATTTTCTGCCCCTCCTTTTTAAGGTAGGACGCATTGTACAGGCCGGTAAGCTGGTCATGCTGGGATATATTCCTGAGACGCAGTATCTCCATATATGCGTCAGTCTTGTCGATAACAATGCCGAACACGCCGTGTTCCTCATGTCTCTGGCGTATGGAAACGGCCCTGGTATTGCAGGCCCTGTCCGTGTAGGAAAATCCGTCCTCCAGTTCCATAACCCGCTCCAAACCGCCAAGTATATCCTCCCATACATCGTAGTCCAGGCAGCCGTCGGAACCCATGCGGTCCGACCCAATATCCAGCAGCTGCAGGATGGATGAGCTCAGTTTGACCCGTGAGCCGCCTTCCTGATACTCAAAGCTGCCCACCTTTTCCCCGGCTGATTCCAGGGTAAAGGAATACCTGGAATAGCTCTGCTCCAGCTTTGCGGCCATATCGTTAAGGGCCTGGTGGATGCGGTCTATCTCTTCTATTCCGCTTTCCCTAAAATGAACCTCCTCCGGGTTCTGGCAGGTAATGTCCTCCTGCAGCTTTTTAATTGGTTTTAATACCATCCAGATGGCTATATACGAAAAAATGATGGCAATTACGATGGACAGCAGATAGACCCCCGCCACCATAACAATGGTGGACCTGGACAGTTCTGCCAGCTCTGAGTGGTAGCACACCGCCCCCACATACACGGAACCGCCTTCCATATGTCCATAAACCTGCAGGATGCTGCGCACACCGTCGTAGGAAGCTCCATTATACGTTAATGAAATCCTGCCGCCATCTTCCCTGTAGTCATAATCCGTTCCTATGAACGCCTTATCCCGGCTGTAAAGAATCTTTTCATCCGTCATGAGAAGTACCTGCATTCCCTTGTACGGAGGATTATCCAGGCCCAGATACGAGTCCAGCACTTCCCCGCTGATTTGGAACCCCATCATCCGGCGGCTTCCATAGACCTCCTGGCTTATGACATAATACAGACGGTTATCATCAAAGAACCATTTTCCCCCCTTTGTCCTTTCTGTCCAAAACAGTTCCGCCTTTGCCCATTCCTGCGGCGTCAGCTTGGGACTCCAATCCTTGGAGAGGGCAATGGGATATTCGCTCTTAGAGCTTCCCACCACACAGTAGATATCACCATAGGCAGACGAAAATATCTGCGGCTCCCCGTCCCGGTATATAACAGCCTCCTTCTGGTCCAAATCCAGATAAAAGACGCCGTCCACCGATGATGCGTGGTTTAAATTGTCAATCAGTCTGTCATGTATCTTCCTGTCATCCTTTATCTTTGCCAGCTCTTTCTCCATGGTATTGGCGATGAGAAGGGAGTTATTCATATATCCTGATATAAGTGAGTCCTTTTCCGCTACCTGGGATTCCATCACCTTATAAGGGCGGTTGGCTGTTCCCGAGAAGGTTCCGGTCACCATCAGTCCAAAGCCAAATATAACGCTCTGCAGCAGGATGGCCATTAATATGGCGTTCCTCACCCTGTTGCTCAGCAAACGTTTCTTCATGGGATATCCTCCATTCCCCAGACAGAGGCACTGTCAGACACTATTCTTCAAAAATGGTCTTTACCTGTTCATAAAACGCCTCTGCCTTACTGCCGTAGTCCATGGAAGCTGCCGCCTCATCCATGGACATCCCCCTGGCCAGATACTCCTCAAACTCCATACGTCCCTGGCTCAGCGCCTCGCTAAAGCACGCGTCCACCCCTGTCCTGACATCATATGAGTTCTCAAAGTCAAACCCATACACCATCTGGTATGAATTGCTCTGCTTAAGTCCGGTCTCAATCCCTTTTAGCACCCTGGCGTCATCAATCTGCTGTTCCTGCTCCTCTGTCATGCCGTTATTGTCCACAGGCATATAGGACATGGAGGTGGCAAGTTCAAAGCCTTTGTCAATGGTCAGCCAGTGTATGAAATCCAGGGCAGCCCTGTTTTCCTCATCACTGCGGTTAAACACCGCCACTCCGGCCCCCTGCTGGATTGCCGTCGGGGTGGTCCCCTCCATCACCGGGTATTGGTAGACACCTGTTGTAACCGGTACCATATTTCCCTGGGAATCAGCCACTTCTTCCGGAAAATACAGGACGCTGCTGCTGGATCCGATGCAGCCTGCCAGATAGGACTGCTTTACATCATCACTACGGTAACGGCCCTTTGCCCCGTAATACCCCTTTGTAAAAGGCTCATAATAATTCAGGAACAACCTTTCGATAATACCCTTATCCAAATCCGGCACCATGGTGCCGCTCTCATCGTAATGGTAGATGTCCGAACCCATAGCATGATTCATAGCCACAAAATAGTTGGCCAGGTTATCTACTCCAATGAAAGGTCTCCCATCCCCGTCCGTACCGGGAGTCATGCTGTCCGTCCACTCAAAATATCCCTCAGCCATCCGTTCCAGCCCTTCCCACGACTCCATGTTCTCCTCCCGGTATTGGGGATTGGCGTCCAAAAATTCATCCAGCCTGGTCTGGTTCATGAGAAGAAGCTCCGTGGATTTTGCCACCGGCAGTATGTAAAGCTTTCCGTCGATATAACCCTCGTTAAGGTATGCCTGATTATACTGTGCCAGATCTGCCTCCGGCACCACACTGCCCAGCTCCACCAGTCTGTCGGGATGCAGCTTTACCGTGTTGACCACCATGTCCCTGTAGGCAAGCACAATATTTGCCATCTCCACATCATTGGTGGTGCCGTTGAGCACCAAGTCTATCTTATTGGTCAGGTCGGCGATAGAGCCCTGGCTGTAAGCCTCCACGGCCACGCCGCGTTCCAGGCCCAGCGTACCATTGTACTCCTTTACAAGCTGGTCCAAATGCTGCTTCTGGGCATCATTATAATAGTGCCAGAACTCTATGGTCATGGCAGTGTCGCTGTCATTTTCCTCTGTCAGGGCAGAAGATTCCTCCGCCTGGGGGATTTCAGCTTTTTTGTTTTCCCCGGCACAGCCGCCCGCCAAGACTGCCGCTCCGATGCAAAGAGCCGTTATTGACGCCATCCGTAATCTTCTCATGCCCGTAATCCTCTGTCTTTCTGAAATTTATTGGTCTGTTTAGATAATTATTAATATTGTACTACGGGGAAGGGGTTTGTTCAAGGAAATATCAGATGAATTTTGGAGTTCGTTTGATGCACAGATATAACAAAAAGGCCCATTTTTCAATCTAATGGGCCCTTTCTGTAACCAAATCTATTTCATTTTCCTACTTGCCTTCATAAATAATCGCGGAATCCACATCATATCCCTTCAGATGCTCCCGTCCCTTCAGTCCTGCCAGCTCCATGACAAAGCATATCTTTACCACCTGTCCGCCCAGCTGCTCAATCAGCTTGACAATTGCCTCAGTGGTTCCTCCTGTGGCGATCAGGTCGTCCACAATGATTACCTTCTGGCCCGGACGGATGGCGTCCTTGTGCATTTCAATGGTTGCCTGTCCGTACTCCAGGTCATATTCCATGGAAATGGTCTCACAGGGAAGCTTTCCCTTTTTGCGCACAGGCACAAATCCCTTGTGCTGCGCATAGGCCACCGGCACTCCAAAGATGAATCCCCTTGATTCGGGGCCTATTACCAGGTCGTAATCCAGGTCCTTGACCATGTCAATCAGGCTGTCCACTGCCATGTGAAGCCCGTCTGCGTCCTGCAGGATGCTGGTCACATCCCGGAATATGATTCCAGGCTCCGGAAAATCCGGTATGCTTCTTACATACTCTTCTAACTTTTTCATGATGGTTTCCTCTCTTCCACATTCAGATTCTTAACCGTATCCCTGATTATCAGCTTATTGTTCAGGTAAATCCTCCGGTTGTCCACGATTCCCTCGTCCAGGCGCCGAAGCAGCACCCTGGCTCCCTCCCTGGCAATCTCCCCCATGTTGCGCTCCACTGTGGTCAAATGCATGTCCGAATAGCCTGACATATCCCAGTTGTCAAAACCCACAAGGGAAACATCATCCGGCACCTTAAGGCCGGCCTCCACAATGGCTGTCCTGGCGCCAAAAGCCATCTCATCGTTAAAACACAGCAGGGCCGTGGGCCGGAAGGTGAGAAGCTGTTTTGCCGCGGTGTATCCGCTGGCATACCGGTAATTGCCGCTGATAACAGGAAGGGCATCCGGATCCAGTCCGTGGCTGGTCATGGACGTCCTCCATCCCCTGCGGCGCAGCCGGCTGGAATCCAGCCCCGGATTTCCTTCTATGATGCCGATGTTCCGGTGTCCGTTCTCCAGCAGATAGTCCATGGCCCGTTCCATGGCAAGGGCCTCATCCGTGGTCACATTGGGCGCGTCCACGTCCACGGCACGGCAGATGACTGACATGGGAATCTTTTTGTCCAGGACTTCGTTCATAAACTCCATGTCCTCGCTTCGCTGGGACAATACGATGATTCCGTCAAAATAGCTGGGATTCAGTGTCCCGGGCTCATGCATATCAATACCTTTAACCACTACATTATACTTGCTTCCCGCAACACTGTAAACCCCTGTCAGCACGTCGTGGAGCACAAACGGCGATGTCATCTTACTGATGGTAGAGAAGTACAGCCCAATTACATAGGATCTGGATTTTTTCAGGTTGATGGCTGCCTGGTTGGGCACATACCCCATCTCCTGAGCCAGGCGCAGTATGTTCTTCCTGCTCTCCGTATTCTCAGCCCCTATGCCGTTTAAGGCCCTGGATACCGTGGAATAGGAAACCCCCGCCCTTTTCGCGATATCCTTTATCGTCACTGCCATAATATCCCCCTCTTTGCTGTCCCCTATAAGCATTTGCATCATTCCCGTTCGGGCGTACGAATACAATCTAACTCGTTTTCCGGCTTCTGTCAAATGCTTCCGCAGACACGGCCGATATTTTCCGTGATGATGGCCGGACCATCCTGTCCCTCCACCTTTACATCCGTAAGAATCAGCTCCTCAATCTGGTTGGCGTAGATTCCCATGCGGCATATATGGGAGCTGCAGCCATCCATCATGGCGGGCTGTCCTTCCCTGGCAGACGCCGCATAGGTGACACGGACATGATCCATCTCCACCCGTTCAATCCGCTGTTCCGGAAGACCATACATGTAGGCAGCCGCCACATGGCAGTTTTCTGCCTCTATATCCTTAAAGCACAGGCTCTTAATCAAAGGTGTTCTTTCATCCACCAGAAGCGCCTCCTTTGTACGCACATATTCGCTGTGGCCGTCCGGATCACAGAAATAGAAACAGTTGATAACAAAAGGAGTCATCACATGGTCCATGCGGATGTGTTCAAAGACAATCCCGTCCACCACGGCATCCTTTCCCCGGCCCCTGCGCGTCTTGATGCGCAGTCCCCTGTCCGTGTGCAGGAACATGCAGTCCTTAACGGTCAGGTTTTTTACCCCGCCCGCCATCTCACTTCCGATGGTAACAGAGCCATGGCCGTCCCTCATACAGCATCTGCGGATGGATATGTCTTTTGACGGCCGTTTATAGGTGGAGCCCATATAGATTTTTCCCGACTTTACGGCAATACAGTCATCTCCCAGTGAGAAATAGACACCGGCAATCTCCACATCCTGACAGGATTCCGGGTCCAGTCCGTCGGTATTTGGCGAATCCTTGGGATTCAGCACCTTAAGGTCAAAGAACCTTAGGTGGTCGGAGAAATAGGGATGGATATTCCAGCTGGGGCTGTTCCTCACCGTGATTCCCTGAACCGTCACCTGCCGGCACCGCTCCAGGAAAATCATCCTGGGGCGGCAGGCCGTGTGTATTACCTTGGGCTCATGCCACCAGTTTCCCTCACTGTCTCCCGCGTTCCCGTCTATGGTTCCCTGCCCATAGATAACAGCGCCTTTCACGTTCACGCCGTTTATGATGCCGGTAAACATGGGAAGAGGATTGCCCTCCCATGTGCCCAGATTGTATTCGCCCTGCTCGTCATAGCTCTGGATCATTCCCTGGAACACAGGAAAACGGGTCCGGTCCGTATACGCGGACAGCACCGCCCCCTCAGCCAGCTCAATGTTCACATCATCCTTTAAAAACAGGGAGACAATGCGGTAGGTCCCGGCCGGAATCAGGACCCGGCTCTTTTCAGGGCAGGCCATAATGGCAGCCTGGATAAACAGAGTGTCATCCTGAATCCCGTCCCCCTTTGCCCCGAAATCGCGCACATCCAATGTGACGAATTCGCTGTCCGTGGTAAAGGAGGACTTAAGCACAAGTCCCTCCCCGCTTCTGGCCTCCACCTGATAGCTGGTATCAGGTTTCAGATCATAAATGCTTGTGACAGCATTTCCCGTTTCCCGGATAAACTTCCCGTTCAGATAGAGGCGGTACATCCGGCTGGTCTCATATGTACCGCCGTCCTCTATCTCCAGTACGGCGCAGCGCGCGTTTTTATAAATCACCTTTAAATCCATTGCCTTATACCTCTTTTCTGTTCTGTCTCTCTGTAGCTGCTGTCAAACCAGGAATGGGGCCCCTCCCAGGAGAGCCCCCATTTCCATCCAGGCCAACCCTGGCCGTTTTCTATTTTAACCCTTAACGCCGCCTGCCGCAATACCATCAATGAAAGAATCCTGTGCACAGAAGAACACAATCAGCGACGGTACAATGGAAATCAGGGACATGGCCAGGATACGGTTCCACTGGAAGCCAACATCTCCGTCCATGGACATGCGCAGGTATACGGAGTTCGTATATTTCTGCATATCAGCAATATAAATCAACGGGCCCTGAAAATCGTTGTTGGTCCACATGAACTGAAACAGGGCGCAGGACACCAGAGACGGCTTCAGCATGGGGACAATTACGTACCACAGCGTTTTTAATGTATTGCAGCCGTCAATCTTGGCAGCTTCCTCCAGCTCCTTGGGCACTCCCCTGAGGAACTGGATCAGCATGAATACAAAGTAGGTATCTGCTGCAAACAGGGAGGGTACGATCAGAGGAAGGTATGTGTTCACCCATTTCCACTTGTTAAACATAATGTACTGGGGCGCATTGAGAACCACCTGGGGAAGAAACAGGGTGGACATCAGCAGCGCAAAGAAAATCTTCTTTCCCTTAAAGTCAAACCGCCCGAACCCATAGGCAGCGATAGTGGCGGACACCACGGTGAAAATCACCTTGGGAATCACAATTTTATACGTATTAATCAGGGAGGTAATCAGGGATATCTTGCCTCCATAGCTTTTAAAGGCATTGCTGTACCCGTCGAACACAGGGTTTTTAGGCAGGAACCATGCACTGGTAAATATCTCGGAATTGGTCTTAAATGTGGCCCCAACCATCCAGATAAGAGGGTATACCATGATAAATCCCACCAGAATCAGCAGGGTGTAGCGGATTGCCGTGCTGACTTTCCGTTTTGTCTCTCTTGTCATATGTTCCTACCTCCCTTCCTCGTCTGAATAATATACCCATTTTTTCTGGCTGATGAACGCCACCGCGGTCAGCGTCATGACAATCAGGAACAGGATCCAGGCTTGCGCGCTGGCCATTCCCATCTTATGGCGCAGGAACGCATTGTTGTAAATCAGCATGGAAATCAGGGTGGTTGCGCCGTTTGGCCCGCCCTTTGTCACCAGGAACGGGGCATTGAACTCCTGGAATGCCTGGCAGAGCTGTGTAATCAGGTTATAGAAAATAACCGGTGTGATAAGGGGTACTGTAATCTTAAAAAACTGGGTCCACTTGCCTGCGCCGTCAATGGAGGCAGCCTCATACAAATCTTCTGACACGCCCTTTAAGGCTGCCAGGAAAATGACCATGGCGGAACCAAACTGCCAGACGCGTAAAAGCACAATCACAAACAATGCGCTGTTAGCGCCGGCCATCCAGTTAATCTTCGGTCCTCCAAAGAACGTGATTACCGTGTTAATCAGTCCGTCCGTATTGAACACAGCCCTCCAGAGAATGGCAATGGCGATGGAACCGCCCAGGATGGACGGGATATAATATGCTGTCCTGAAAAAGTTCACGCCCTTCAGCTTGAAGTTGAGAATATATGCGATAAAGAGGGCAAACGCCAGCTTTAAGGGCACGTCAAATATTGCGTATTTGAATGTCACCACAAATGCCCTGATGATATCCTCATCCGTAAATATCTTCTCGTAGTTCAGAAGTCCGGTCTTTGTTATTCCGTTGAACAAATCATAGTTGGTAAAGCTGTAGTACAGCGAAGATGCAAATGGATATACCTTGAACAGAAGAAATCCAACCAGCCATGGCAGAATGTAAAGCAGGCCGATATTCAACGCCCAGAATCCTTTCTTTTTTTTCATACGGTTACCTCCAAACCTGTTAATCTAAATAGCGCTCATACTTCTCCCTGAGCAGCGTACCTGTGCTGCACCCCTTTTGGATCATGTATGCAAGCTGCTCCTGCGGGCCCGGATTCCCTCCTGCCAGCATTTCCTTTAATCTCATGCGGAATATGTCCTGAAGCGCCCTGTAATGCTCGTATATTTCCGGGGACATTTGGTCTATGGTATCTATCAGCAGGACCATCTGGTCCATGCCAGGCGTTTTCAAAGTCTTAAAATATGTAACAATGCTGTCGTAATTTTCCCTGTGCTTTACTGCTTTCCTAACATCCATTCTATTTCCTGCCATCTAAAAACTAATAACTGTCCTGAATCCCATCTGAAAATCAGAAATTATAGCAGTCGTCAATACCCTTCATCAAATCCTCTGCTGCTTCGGCGGAGGTGATGTCGCCTGCGCTCAGCTTTCCAAATACCTTATAATATACACCGTCCGGATTGGCCTTCAGGTCATTATGCTCAAACATGGGGTCCAGAGGGAATTTGGAGTAGGCCAGAACCTTTGCATTGGCCTCCATAACCAGCTTATCACCGATTCCCTTTTCCTCCAGAATCTTTACGCCCTCTGCGGAGCATGGAATGCCGCGCTCAGTGCCGCAGATTTCAATTGCCTCATCATCATTTAATAAGTAATTAACCAGCATGGCTGCTTCCTTTGGATGCGCTGAATTTGCGGATACTGCCAGCGCCATGGAAATCTTGGTAAAGCCGCCGTCGTAATCACCAAATTTAAGGAAGTCCCCGATAACCAGCTCCTGGCCCGGCTTTGTGGTACTCTCCGCGATTGCCTTCTGGACCTTGGAAACTGCGGAGTCCCACTCAAATACGCCAGCGTATTTGCCGTCGATTACTTTTGCGTTCTTATCTAAGGAATCGGCCATATCACCCTGAAGCGTGGCAATGGTAGGAATCACATGGGCCTCCTCCAGCTTTGTCATGAAGTCCATGCCTGCCTGAATCTCCTGGGCTGTGTACTGAAGTTCACCGTTCTCAACCCACGGTTTGCCGTATACACTCTCCAGATAGTATACCAGGAAGATGGCCCTGTCGTATTCCATCATAGCCAGAGGGTAATAATCTTCATTGTAAGCCTTAAACTTGGCCCCCGCCTCCAGAAGGGAAGCTTCATCCGTAGGAATCTCACATCCAACCTCATCAAAGGTAGTCTTATTCCAGTAGAACAGACGTCCTGTCAGGGCAACCGGAACCGCCATCAGCTTGCCGTCTGCCTTGCACTGGTCCAGGCTGTCCTGGGAAAACTGGGTCAGGTCCAGGACATCGCTGTAATCCTCCAGATTTGCAAAGTTAGTCCCGTTGCCGCTGTAGGATGTAATCCAGTTCCAGTTAATCTGCATG
Organism: Enterocloster sp. 210928-DFI.2.20; assembly: GCF_020554465.1. NCBI lineage: Bacteria > Bacillati > Bacillota > Clostridia > Lachnospirales > Lachnospiraceae > Enterocloster > Enterocloster sp. 210928-DFI.2.20. Next base: position 19,186 of record NZ_JAJCHK010000009.1, read on the forward strand.
ACGTCGGCCGCATTGCCTCCCTGAATGGCAAGAGACTGCTTCTCTTCCCATCCGGTCCAGGCGCCGTACTCGCATTCCACCTTAATATCAGGGTACTTTGCCATAAATGCGTCCACCGCCTTCTCAGTTGCCTCATGTCTGGAGTCACCGCCCCACCAGCAGAACTTGATGGTCACGTCCCCGGTGCTGCTCCCGGCTTCCTTGCCGCCTGCCTGCGCTGCCGTGGTGGTCCCGCTGCCGCTGCCGCCTGAGCAGGCTGTCAGTGAAAATGCCATTACAGATGCCAGGGCCAGGGACACTGCTTTTTTCAGGTTTTTCTTCATCATTTCTCTCCCTCTCTTTTCATCGCCTTCGCATGTATGTTTGCAAAGGTTTGCATCATTATTTTAAAAATTATGCATATCTGCCATTTGTAAGTAATTACATTTAGTTCATTTTAAGCAAACATGCATCGTTTTTCTTTGTGTTTCCATAGTAGCACTATTTATATCGTATGTCAATTGTCTGATTCGTATAGTTTTTTAATATTTTTTTGTTTAATATACCCAATTCTTTTTCTGCTTTTTTTATGTTAAGATGAATTCAAGATTTAAAAAATGGATTTTAAGGATTTCAAAGACATAATACACTCAATTTATAGTTATATCCCGGATTTAATTGAGCTAAATTACTGCTGTTTTGTCTGCAAACGTTTACATTTCCATTTTTTACAAGGACGCCTTACATCAGGCTTCGTGTACATATATGTATAAAGGAGAGTTAAGATTATGAAAATACTGGACCGTTACATCGACCAGCTGATTGAACAGAGCACCCCTGAATCCCCCGTATGGAACATCGAAAAAATCCGGGAGGGTTCAAAATCCACCTGGAACTATATTGACGGCTGCATGATTAAGGCCATCATCGAACTCTTCCTTATAACCAGAAACCACCGGTACCTGGACTTTGCGGACGCCTTCACCGGCCGCTTTGTGAGAGAGGACGGCTCCATTGAGTCCTATGACCCAAAGGAGTATAACCTGGATCATGTAAATGCCGGCAAAACCCTGTTCGATCTTTACAAGCTGACCGGAAAAGAAAAATACAGAAGAGCTATGGATACTGTATACAGCCAGTTGAAGGAACAGCCCCGCACATCCACAGGAAACTTCTGGCATAAGAAAATTTATCCCCACCAGATATGGCTGGATGGGCTGTACATGGCCCAGCCTTTCTATATGCAGTACGAGGCAGAGTATAACGGATGTAAAAACTGCGAAGATTCGTACCAGCAGTTCCTTCAGGTATACGGGCGGATGAGAGATCCCCTCAACGGGCTCTACTACCATGCTTACGATGACTCACGCCAGATGTTCTGGTGCGACAAGGTGACCGGACTGTCGGAGAACTTCTGGCTCAGGGCTATGGGCTGGTATGCCATGGCGCTGATTGACACCATGGAAGTCATGCCCGAATCCATGGCCTGCCAGAAGGCGCGGCTGAACGCCATCTATAAGGAACTGATTGATGCCATGCTTCCCTACCAGGACCAGGCCACCGGCATGTGGTACCAGGTGGTGAACCGGGGCGGAATTGCTCCCAACTACCTGGAGGAATCCGGTTCCGCCATATTTGCCTATGCCATCATGAAAAGCGTACGGCTCCATTACCTTCCCGAGGAATATTTTAAATACGGCCAAAAGGCATTTGACGGCATATGCAGCACATACCTCTCCGAAAAAGACGGCAGTCTCCAGCTGGGCGGCATCTGCCTGGTTGCCGGGCTGGGCAACACGGACATGCGGGAGGGCACTTTTGAATATTATATGAGAGAGCCGGTGGTTGAAAACGAAGCAAAGGGAATCGCCCCCCTTATCCTGGCTTACATCGAAACCATGTTCCGCTGCCAGTCATAAAGCAGCAGTATAGAGCAGAGGCATAGTACCGCAGCAAAAAGCAGCGGTGCAAAGCAGCTGCACAAAACAGGCGGCAAAAATGATTGAACCCATACGCTGTTTTCAGTATAATAATACTGGAAACAGCTTTTTTGCACATTTCCCCCTCTTGTTTCCGGAAAGGCGAGAACATGAATATAAAACACTTTAATATTATGGTTACGGACCAGGAATGCGGACATGCAAGGGAATCCGGAAATCCGGCGGACCTGACTGCTTATCTGTTGGATCGCCTGCCCCATAAGCCGGAGCTTCTCCGCCCGGCCGTGGTCCTTTGCCCGGGAGGCGGATACGGCTTTGTGTCCCCCAGGGAAGACCAGCCTGTGGCCATGGAATTTCTGGCAGCTGGATGCCAGGTCTTTTCCCTGCACTACAGCGTTGCCCCGGAAACCTTTCCCGTGGCCCTTATGGAACTGGCCAAAGCCGTGGCGCTTGTGAAAAGCCATGCCTGTGAATGGAATATTGATACAGAACGGATTATGGTATGCGGTTTTTCTGCAGGAGGCCATTTAGCCGCCTGCCTGGGCATGATGTGGAACCGGGACTTCCTCTACGGTCCCCTGAATATGGCCCCCGAGGACATACAGCCAAAGGGAATGATTCTATGCTATCCGGTTATCACCTCCGGCGAATTTGGGCATAAACGCTCCTTTGAACAGCTTTTGGGAGGCAAGGCCGGCGATCCCAGACTCAGGGAACTGGTTTCCCTGGAACTTCAGGCAGGACCGCACACACCCAGAACCTTCCTGTGGCACACCTGGACCGACCAGTCCGTGCCTGCAGAAAACTCTCTGCTGCTGGCCCAGGCCCTGAAAAAGGCCGGCGTAAGCCTGGAAATGCATATTTATCCCAGCGGACGCCACGGACTGTCCCTGGCTACGGAGGAGGTTTCCGACAGCACCGGAGACTGCCTTGTGCCTCACTGTCAGGGCTGGATGGAACTGGTAAAAGAATGGATAAAAGAAAAGGACAGGGAATGATATGTTAAAAGAAGAACGGCAGGCATTAATCTTAAATAAGCTTCACTCCTCCGGCAAGGTAGTGGTCAGCAGACTGGCAGTGGAGCTGAATGTATCCGAGGATACCATCCGCCGCGATCTGCTGGATCTGGACCAGAAGGGGCAGGTCAAGCGTGTGTTCGGCGGAGCCATTCCCATGGAGCGCCCGGTCATCAATTTTTTTGACCGCGAGACAACGGATGTGGAATTAAAGCAGCGCCTGGCGCTGAAGGCACTGGACTTTCTGGAGAAGGACCAGCTGGTGGCCATTGACGGCAGCAGCACGAACCTTCAGTTTGCCAAGAACATTCCAAACGGTCATAAGCTGACCGTGCTGACCAACAGCTATTCCATTGCCCACGCCTGTTCCATGAAGGACCAGGTGGATGTAATCGTCCTGGGAGGACGGCTGTTAAAGGAATCCATGACCAATGTGGGCGAAACCGCGGCCAGCCAGGCAGCGCTCTACCACCCGGATCTTTGCTTTATGGGCGTATATGCCATCCATCCTGAATACGGCATGACCATCCCCTACCCGGATGAGGTCAGCATAAAGAGACAGCTGATTCAGTCCTCCCGAAGGGTCATTGCCCTGGTAAATCCCATAAAGCTGAATACTGTATCCAGATATCATGTGTGCGGCATAGAGGCGTTTACCACATTAATCACGGACAACGGCGTATCCGGCGAGATGGCTGTGGACTACCGGAACAAAGGACTGGACTTTTTATAGCCAGCAGGCATTTCATATCACCCATTGCGATTTTTTGCGGTACTTTTGCGGTATTTCATTTATACTCCGGCAGCTTTTCGTGTGCATTCTAATAAAAATCGCATATTAACGCACTTTTTTGCAATAATTTGCTTGACACAGCATGTATATGCGCTATAATACACTTAGAGATAAAAAGGAAGCGGGCAGGCGAGCCTGTCCCACACATTTTAGGAGGGTATTTACTATGAAATTTTTTGTGGACACAGCGAATGTTGAGGATATCAAAAAAGCGAATGATATGGGTGTTATCTGCGGCGTTACCACCAATCCGTCCCTGATTGCAAAAGAGGGAAGGAACTTTGCCGAAGTCATCAAGGAAATCACCGACATCGTGGACGGACCTATCAGCGGCGAGGTTAAGGCTACCACCGTTGACGCAGAGGGCATGATTAAGGAAGGCCGTGAGATTGCAGCCATCCATCCCAACATGGTAGTTAAAATTCCTATGACAGTAGAAGGATTAAAGGCAGTTAAGGTGCTTCACGCAGAAGGTATCAAGACCAACGTTACCCTGGTATTCACATCCGCACAGGCTCTCTTAGCCGCACGGGCAGGCGCATCCTACGTATCCCCATTCCTTGGACGCCTGGATGACATCTCCATGCCGGGTATTGACCTGATTTACGACATCACCGAGATTTTCCAGATGCACAACATTGAGACTGAAATCATTGCTGCCAGCGTACGCAACCCGATTCACGTAATCGACTGCGCCAAGGCCGGCGCCGATATTGCAACCGTTCCTTACAAGGTACTGGAGCAGATGACAAAGCATCCGCTCACCGACCAGGGCATTGCCAAATTCCAGGCTGATTATAAAGCTGTGTTTGGGGAATAAGGAACCGATGTGATGTTACCATATCAGCATTGTTAATATCGTATATCTAAAAAATGGCATGCCGGGATTGACGGCATACCCATAGTAATGAAGGGCCGCATTGTTGTCTTGGATGCGGCCCTTCATTATTATGTGCGTCTATGTTAATCTATGTTATCAACTGTTCTATATCGCAGAAGCAGTCACCTCCCGCGCTGTGTTTCCGGTTCTTACGGACACATCTGCCTGCCCGCGTCCGCGTACATATGTTCTTTACCTGTTATCTTCCTCCTCTGTAATCAGAATCGCCTCCCCCAAATCAAACACCTTGGAAAACGCATACTTATTCTTCTTAGATGTATCCATGAGCACATAGACCACCTTGGAATGGTCTTTTACAATCACCTTTTTCCTGGCCTCTCTGTCATCATAGGTGTAGATGCCCCCGTCCGGGATATACCCGTTGGCGCCAATGAACGCCTTGTCAAAATACATGTCGGATATCATCTTTTCCGTCAGGGCGCCCAGTACGGATTCCAAATCATCCCGCACTTCTCCTCCCAGCAGGATACACTTCGCGTTCTTAATTGGCAGATTGTCCAGCAGTTCCGTGCTGCTGGAGACAATGGTGATACGTTTTCCCTGGAGATATTTGAGCATCCCCACCGTGGTAGTGCCTGAATCCACATAAACGCAGTCTCCGTCCTCCACCAGCGCAGCCGCCTTCCTGGCAATGATCTCCTTTTCCTCGCTGTGAATCAGCTTTTTCTTTACCACAGGCTCGTCGAAGTCCTCTGCCTTATACTTAACCGCGCCTCCGCGCATGACGATGACGCTGCCTTCCTGTTCCAGAGCAGCAACATCCCTGCGCACAGTGGACAGGGAAATGTTCAATTCCGCTGCCAGGTCTTTTATATAAGAGATATCCCTCTTTTTGATACTTTTCAGTATCTCTTCTTTTCTCAACTCAGGAACCATATGCTTACCCCTTTGAACTATAATAGCTTTATTATATCAAAGAGCCCATCCTTAGTTCAACCATGATTCTTGCATTTTCTGTCACTTTTTTTCATTTTTTTCAACAGACCAAACGCGAAGCGGAGACTTTAGTTAATCTCGTTCAAGCAGGGCATGGCCTCCTGCGCTCCTATTTTTGTCACAGTCACTGAGGCTGCCCGGGCCGCAAATCGGCAGGCCTGAAGGTCCGTCATGCCCTTATATTTGCCATATGCAAATGCCCCTATATAGGAATCCCCCGCCCCTGTGCTCTCTGTTACGTGCTCCACCTTTACAGGTTCAATGGCAATCGCACCTTCTTGCCCCAGAAGCATACTGCCCTTAGAGCCCAGAGTGACAATAACCGTTCCCTCCGTCAGCCGCCTCAGCCTGTCTGCGTGAGTCCTTACCATGTCTCCGTCCGTCACTTCAACTCCGGCGTAAAAGGATGCCTCTGTCTCATTGACAATCAGGCAGTCTGCCATCTTAAGCACCTCCAGGTCCATTTCCTTGGCCGGTGCAGCGTTAAGTATAGTGTATACATGATACTGTTTGGCCTTCCGGATGATATGTTCCACCACTTCCGTAGGTATCTCCAGTTGGAGAATAACAATCCTGCTGTTCCTGATAAGCTCGTCCAATCCGTCGATTTCACGGGATGTAATATCAAAATTGGCACCTGTAATGATGGAAGCATATACAGTCCCATCCTCCAGGGCATGAACCACGCCCACACCCGTGGGGCTGCTGCTCCTGCCTATGCAGGAACAGTCCACACCATAGTCCTTCAGTTTTTCCACCAGGCTGTCGCCAAAGGTATCCCTTCCCACCTTTCCCACCATAATGGTGTCGATTCCCAGCTTGGCGCACTGCACGGCCTGGTTGGCGCCTTTTCCTCCGCCGGAGTAGGTTATACTGTCGGCGGTGTATGTTTCCCCCTGAAGAGGCATCCGCTTCTGCTTCATAATGATATCGTAGTTAAGGCTGCCGATGACGCAAATGTACTCTCTCTCGCAATCTCTCACTGTCCAGACCCCCTTATTCGGTTATTCTGCCTTTGCCTTCTTATTCAGTCTCATGGCTGCCAGTTTACCCTGTATTACATCCACATATACCGCAAACACTATGATAAGGCCCGTAGCAATATACTGCCAGAATGTATCCACACCGCAGACCACCAGCCCTACCTTCAGGGCCTGTAGAAGAATTGCTCCCAGGAATGTGCCTATAATGCTTCCTTTACCGCCTGCCAGGCTGGTGCCCCCAATGGCCGCAGCGGCAATGGCATTGGTCTCATAGCTGGCTCCAGCCGCCGGTTCGCCGGTTCCCAGTTTTGCCAGCATGACCATCCCGGCAAACGCAACACAGACACCGCAGATTGCATAGGACATGATTTTGTTGAAATCCACATTGACGCCGGACAGGCGGGTGGCCTCCTCGTTGCTGCCAATGGAATACAGGTAGGTGCCAAACTTTGTGTGCTTCAGCAGGATATAGGCAGCCACTGTCACAACCAGGAACAGAATCATGGACGAGGACAGGGTGCCGATTACATCACCATCCATGATATCCCTGAAATTCTGGGGAATATTAAGTACAGGCCAGCCCCCTGTTATAAGATAGGCAACACCCCTGTATACGGACATCATGCCCAGGGTTGCCACAAAGGGCTGCAGTTTCATCTTAGCCACAAGGATTCCGTTCACAAGCCCCAGACCAAAACCAATGGCCGCGCCTGCAAGGACGGCTGCAAAAGGGTTCAGTCCCATGACCAGGAAATTACCCACGCTTACGATTACAATAGCCAGCGTGGAGCCAACTGTCAAGTCAATTCCGGCCGTGATGATGACCAGAGTCATGCCGATAGCCAGAAGACCATTGATAACGGACTGGTCCAGGATATCAAGCAGGTTGGACGGCGAAAAATAAATGGGCTGTATGACGCCAAATACCACCATGATTACAGCCAGTGCAGCAACTACCTCTAATTCCCTTGAAAATTTCTTTATCACATTCTTCATAGTCAGCCTCCCATCGCAAAACTCATTATGACTTCTTCATTCAGTTCATCGTGGTTCAGAACGCCCATAATTTTGCCTTCCCTCATAACCACAACCCTGTCGCTCATTCCTATGACCTCCGGAAGTTCCGAGGACACCATAATAATGGACTTTCCTCCGGCTACCAGTTCCTCCATCAGGCGGTATATCTCCGCCTTGGCACCCACGTCGATTCCCTTTGTAGGTTCATCAAATATAATGATATCGGCGTCCGTGGTCATCCACTTCGCGATGATGACTTTCTGGGCATTTCCGCCGCTCAAACTCTCTGTCAGATAGTCCGGATCCGCAGGATGCAGATTCATTTCCCCTGTGTAATACATGCAGTTGTCATATATCTTCCCAGCATTCACAAAGCCTCTGCTGCAAAACCGGTTCATGGCGGCCAGGGCCATGTTGCTGGCATTCGTAAAGTTCTTAACAAACCCCTGCGTTTTTCTATTCTCAGGTATCAGCCCCAGACTGTATTGCAGGGCATCCTTAGGACTCTTAATTTCCGCCCTTTTTCCTTTTATGTAAACCTCCCCGCTGGTATAGGGGTCTGCCCCGAATATAGCCCGCATCACATCCGTTCTCTTGGATCCCACCAGTCCGGCAAAGGACAAAATCTCGCCTCTGTGGAGCTCAAAGCTTATGTGTTCAAATACCCCGTTCTTGCACAGGTCCCTGGCTTCCAGCACCACCTCACCGGCGGCGCACAGGGGATTATTTCTAACTGCATAAGCGGACACATCCCGGCCTACCATGTGGCGTATCAGCTCTTCCTTGGATGTCTCCTTCATGTTCAGGGTAGTGATATACGTTCCGTCGCGCAGAATACTGGCCCTGTCCGCTATGGCAAATACCTCGTCCAAACGGTGTGTGATATACAGTATCGTAATTCCCTGGTCCTTGAGTTCCATAATCATCTTAAGCAAACGGTCTACCTCGCGGTCTGTCAGAGCTGACGTGGGTTCGTCAAAGGAAATGATTTTTGCATTGTGAAACAATGCCTTGGCAATCAGAATCATCTGCATCTCGCCAGTGCTGAGAGAGGTCACACGGTCCCTGCTTCTGAATTTGCAGCCCAGCCTTTCCAGGATAACATCCGTCTTTTTGTACATGGCATCGTAGTCCACAAAAAATCCCCTGGTCACCTCGTAGCCAAGGGCTATATTCTGCCCTACCGTCAGCTCAGTCACAAGGTTTACTTCCTGATGCACCTTGGCAATGCCGAATTCGATGGCATCATTGGCATTTTTAAAGCCCACTTTTCTCCCGTCAATCTCCACATTTCCATCGTAATCAGGATAGATGCCGTGAAGGATATTGAGAAGGGTAGATTTACCCGCGCCGTTTTCCCCAAGGAGGGCGTGTATCTCCCCTTTATCCACCGTAAAATCCACACTGTCCAGCGCCTTGTTGCCGGGGAACTGCTTTGTTATATTAGAAAAATGTATCATTGTCGCCATATTCTATCCCCTCTTTGAAATATCAGCCAGGGGTCTGACCCTCTGGCTGATGATAGTTTCCTTGCTGCCTTTTGTCTATTTTGCATATACAGGATCTGTCCAGCCGATGATTTCCTCTGCCGGCTTATCTACGTTCTCGGAATCAATGAGAGCCTGAGGCGTCCACAGCACCCTGGGAATCTCCTGTCCGCCCAGTCTTCTGAGCATTACTTCACCTGCAATCTGAGCTTTATAGAACGGGAATGAATCAATAGTGGCATCCAGCTCGCCCCTGCGGATGGAATCATACGCCTCTCCTATACCGTCAACGCCAACCACCAATATATCCTTGCCGGATGACTTAACAGCCTCCACCACGCCCAGGGCCATGGTATCATTGTTGCAGAAAATGGCATTCAGGTCCGGATACTGTTTAATCCATGTGTCAGCCAAATCTTTGGATTTCTGACGGTCCCAGTCAGCATTCTGCTTTGCCACAATCTCAATGTCCTTTGCGTTGGCCGCCATCCAGTTTTCAAAGCCTTCCGTCCTCTGCCTGGCCGCAAACGCCTTAGGCATACCGATGACGATTGCCACCTTGCCCTTGCCTCCCAGCTTATCAGCAATCCACTCCGCTGCCAGCTCTCCGTTCTGGTCCGCCTTAGGACCTACGAAGGAATCCGCATTGGCAATCAGGCCGTCATTCACATTGATGACCGGTATTCCCGCCTTCTTGGCATCCTCCACACCGGGTGTCAGGTTTCCGTCGGAAATAGGCGAAAGGAGAAGTCCTGTATACTTCTTATTAATCATATCCTTTACAATAGAAAGCTGTCCCTGTTCGTCGTTTTCACCCTGGGCCGAGGTCACGTCTATGGTGATATTGCAGCCGGCGGCGGCTGCCTTTGTCTGATACTCGCCGTACCCCTCTCTCAGGGTTCTCCAGTACTCATTATCAAAGGATTTTGCCACTGCTCCCAATTTAACCTCACCGTCCTGCTTCGGAACATCCCCCAGCTTCTCTCTCAATTCTTCAATGCTGACCCCTGCCTCCTTATCCGGATTAAAGGTATCGGCAGCAGCCTCTGTCTGCGCCGTGGCGGCCGCCTGCTTATTAGTACATCCTGCCATGAGTCCCGCTGCCATGGCAATTGCTGTCACAGATAAAACCAAACCTCTCTTTTTCATCTTCTCTTCTCCTTTTACATTAAAATAGTTTTTGTTTATAATAAAGCAACCATCATGCTGCTTACAGCTACCGCATCGTTCTGTTCCACCACCTTCTCCATCCGGCAGAGTCCATAGGCGTCAATAAGCTGTTCAATCCGCCGGCACATCTTTATATTTGCCTCACATTCTTCCACCGCCTTCTCCCGCTTTGGAAATGTGTCAAAATATATCACACCCTGGAAGTCATATTTTTTAAGGTAGTACATGACCTCCACTGTCTTCCAGAAATTCACGGTTCCCACCATCAGGCCGTCATCCGTGGAACCCTCTCCGTCATTGAGATGTATATTGTAGAGTTTCCCCCGCTCCAGCAGCCAGGCCGCTGCAAACGCGGGATTCTCCTTCTTCATCAGCATGTGGCAGAAGTCCAGGGTCACCCCCAGGTTTTCCCTGTCCACATCGTGGAGAATGGAAACCGCAGTTCCAAAGCTGTCAATAAAAGCGTGGACCCTCTCCTCATAGGGCTTGTACTCAATGCTCACAGGCACCTTGGAATAGTCGCACACATCCCGGAACGCCTTCACAATCCGGTTCCAGTAGCTTACATAATCAATCTGGAAGGAATAATCAAAACCGTCAAATCCCAGCCATATAATCATCTGGTTTCCTCCCAGCTTTCTGCACGCATCTGCCGCCTCCCTGCATAAATTTATGGCGTCCTGCGATATGGCCGGCTCATGGTTTCCGAACTCTCCTCCTATGTACTTGTCCCTGAACCTGAGATTAATGGCATTACATCTCAGTCCGCATTCCTCCATCTTTGCCTTTATCACCTCTATATCATAATCAGCAAAATGTTCCGGATAATTCAAATCCACATAATCCACTCCTTCAATGGAGCCTATGGAACGGAATGCATTCAGCAGGTTGCTGTCAAATCTCAAAAACGAGTTAATCCGTGTGGCATACTTCATATGATTGCTACCTCCTTGTAGCATCATAATAGCATTTGTTTCAAATTATGTCAATACTTTTCAAAATATTTTATTTTATTTTTTGGCATAAGTTTCTATATTTTTTCATTTATATTCAGCCGTATTCTACATTTTTTAGTTTGATACATAGATTTATACATCATTCAAGGAGGTTTTAACTAATTCAATGACTGAAACACGAAAACCAATGTAACTCTGCTTTTTTGTTATTTCACTTTTTTTCATATGTTTTCATTTTGAGGCATTGAGCAATTGAGCAGCTGACTATTTAAGGGGGTTTTCTCTGATAATAATACAAATGCCGCAGAGCAATGCTGGACTTACAGCATTGCTCTGCGGCATTTATCCTATTTTAAGTTTTTAACTTAGTTTGAAAATGTCCTTCATTGTTAATAAGCCTGATATCCTCATAACAGGCACCGTTCCATTTATCCCCAATAAAACCATTTTGGTTTATCTACATAATTCTCACATTCTTAAGCGCCCCGGTCTTGGAAAACTGGGTCCACTCACACACGTTTACCGCATGGTCTCCTATCCGTTCCAGATACTTGGCCACCATCAGCAGGTCAATCCCCTGGTCCGCCTGGTCCGGCGAGGATTTAAGCAGATGAATCACGTCGTCCTTCACCTGATTGAATAGTGTATCCACCTCGTCATCCCGTTCAATGATTTCCATGGCAGAATCTAAATCCTGGTTGATGAATGCTTCTATGGCGTCATGGACCATTGCGTTGGCGGAAGCCGCCATAACCGGAAGATGCTTAACAATGTGGTATGCGTGCTCGCTTTTTATCCTCAGAATCAGCTCAGCGATATCCGAGGCATGGTCCCCTATGCGCTCCAAATCCGTCACCACCTTGAGGGCAGTGGATACCTGGCGCAGGTCGCTGGCAACCGGCTGCTGGCGCAGTATCAGGGACAGGCATCTGGACTCGATGGCCCGCTCCATATCATTGACGGTCCTGTCGCCCTTAATCACATCCTCAGCCATCGTATAATCCTGGTCCTCAAATGCCATGAAGGTCTGCTCAATAGCGCTCTCCACCATATGGGCCATTTCTTTTAAATCCTGTTTTAATACTTCTAACTCATGTTCGTACGTAACCCTAACGCTCAATCTGATACCTTCCTTCTGCCATCATCCGAAACGGCCTGTTATATAGTCTTCTGTCCTCTTATCCTTCGGCATGGTGAAAAGTTCGTCCGTAGTCGCATACTCCACTACCTCTCCCACCAGGAAAAATGCAGTGTGGTCCGCTATACGCGTGGCCTGCTGCATGTTATGGGTCACAATGGCCACTGTATATTTACTCTTTAGATCATCCATCAGATCCTCAATCTTCAGAGTGGATATGGGGTCCAGGGCAGACGTGGGTTCATCCATGAGAAGGACTTCCGGCTCCACGGCCAGGGCCCTGGCGATACAAAGGCGCTGCTGCTGTCCGCCGGACAGTCCCAGGGCTGATTTCTTCAGCCGGTCAGAGACCTCATCCCACAGAGCCGCTCCCTTAAGGCTGTTCTCCACAATCTCATCCAGCTGGGCCTTATTCTTAATGCCATGGATTCTCGGCCCATAGGCAATGTTGTCATAGATACTCATGGGAAAGGGGTTGGGCTGCTGGAATACCATGCCTATTTTCTTTCTCAGCAGGGTGGTATCCACCTGGGAATCATAAATATCCTCATCATCCAGGAGAACGGTCCCATCTATCTTAACGCCCGGCACCAGGTCATTCATGCGGTTCAGTGTCTTCAGGTAAGTGGACTTGCCGCAGCCTGACGGCCCTATGAAGGCAGTAATCTTATGTTCATACAAATCAAGGTTTATATTTTTAAGGGCATGATTCTCCCCGTAGTACAGGTTCAGGTTCCGGGTTGAAATCTTTGTTTTGCTTTCCACGCTTTCTCTCCTTTGCTAATTGAAATGGTCCGCCCCATCCCTATGCCCCGGCTTCCACATTGAACCGGTGGGACATGTATTTTGCCAGACCGTTGATTCCCAGCACAATCACCAGAAGGACCACGGCCACACCAAAGGCCTCATTATATTTTGCTTTCTGCATAAACAGATAGAGCTGTATGGTGAGGGTTCCTCCTGATTCAAATATTTTGGAAAACAGATTCTTTGGAAGGTAATAACCGCTTCCCGCCGTAAACAGCAGGGCTGCCGACTCTCCCACAATTCTTCCGATAGCCAGGATTATGCCTGTGAGAATTCCCGGCATGGCGCTTGGAAGCAGGATAGTCCGTATCATGTACCACTTTGTAGCTCCGATTCCAAGGGCTCCATGGCGGTAGCTGTCCGGCACAGTCTTAAGCGCCTCCTGGGTGGTCCTGGTTATAAGGGGCAGAATCATAATGGTCAGGGTCAGGGCTCCTGTAAGGATAGAATATCCCAGTCCCAAAGCATTTCCAAAAAACACCATTCCAAACAAGCCGAATATAATGGACGGAATACCGGACAGGGTTTCTGTGGTAAACTCAATCAGCCGCACCACTTTTCCCGGCTTTGCGTATTCGTTCAGGTATACGGCGGAGCCAATGCCCAGGGGCGTGGCGATGAGCAGGGTAATGATTACAATGTACAGTGTGTTTATAATATTTCCCAGGATTCCAAAGGTTCCCTTTGTGGCGCTGGAGGCAGTACTCAAAAATGCCCACGTCACATGCGGGATTCCACGCACGAACACATACCCCATGATGCCTGCCAGAAGAAGGATGGAGAAACCCGCGCAGGTATATATGATGACCGTAAGAAACACATCCAGGCCGCGCACGCGCCTGCCGTATATACTGTCCTGCACAACGGAGTCCTTATGAACCCGGACCGCAATATCATTTGTCATTCCTGTTTCCCCCTCTCTTTAAAATCCTGGTCAGGCTTATGTTGATAATCATAATGAATGCAAACAGTACCAGGCCGATGGTGAAAAGCACCTGTCTGTGAAGTCCCGAGGCATACCCCATCTCCGATACAATGGCTGTTGTGAGGAAACGTACAGAGCTAAAGGGAAGGGGCAGGTTTACGGAGCTTCCCGACACAAGGCTGATGGCCATGGCTTCACCGATTGCCCTGCCTGTACCCAGCACAACGGCTGTTATGATACCAGATTTGGCCGCAGGCACAATTACCTGGAATATGGTCTGTATCTTTGTGGCGCCCAGAGCCAGGGACGCGCTCTTTAGATGGGCCGGCACAGACCTGAGGGCAGATTCGCTGATGTTTATGACCGTGGGGAGAATCATCAGGGCCAATACCAGCACAGCTGATATCAGATTGGCTCCGCCGGTAAACTGATGTGTTTCAGACCCTTTAAACAGTATCAGTTCCATTTTGTACATCAGGGGGTTAAGAATCAGGATTCCCAGCAGGCCGTATATGACAGAGGGGATTCCAGCCAGAAGCTCTACCGCCGGACGGACCATGTCGCTCAGCCGTTTGGGGGCTACCTCCGCCAGGAATATGGCTGTCATGACGCCGATAGGAACTCCAATCAGAATTGCCAGAAAGGTTCCCACGATGGAGGTCAGTATGACAAACAGTATACCGAAGCTGGGGGATGCGGCTGCGGGCTGCCACACGGTCCCAAACAAAATTTCCAGCAGCCCCACTTTAAACAGCGCAGGCGTACCGCTGATAAGCATATACAGTGTGATGGAGGCAACAGCCAATACGGCGAAAAAGCCGCAGGCAGTAAAGATGCCCTGTGCAGCTTTTTCGACGGTGGACTTGCTGCCATGACAGGATCGTATGGAAAATGTCTCCGCTCTCATGCAGGAAGTCTCCTTTCTCTATTCCGATTATTTGTCAACTGCAATCAGTCCCACGGACTTCACTATCTCTGCGCCTTCTTCTGAGTAGATATAATCGAAGAGGGCTTTTACAAGGTCATTCTGCTCGCTTATTTCTCCCTTGGTAGCCATTACAAACGGACGGCTTAAGAAGTAGGAGCCTGCCTTGATGTTTTCCTCTGTAGGCTCAGCACCTTCCAGCTTCACGGCCTTTACTGTGTCGTCCAGTACATCCAGTGAAACATAGCCAATGGCGCCTGGTGTGGAGGCCACCTTTGCCATCACTGCGCCGGTGCTGTCCAGCTCATTGCTGTATTTGCACACGTCCTCCAGCTCTAACAGCTCCTCGAAGGCGCTTCTGGTACCGGAACCGGATTCACGTCCAACCACTACGATGGGAGCGTCATTTCCGCCTGCATCCTTCCAGTTGGTGATTTTTCCTTCATAGATATCGGACAGCTGCTGTTTGGTCAGGTCCTCCACCGTATTGGCGGCATCAACCACCACTGCGATTCCGTCAATGGCAACAATGTTTTCCGCCACGCCGTCAGCCTTCTCCTCATCCTTTAAATTCCTGGAAGAATTGCCGATATCAGCTGTCCCGTTGCTGACAGCCTCCACTCCTGCGCCGGATCCAACGAATTCAGCGGTCACCGTCACACCTGGGTGCTTCTCCATAAAGGACTCGCTGAGCGCATTGGCAAACTTCTCCATGGAAGTGGATCCCACCATACTGATGGTGCCGCTCAAGTCAGCGGACGGGGCATTCTCTGCCTTTGCTGCTTCTGTGTCTTTTGTGTCTCCTGACGCAGCAGAAGACCCTGCATCTGTCCCTGCCTCGGTCGCCGGGGCGGCTGTCCCTGCTGCGGTTGTCTCCGGGGCGCTGCTGCCGCAGCCCGCCAGGATACCCATGGCCAGAACCGCTGTGCCTAACAGTACCGTTAATTTCTTTCCATTCATTCTCATAATACGTTTCCTCCTGAATCATATCGTTTATTATCATGTTTTTTGTTATCTTTTCTACAGTTTGGAGTATACATAAAATTTACATCCGGAGAAATCATAATATGGTATAGTTTATGTAAAATGTGTGTAAAACCGCAGCCCATGCCCGGCGCCCCCAGAGCCGCCAGAACATATGAAAAAGGTGTCCGCCCCCATGGCAGACACCTTTTTTGTCTCTGTTTTATTCCTGTTTCAGCCCTTACAGACAGCCTCCACTATACGTTCCATCTCTCCCCATTTCTTTTCCATATCTTCCACCAGCCCGAACTGGGTACGGCAGCGATCCAGATTATGCTTCTCCCTGGAAATCTTAAAATAAGTGTCGCCGGACAGATAGTCCGTAAGGAACCGGATTCCGCATTCCAGGGTCATGAGCCTGGCTCCCTGAGGAAGCATCTTAACCTCTGCTTCGGTAAGGCTTCCCGCGCATCCCTCCAGAAATCCTCTGGTATAGATTTCAAAGAGAGGAACGGACAGGGATACTTTGGTTAAATCCGTTTCATCCTCCTCTGCGGTATTGGCGCCAAAACGGATGGAATCTCCGAAATCAAAGATGGAAAGACCCGGCATTACCGTATCCAGGTCAATGATGCAGATGGCCTGGCCGGTCTTGTCATCAATCATAATGTTATTTAATTTGGTATCATTATGTGTCACTCTCAGGGGAAGCTCCCCCTTGGCCAGCATATCCATGGCCAGGCCCATATCCTGCTCCCTGTCCATGACAAACTGAATCTCGTTCTGAACCTCTGACGCCCGGCCGCAGATATCCTCCTCCACTGCCTTCCTGAAAGCCCGGAAGCGTCCCGGAGTGTCATGAAAACCAGGGATGGTCTCTGCCAGCTCTCTGGCCGGATAGTGGGCTAACAGTCTCTGAAAATGCCCAAAGGCCTTCCCGCTCTGATAAAAGTCCTCCGGCTTCTCCACCAGGTTATAGCAGGTGGCTCCCTCAATGAACAGGTACATCCTCCAGTAATTTCCCCGGCTGTCCACATAGTAAGGGGCTCCCTCCCTGGTCCTGATAAGATTCAGGGTCTCCCGGTCCGGGTCTCCGTTATTTTTAATGACCTCCTGCCTCAGGAAGGTGGTGACCCCCTCAATATTCCGCATAAGAGATACCGGATCCTGAAAGATATCCGTATTCATCCTCTGAAGAATATAAGGATGTTTCTCACATATGAGACGGAAGGTATCATTGATGTGGCCGCTGCCGTAGCGCTGGCAGCTGACTGCTTCCCCATCCGTGGCAAACGCTGCGGCCGCCTCCTTTAGTATATGTTTATCCATTTCTCCGCTCATTTTACCAGTTCCTCCCAAAGTTTCTCCGGGTACAGGCCCTTATCCTTAAGGTCCTTAATGGCCTTTACCACTGTCTCCTTATCTTCCTTATAGGTAACTCCATACCAGCGGTCCACGCTCTTTAGCACAGTCACCTGGGCCAGGTCTGCCTTCAGAAGTTCATCCACCACAAAGGGCAGGAAATATTCGCACTTCATAGGATTTACAGGAAGGTTTTTATCCAGGAAAGCCCCGAACCGGTTCTCCAGCTCGCCCAGAATACTCTTTGTAAATCCCCACATATTCATGGAAACAATGGTGGACTCCGGAAGTTCTGTCCAGGTAGCTCCGTCATCCTCTGTATATTCCGCCTGGCTCCCATGCTTTTCAATCCTGGTCCGCTCATGTATATCCACCAGTCGGCTTTTTGCATCTGTCCGGCATACGCCCCTTGCCACATACCCATTCTCTGTCAGGGTATTGTACAGCCTGTAGCCCACCATGGTATACTGGTATCGGTCCGTGTCCTCCACAGAGGACAGCTGGTCATATATCATGTGAAAGGCTTCTTTTCCATAATAATCATCCGCATTGATTACCGCAAAAGGCCCGTCAATCAAGGCACTGCAGCAAAGCACTGCATGGCCTGTGCCCCACGGCTTTACCCTGCCCTCAGGCACCTGGTATCCATCCGGAATCTTATCCAGCTCCTGGTAAACATAGGCCACATCCATATATTTACTGATTCGGTTTCCAATGTGAATCTTAAAATCTTCCTCAATGGCCTTCTTGATAATGAATATGACCTTTTCAAATCCCGCTTCCCTGGCATCAAATATGGAAAAATCAATGATGATATTCCCATAAGGGTCCACAGGGTCAATCTGCTTTAATCCGCCGTAACGGCTTCCCATACCTGCCGCCATGATTACTAATACTGGTTTCTGAGACATGCTGTCCTTCCTCCTCACAAGATATATCCTTATTCCTTCACGTTTCCTGTTCTATCCTATCCCTTCACGCCGCCTCCGGTTACGCCTGCTATAATCTTCTCTGACAGGAAGATATACAGGATAAAGGTGGGCAGGAATACAATGACAACAGCAGAGAACATACCGGCCCAGTCACCTGTATATTTCATGGAGTTTATCATGGAATACAGCCCCACTGCCACCGGACGTACCTTGTCGGAATTTCCGAATATCAGGGAGATGAAATACTCGTTCCATATATTGATGAAGTTGAATATGGTTACGGTCACGATTCCCGGCTGGGCCATGGGAAGCATAATCAGCCAGAAGGTCTTAACAGGGGGGCAGCCGTCAATGGCAGCTGCTTCCTCAAACGCCCTGGACAGATTGGCAAAAAAGGTGGTCAGGAAAATGGTGGTGTAGGGCACATTGATTCCGATATACAGGAATATCAGAGTGGCCCGGTTGGCCGAAACATTATTAAGGATATTGAGACCTGCCACCACGGCAAACAGCGGAAGCACAATCATGACTACCGGAACACCCATGGACGCCACAAGAGATGACTGTATTAGTTTATTGCACACAAAGTCAAAACGTGACAGCGCATAGGCCGCAGGCGCACAAATCAGTATCAGCAGGGTACAGGATACCGCCGCGTAAAATAAGGAATTGAAGAAAATGGTGGAGACATTGGAATTGACCCATGCCTTCACATAATTTTCTATATGGAATCCGCTATCCAGCAGCTTATTGCTGAATATCTCCTTGGTGGTGGAAAAGCTGGCCAGCAGGACCCAGCCCAGCAGGGCCAGGGTAAACAGAATCCACAGGGTAAGAATCAGGTATCCGGGGGCAAGCTTTAGTTCCTTCTTCCAGCGCACCGGTTCCCTGTGCAGTTTCTCTTTTTTCTGAAATAATCCCGACATATGTTTTCCCCCTTTCCTAGAATTCCAGGTCTTTATCCTGAAGCAGATGGTTGCAGAGCCAGAACACAATAACCACACATACGCTCAGCATCACGCCGACAGCTGCTCCAACCCCGGAATTGCGCTCCGTGACGCTGTTGCCTGCCCCAAATATCTGCATGTACAGATAAACCATGGGGGTAATGGTCTGGGTATCGGCCGTTACCGTGGAGAACAGCTGGGACCATACGAAAAATCCCACACTGGTAACGCTCCACATGGTGACATTGGTTCTGAACACTCCCTTTAGCAGTGGTAATGTAATATAGCGGAACTGGTTGAACTTATTGGCCCCGTCCAGAGTGGCCGCCTCAAAATAATCGTCGCTGATGCGCTCAATGCCGCTGGCAAATATCAGCATGTGATAACCCACCATGCCGAAACAGTAGGCCAGGAGCAGAGCCATGAACTTGTGGTCATTATCCAGCCACTGTATCTTTGCCAGGGAATCCAGGCCCAAAGCCTGGAAGAAATTTTTAATCAGTCCGTACTTGGGGCTGTAGACATACTGTAGCCACATGGTCGCCAGGGCCACTGCGCTGACAATATTCGGCAGATAAATCATTGCCCTGAAAAAGCTCTTGAAGCGGATGCCGCTGGTAATGATAACGGCAAACAGCAGCGCCAGGGACATGACGATGATACCGCCGATAAACCATATCCGGGCCAGGTTCCACATGGAGATGCGGAACAAGGTGGTATTTGCCAGCTTCACATAGTTATCAATACCGCTGAAGGTCCATTTTGACATGGGGTCCGTGATTCCCTCAATCTTGAAAAAGCTCATAAGGATAGTCCTGATAATGGGATAAAGGAATACCAGGACGAACATCACCACCGCCGGTGTCATGAACACAATTAACATTCCCTTATTTTTTTTCACGCCGGTTCCTCCTAACATAAACCTGGTCCGGATACGCTCCGGAGCCCAAAAAGAGGCGGCAGCGTTATACGATGCCACCTCATTGTTGCATATTCCGTGGAAAATGTTTTGAATGTGTTTATATGATTACTTTCCTGCCGCCTGGAGATTGGATACAAATTCATCCGCTGTAATGGCTCCGCTGCAAAGCTTGGTCATGTTCTCTTTGATGATTGGCGTCATATCCACATTGTCCTCTGCGCCGGCAGCCCATGGATAACGTGTCTTTAAGCTCTCCATTACAGGCTTCACGTCTGTAAGCTGTACAGGCCACTCTGAATTGGTGGTATCGGACGGGATTCCCAGGGATTCCTCAGAGAGCTTCTTGTCAAACTCACCCTTGGTAATATAGGTAATCAGCTTAAATGCATCCTCTGCGTGCTGTGAGTTCTTGTTGATAGCCAGAACCTGGCCGCCGTAGTTTGCTGCTTCCGTACCGTCTGTACCGCCTTCCACTGCCGGGTAGCTGAAGCATCCCCACTGGAAGTCATCGCCTGCCATGTTCTTTACTTCGTTTGGAAGCCAGGAACCATTGAGGTACATGGCTGCTGTTCCCAGTGCCAGCTCCTGGTTCTGTCCGGCCGGGAATACGTTGGATGCTATGTTTTCTGAGAAATATCCCTTCTGCGCAAAATCTGCGTAAGCCTTGGCTGTCTCCATCACAGACGGGTCATCCCACTTATTGTTCTTTACAATATCCGATGTCTTGTCATAGCCGTTGAGTCTGGACATATGGTATCCGAAGAGACAAAGTATGTATGCGTCGTCACATGTAATAGGCGTGTAGCCTGCGTCCTTGATCTTCTGGCATGCTGCGTCCAATTCCGCCCAGGTGGTGGGAACAGCGGCCACGCCGGCTTCCTCAAAGATTGCCTTGTTGTAGAAAAACGCAAATACATTAGGCTGATAAGGAATGGACTTAAGGGTTCCCCCTCCCACCTCGCGGCAGGCCTCCATCAGGCTTGCATTGGCAGTGGCGTCATAATCAGATGCCTTAGCCAGTTCCTCCAGATCCATCAGATAAGCGCCCCATGTAGTATTTACACGGTCAATATCCTCGTCGAACAGGTCAATGTTGGTTCCTGCGTCCAGGGCTGGCTGTAATCCCTCGCGGATACCGGTACGTCCCTTGAACTGTACATCTACAGCCACTCCTGTGTCTGCGGAAAACTTGTCAACTGCTTCCTTGATTACCTGGCCCTGAGGCTCTGTGGACTCCCACATGGACCAGTATACCAGACCTGTGCCGTCTCCGGCCGGGGCCTGGGCGTCCGCTGCCGCCGTGGTGTCTGCTGCCGGAGCCGCTGTGGTGTCAGCCGCCGCTGCCGCTGCCGTGGTATCCGCGGTGCCGGACCCGCCGCCGCATGCTGTCAGGGAGCCAACCATGGCTGCCGCCAATGCCAATGCCATCCATTTTCTGTTTTTCATAAAATACGTCCTCCTTGAATCTTATTGTGTTTTTGCCGATTCACATTCACTACCGATAATCCAATTATAGTAAATATGCACATAAAGTTCTTTGCACTATAAATTTATTTATTTGTACAAAAAGACTTTTTCTATGTATAATACACAAATATGATTCTGTCTCCGAACGCTTGTAAGTCATTTTGTATACTTGTTAAAGACTGCCATATTTAGTTCATTCCAGGTTGGCCGGCTTATAAGTCAAACCATTTTATTTCACAGGGCAGCAGCTCCATGGATGTCCCATGTCCATCCCCGTCATAAACCACCGTGGACTGCCCGCGGCTGGTGTTGTTGACCACCGCATATTTCCCCGCCTCCGGATATCCGTGTACCTCGCAGAACAGATTATCCGAGAACCACTTCTTCATTTCCCCCTCTTTGCAGGCCGCATAATACATACTTCTTATAAGAAGCCTGGTATTCTCATGGCTGTAAGGAAGACCCGCAAGGTACACGCCCCGTCCCCTTCCATATGGATGGGCGCTGAGGTGGACTTCATGGTCTGAATATTCCCCAATCTCTGTATCCGTTCCCAAGGCATACACATTTTTCATCCCTTCGCCAAAATCCAGAACCAGCCTTCCTGATTCATCCCTTGGAACGTCCTGTGTGATAAAGTGGCTGTCTGCCTGTGTTACATGATACTTGTCCGTTGACAGGGTGAAGCCCTGCTCTTTATCCACCCCCAGCACATCTGCCAGCTGGAAATACCGTCCGCCCCGCTGCACGGCGCTGGGCTCGCCCACTCCCACAAAGCCGCCGCCTTCCCAGACAAACCGCCTCACTGCCGTGACAATCTGCTCATCCAGCCACTCATCCCCGCCGGACCAGGCCGTGCCCGCATCCCCTGCATTGATGATCACATCCACATCCTCAGGTATACCTGAACTGCGTATATCGTCAAAGCTCATAAATACCACATCCACACCTGCCCCGCTCAGTGCCTCCAGAATGCCGAAATAGGTGTAGGTCTGCTTATACCACAGGGCATGGGCCACCATGTAGGGCTGCCAGGAGCGCAGCTTTCCCCAACAGTTCAACACAGCTGCCTTCAGCCCGCAAAAAGGCCTGCTTCCTCCGATATTTCCATAAATTTCCCTGAATTCTTCCGCAACCTTCTCAATGTAATCCACAAAGCCCGGAAATTTATAGGCCAGGCTCAGATATCCGCCATACCCGATACGATCAACCGGTTTGCGCATCAGAGCTCTTCGGGCGCAAATCCAGTTTTCCACCGCCTCAGGAACAGGGTCATTTCCCTCATAAAATGTGTCAGGGAAAAAATAGGGAAGGAAACGGCCCTCTGTATAGCTCACCCCCGGAATATCGGAGATAAGGCGCAGCGTTGCCCCGCCTCCCACGCTTCCCACCACGGCGTCCAGGCCGATTTCCGGGAAATAAGCGCCGTAAGGCTCGGTACCAATCCAGTTGTCGCCTAAAAACATCATGGCCTTACGCCCTGCCTGATGGACCAGCTCCACCAGCTCCCTGGCTTTTTCCGCCACAAAGCGCTGGATAAAATCCATATAATCCCTGTACTGTCTGGTCGGAACCCGGAAGGAAGAATTATAGTACCCATTATCCACAATGTCCTCAGGTCTGAGGGCGTAGCCGTATTCGGCCTGGAATTCCTCCAGCGCCTTCACACTGACGGTTGCTCCGTATCCGAACCAGTCCACGAATTTTTCCTTTGCGTCACTTCCGAACACCAGCGTGAAATGGTAAAAAAATGTGGTGAAACGCACAACATCCGTATCCGGGTTATCCTTTAACCACTGTACCAGGTACTCCCTTGCAAACAGTCCTGAAGCCTCCTGGCGCACATCAAAGGGAATCTCATGGGGTTTGTCCCCCCAGTTATTCGTTATGTGATTGTACATCTGGGTAGGGTCCCACACCGCGTATGCCAGGAAGGATACCGTGTATTCGTGAAAAGGCGACGCGTGCTCCAGCACCACGCGCATGGGGGCGGAAACAGCTTCTGCTTTTTTGGTTTCTGCGGTATTCCCGGCGTCTGCGGCGTTTCCGGCGTCTGCGGTATCTCCGGCGCCTTCAAACACACCCTTAAACTCACTGCCGCTGCAAAAACCTTCCGGCATGGACGCCCCTGTCAGCTCCCACTGGGAGACGGGGACTGCCTGGCCTGTGGTGCGGTCCATGACCTCCCACCATTTCTTAGGGTCATGGTAACAGTCCGGTACCACCTGCTGGCCAAAATATCCTTCCATAAAGTCCATCTCCAGATGGTTTCCCACTGCTGTAAAACGCCGGGACATAAGGTAGAGCTGCTGGCATTCCTCCATATGCTTAGCAGCAAATTCATTGTGTCCTCTTGCCACAAAATAGGTGGTATAAATTTCCGCATCCAGAGACTTGACATCCTTATCCAGCTTTGTCCCGTCACTGTCGCGGATGGCATCAGCGCCCCAGCGCTCCATTAACTCCTTTGTCTCCTTCAAAAAACCGGATTCACTGGGAAGTGTAACCCTTCCTTTCGTCTTAGACATGTCTGTATCCTCCCTCTTATCTTCATATTGGCTCTATTCCATGAGCCTATAACTCTTGATTTCGTTTAAATAAAGTATAGCGGATCGCTTTTTTTGTAACAAGACAGCGGAGGGGATTTTATTTGCACATTCTATCATTTTATTTGCATGATTGTATTCTGCAGAATTAATTCCTGTGATATAATTCAAGAAGATAAGACAGTTTCAGAAAAAGACAGTGCGGGAGGAAAGATTACATGGCCTATAAAAGTGTAGTTCTGGAGGACAGTGTTACCATCAACCGGATTATCTCCGTCCACTATTTCCAGTATATGAGCGACTTCTCCTTTCCCGGGGAAAGCCATGACTTCTGGGAACTGGTATGCGTGGACCGAGGCGAAATTGATGCGTTGGCAGGAGACCGGCGTCTGACCCTGAAGAAAGGGAATATTCTGTTTCACAAGCCCAATGAGTTCCACAACGTACTGACCAACGGAAAAGTCTCTCCAAGCCTGGTGGTCATTGGGTTCGAGTGCCATTCCCCTGCCATAAAGTCATTTGAGGATCAGCTCATGTCGGTCCAGGATACGGAAAAAGAGCTCATGGCCCAAATCATCGTGGAAGCCAGAAACACATTCAGCGGAAGACTGGATGACCCTTACCAGGAGGAGCTTATCTTTAACAGCGAACCCCTGACCTTTGGTTCGGCCCAGCTCATCAGCCATTATCTGGAACAGCTGATGATTCATCTATACAGAAGATATTTTTCCTACTCCCTGCCAGTACGTTCTTCCCGCTTCCTGGCCGAGGCCAGCAGCGGGAATGATACCTACAACCGAATCGTCCGCTACATGGAGGAGCATCTGGGCGAACGCATGACCATAGACAGAATCTGCCGGGACAACCTGGTAGGGCGCTCCCAGCTGCAAAAGCTGTTCCGGGACACAAAAGGCTGCGGGGTCATAGAATTCTTTTCCATGATGAAAATTGACACTGCCAAACAAATGATACGTGACAACCAGCTAAATTTCACCCAGATTGCAGACCGCCTGGGATACAACTCCATCCACTATTTTTCAAGGCAGTTCAAGCAGATTACCACTATGACTCCGTCTGAATACGCCACCTCCATACGGTTGTTGTCGGAGAAGCCTTAGGATATAAAAACAGCTCCGGTTTTTCTGTACTTTATAAGAAATTTCTCAGCAATTGGTTGGACTGCATATAGGAAAATGTAATCCCCTCTTCCCCCAGTGACCGTGGATTAGCCACCTGCTCTTTTGTCTCTCCATGGCAGTCTGAACCGCCTGACAAAATTGCAACACGGTCTCCATAAAGGAGTCTCACCTCCTCAGCAATCTCATCCTTAGACTGGCATCCCCTATAACTTGTTTTATCGTATGTATAACGAACCTCAATTCCATCCAGTCCGGCATCTATTAACTCATCAATATAAGCCTTCCTTGTTATGGGCTTTCCCTGCCAATTAACTGGTTCGGCAATCAGATATGGATGGGCCAGTATCACAACGCCTCCTGTTTCATGAATTTTTTTAATGATATCCACAGTATCTGGCTTTCTTCTCTTTACCGACAATTCAGAATTCGTCTGAACCATTTTTTTAACCTGGCTCCATTCGGATGCAGCGCCTGAATCGGCAAGGTATTGAAAAATCTGCTTTTTCTGTATACGTTCCGGATGCCTTATGTTTCCAGTCTGGCAAAGCATGTCGTTCCACTCTGCATGATAACCTGCTCTTTTAAAATTTTCCAACATAGTACGATAGGATTCCAGTTTGCTGCCCTGAATTTCTTTTTCCATCTGCCTGAAAAATGGATGCTTCCAGTCACATCCCAAACATACCAAATGTACATCCTCATTTTCTGTATCACAGGAAATTTCAATTCCCGGAATACAGATTATCCCCTTTTTCCTGGCGTATTCCGTCACAGACACCGGACCGTCTTCTGTGTCTATAAACTCTGGCGGTATCACGTCGTGGTCCGTAATAGCCAATACCTTAAGTCCCACTTCTGCTGCCTCATCTATTACCTCTTTAGGCGTCTTCCGGCCATCAGAATGATTGGTATGCGTGTGCAAATCACAGGAATATGCTGCCCTCTTATATGCCATTTACACTCACCTCCCCATTGAAAATATATTGATGTGCTCCTGCACTGCCTGTTTTACTTCCTGCTTTATAGCCGTATCAACCTCCAAAGGATTATTAATCCCGCAGAATTCCCTCATCCCTTTAAGATAACTCTGTTTCACAGCAGTTGATATATTGATTTTGCTAGCCCCGCACTCAATAAGTTTTCTAAAAACCTCCTCAGAAAGACCGCTCCCACCATGAACTACAATGGGAACATCTGTAGCACCGCGCAATTGTTCCACAAGATCATACCGTATTACTGGTGCTCCGTGGTAAATGCCATGCGCGGTTCCAATGGCAGGAGCAAATATATCAATGCCTGTCTGCTCTATATAGAAAAGGCAATCTTTAACCGCAACCCCTGTCCCCTTCTCATTATGTATATCATCTTCAACTCCGGCAATAACTCCAAGCTCTCCCTCTACTTCTTTTCCCAGTTTATGGGCATAGTCAGCGATCTCTTTGGTAAATTCAATATTCTCCTCCATCGGGAGATGGGAGCCGTCAATCATTACAGAATCCCAGAATCCGTCCAGACATCTTCTGGCCAGTTCCTGATCCCTGCAATGGTCCAGGTGCACAACCACTGGCTGCGCCGATAATCCCTTAAGCTGATTAAGCATACCGCCCAGCGCTTCTAATCCAAGGCTTTTTACCGTAGATACAGAAGTCTGCAAAATCACAGGGCACCCGCACGAATCGGCCGCCTCGATTACTGCTCTGGCTGTGGTATAATTAAGAATATTAAAAGCCCCGGCTGCCGCACCATTCTTTCCTGCGTTTATAAGCATTTCTTTTATCTGCATTCTAAATCTCCTCTCATAAATATTGATCTGGCATCCCTTACCTGGCTCTCTTTCGGATATGGCAAGGGACGTCTGGTAACTCCGCCCTGATATCCTAAAATATTCATAGCCATTTTGACGCCTCCTACACCAAGCGGTCCGGTTGTCTGGTTAATCAGGCCGGTTATTTTCTGATATAATATATCCGCCTGACAGTTCTCTGCCTTTACCAAATTATACAATTCACATGCTCTATGGGGAATATAGTTTGCGCAGGACAATACGCCCCCAGCCGCGCCGTCTCTAACATTTTCGCAGAATGCTCCAAATGTTCCGGCTAAAATAGAAAAAGAGGTTTCATTGTCCATGGCCTCCATATAGCAGCCTGCGGTATTTGATGCCGTTCCCTTCATACCAATGATATTCGGATGCTTTGCAAGCTGTGCCACAGTAGCTGTTTCCAAAGAAACGCCTGCCGCATATGCCGGTGCCTGATACAGCAGAATCGGTACAGGAGAGCGTTCTGCCACTTGTTCATAATAACTTCTCAGACAGTCCTGACCCATCTGTTTAGGAAAATAATGAGGTGTCAGCACAAATACAGCATCAACTCCATACTGGGCAATCCTTTTAGTGAATTCAATTGTATAATATTCCGACTCTCTTCCAGTCCCTGCAAATATAAGTTTTTCTTTTGCTGCCACCTTTTTTACAGCAGCTATGACCCGGCAGCATTCGTCGTCCGTCATCATGAAAGATTCTCCATTACTTCCCAAAGGCATGTATCCGCTTATGTCTGTATGATTCAAACGTTCAATATTATACTCAAGCATTTCCGTACCGACTGATTGGTTCTCACTATCAAAGGGAGTTACCACCGGTACAAAAATTCCGTCTACTCTCTTTACCATTCCATTTTCTCCCTAAAGCATCCTTCTGACATTTCCTATCAGCGGACAGTTATCAATTACCTCAATAGCCGCCCCGCCAAACAGTCTGGACTTAATATTTATATACGCCTCATTTTCTGCCAGATTTCCTGTCGCCGTCATCTTTTGTTTGTTGGGAATTATGTCCCCGCAGAGCCTAAGAGTCTGCATGGCCTGGGATTGTATTCCCACCACCAGGGCACAGAGCATATGATCCCGTTTTGTATCCAAAGATAATCCCCCAAAGCTTCCTCGTTTCCGTTTCAGGCTCTGTCTGTCGCCTGTAAGGTATGGATGAAACGTCACGCCTCCAGTGTCAAACCGTTTCTCCAGCAAATCCGGCAAAAAACTGCTGTAGAATTCTTCCTTAGACATGTCCGTATAAAACTGTTCCCGAAACCAGTCTATGGCAAATCCGCCTGTGGTAATGGAAAACACCTGCCACAATCCCTTTATACCTGAATTTCTCAGATAATATTTATCATTTGTTACCGGCTTATCAGTCAGTATAGCAATCATCTCACTGCTGCCTGATATACATAATATTTGCCCTTTTTTATCGGCTCCGGCTCCGGCTAAGGCGCTGGCTACATCCTGTGTCCCCAGATTCACCATGGTATTCCTGCCAACCCCCAGCTTCTCTGCCATTTCCGGCAAAACAAGTTCGAAGGTGTTTCCTGCCTCCTTAACCGGCGGCAGTATACTCATAGGCACTCCTGATTTCTCACAAATTTCCTTAGACCAGCCGGAATTATGTACTGTGTCATACATACCGGTAATAGATGCATTTACTTCGTCCATGGCCCATTGTCCTGTCAGTCTTTTAAACAGATAGGTTGACAAATGACCTATTTTATAAATCTTTTTTGTCAGTTCCGGGCGATAATGAAAGAACCATAAAAGAGAGGTCAAGGTCACTCCCCCTGCGTAAGGCAAAGTCCCGGTAATATTCCTATATTTGTCTTTTCCAAAGATATCTATAATCTTCTTTGTATACTCCCTGCTTCTTCTGTCCAGATGAGTTACAATTGGATACAACGGTTTCCCGTCTTTCTCCATCATCACCAGAGATGGGGCGAAGGTATCAAAACTAATTAAACTTACATATGGAAGGAATTCTTTCAGTTCCCTGACCGTCTCATAGAAGGCAGCCTCCACGGTTTCCATACTGAGTTCAACCTGATTTTCTTCTAAAATACGATACTGATAGCTGCGTCTGCTGGCCTTTAATATAGTTCTGTGTTCATCTATCACCGCAGTTTTGACAGATGAGGTACCAAAGTCTGCTGAAAGAGTATACATGACATTCCCCCTATGAAAAGGGGCCGGAGCAAACCCCCGGCCCAGATATTCACGTTATTGATTCTCAGACAGAATCCCTTCCACTCTGTTGGCAACCTGAGCCATTGCATCGTCAATGGAAACATTATTGCCCATCATAGTATTATAGGATTCTCCCATGACATCCAGGATTTCCGTGTAAGCAGGAAATGCTGGCTGTGGAAGTGCATATTCCATACAGTCAATAAATCCTTTAAACGTATCAGTCTGGAAAGCCGGATCTTCGGCAGCCTCTTTGGTCACCGGAAGGCGTCCTGTCTTGATGCCAAAATCAACTGCCAGATCTTTCGAGGTCATGAATTTGAGATAATCTGCCATTACGTCGGGATGTTCACATGCAGTCGTTATGGCATAACCGGATGTCTGAAGATTGGTCGCATGTCTCTCTGCTGCCGGCAACGGTACGCTGGCCAGTTTTCCGTCTAATTCAGGGTTTGCACTGATGATTGCACCGATCGCATTAGAACCAGAAATCATAAGACCTGTCTTTTGTTCTGCAAAGTATGCCGCTGCTTCCGGATAGCCGGTTTCAGTAGGTCCCGGAGGCACCACACCATCCACAAGCGCCAGGTCAACAAAGGACTGCAATGCCTTTTTATAATTGTCTGAAGTTAAATCAGACACCCATTTTCCGCTCTCATCCTGATAGACTTCATTTACACCAAAGGTCCTGACATATTGGCAGAACCGGGCCTCCCCTGAACCATTTTGGGTACCTACCATACTAAATCCCCAATGCCCATCTTTGGTAAATGTCTTAGCAGTATTTCTAAAGTCATCTACTGTCTCAATTTTATCAATCCCTGCTTCTGCCAGCCAATCTGCCCTGTAAATCAGCGCAACTGGTATTACATGCCAGGGAACCATCATAAGCTGGTTATTTATCTTACCATATTCCACTACTTTCTCATTTAGGGCGGACATAAAATCCTCTCCCAGAAGGGCTTCATGATCCACAATGATTCCCATATCGTATGCCTGAGACATGAACTCTGTGGGCATAAAAAACGCATCCGGCAGATCACCGCTGGTATTTAGTGCTATGATTTTTTTCGCCATATCATTCACCGGCTGTCCAATCAGTTCAATCTTTACATTTGGATGTTCCTTCATGTATGCATCCGCCATAGCCTGTTCCAGCGGAGCTTCTGTCTCCGTGGCCAATGTTGATAAAATACGCAGCGTAATTGTCTCTTCCGGCGAGCCGGCCTCTGTACTTTCATCCACCTGCGACTGTGCCGCACCCGAGTCCTTTGCCTCCGATGCCTCCTTACTGCCGCCTGAACAGCCTGACAGTATGGTCACCGACATAGCTGCACACAAAATGATACTCATAAATCTTTTCTTCATATGAAACGTCCTCCTTTTATTGTTTTACAGCTCCTGCTGTTAAACCGCTGATAAAATATTTTTGTAAAAATATGAACAGAATTATCAATGGCAGGCTCGCAATCACAGATGCTGCCATTAAATCATTCCACAAAATCTTATAGAAACCATTTAGCTCTGCAATACCAAGGGGCAGCGTCTTTAACTCAGGTGAGATAATCAGAACCTGGGCAAACATATACTCATTCCATGCCGTGATGAATGCATAAATTGCAGAGGATGATATTCCGGGCAATGTCATAGGTAGCGTGATTTTATAAAAAGCTTTCCATCGGGAACATCCATCAATAATAGCCGCTTCATCCAATTCCAGCGGAATTGTCCTGAAGAAACCAACCATCATCCAGGAACAGAATGGAATTGTAAATGAGATGTACACGCACATCATACCTACCAGACTGTCCTTCAGCCCATACATATCCAATACCTTATAATATGGAATCAGGAGCATGATAGAGGGAAACATCTGCGTCATGAGAATAAATCCCAAAAAGCTCTCCTTTCCCTTAAAACGGAATCTGGTGACCCCATATCCTGCCAGACATGAGAACATGACAGAAACCACTACCGCTCCTACAGATATGATGATACTGTTTTTAAAATAAGTAAGAAACGGATACTCCTTCCAAAGTCTCATATACGACATCGCTGTTGGATGTTCGGGAATCCATCTTGGCGGTATTGTAATTGTCTCTGATTCAATTTTAATGGAAGTTGACACCATCCACAGGATAGGTATCAGCACAATGACCACGCAGAATCCCAGTATCAGATACGTGGCGGTTCCACTTAACAATTTCGAACGCCTCATTCCCCCATGGGCTGTTTTAGTCTTCATTATCCAAAAACCTCCTGTAAAGTTTGCTGATAATCAGGCAGACAAAAAATACGACCACAGACATTGAGGCAGCCTTGCCAAAATTAAAATAATCAAACGCCTGTTTATATATCTCAATACTTACAATTGATGTATCGCTTCCCGGTCCCCCCTTTGTCATCAGATAAACAATGGTATAATGTTTAAACCACCATACCGTATCCAAAATCAGCGTTGTGGCCAGAACCGGCTTAATAGACGGAAGAATAATTCTAAAAAATGTCTGTATATTGTTTGCTCCGTCTACCTTTGCAGCTTCATATATATCGGTGGAAACACTCTGTAATGCTGCCAGCGCATTTACCATCACCAGAGGATACCCCTTCCATATGCATACCAATACCACACTTATAAACGCATATTTGGTATCTCCCAACCAGGATACTCCTCCCTCTGATAATCCCAGAAGCTGCATCCCGTAGTTTAACAGACCATACAACGGATTCATAATCCATTTAAAAATCAAGGCGATGACTACTTCTGGCATAAGCCATGGCAGAACCAGAATTGTACGAAAAAATGTGATTCCAGGTCTGCTCTGGTTTAACAACATTGCCAGAAATATACCTATAATAAAATGGGCCAGTACGACAATTGCAGTAAACTTCAATGTAACTCCCAGCTGTTTTACAAATACACCGTCTGAAAAAACACTTATATAATTTTTGAGCCCTACAAAATCCCATTTGTTTGCCAGGTTTGTTTTAAAAAAGCTGATATAAACGCCGTATAAAAGAGGGTACACCACCAGAGCGACCAACGCTAACAGGGCTGGTCCTATAAAGAAATATGGCATAAGTCTTTTCATTGATATTGAGTCCTGTCGAAAATGTCTCTCCACGTCTTCCTCCTTTACCAGTCAGCCAATGAGTTATCATCCTCATAATAGACAACCGGACATGTGAATTTACCATCATAGATAAATTCCTTCATGGTATCTTCGTCCACCTCAAATCCTAAGCCAGGCTTTTCTGATACCTGAATATAGCCTTTCACAATCTCAAACGGCTCCTTAAATAACCCAGCTCCCAAATCCGAACCATCTTCCAGCCGTATATTTTCCTGTGCGGTAAAATTAGGTATACAGGTATCAATCTGCAGACATGAAGCCAGTGCTATGGGACCCAACGGATTATGTGGGGCTATAGAGGCATAATAATTTGCTGCCATGGATGCAATTTTATAAGTAGAAAGAATGCCTCCGCAGTGACTCAAATCAGGCTGGAGTACCTGGGCTGCCTGCTTTTCAAGTACCTCCCTAAATGCCCACGGTGTAAACAGACGCTCTCCTGTGGCAATCGGAATTGTTGTTGATCTGGCAACCCGCACCATAGAATCCACATTTTCAGGAAGAACTGGCTCCTCCACAAACATCGGATAGTATTTTTCCAGCTCCCGGCAGAATATAGGAGCCATGGCTGGCGATACTCTTCCGTGGAAATCAATGGCAACATCAACATCCGTTCCCACAGCATCCCTCAGAGCGGCAAACTTATCCACATACTCTATCACTGTTTTCATGGTATCAATGTGTCTTACGGGTACTCGCATAGGTGTTTTCAGCGCATCATAGCCCTGAGCTACCTTTTCCTTTGCCGCCTGACAGATAATAGCTGGCGATGGGTTTTCAATTGGAGTGATATGTGCGTACATGCGTATCCTGTCCCTGCACTTTCCACCCAGAAGCTGCCATACCGGTACTCCCAAAGCTTTTCCTTTAATATCCCAAAGGGCCTGTTCAATGCCGCTTATGGCACTGCAGAGGATGGCACCTCCCCGATAAAAAGAACCTCGGTACATTAACTGCCACAGATGTTCTATCTGGAATGGGTCTTGTCCAATAATCTGCTCTCCTAAAACATGAACCGCCTCTTCAACAATGCGGCTCCTTCCCTCAATAACCGGTTCCCCCCATCCGCACATCCCCTCATCTGTAGTAATTTTCAGAAACAACCACCTGGGTCTTATATGAAATGTTTCTAATTTTGTAATCTTCATCTCTTTCCTCCTTACCAGTCACCTAATGAATGGTCATCCGGATCAAATTCTACAGGACATGCGTAATGACCGTCATAAGAGTATTCTTTCACTGCATTTTCATCTATTTCAAAGCCAAGTCCGGGCTTTTTCGGTATATCAATATACCCATCCTTTATAACAAATTCCTCAACAAACAGCTCCTTGCCAAGATCATGGCCATCCGGCATGGTGGGATGTTCCTGCGCGGTAAAGTTAGGAATGCATGTATCAATCTGAAGGCAGGACGCCAGTGCTATGGGTCCCAGTGGATTATGGGGTGCCACAGAGCAATAGTAATTGGCGCCCATCGCAGCGATTTTAAATGCCTGCAGTATGCCTCCACAGTGACTTAAATCCGGCTGAAGCACCTGGGCTGCCTGCTTTTCAATTACTTCTCTAAATCCCCATGTAGTAAACAATCGCTCGCCGGTGGCAATCGGTATGGCTGTGGATTCAGCTACCTTAACCATGGCATCTACATTCTCAGGAAGAACCGGTTCCTCAATAAACATTGGAAAAAATGGTTCCAGTTCTCTGCAAAGCAAGGGTGCCATGGCAGGTGATATCCTGCCATGAAAATCTATGGCAATATCTATATCCATCCCCACCTTACTTCGAATCGCTGCAAATTTCTCAACATAGGTCTCTACCTTTTTCATCGTATCAATATGACGAACCGGGGCAAACATAGGTGTCTTTAAAGAGCGGAAACCATCCCTTACTCTCTTTTCGGCCCAGGAGCACACTTCCTGGATTGTAGGATTTTCCACGTTAGGAGTAATGTGGGCATACATACGTATTCTGTCCCTGCATTTACCTCCCAGCATCTGCCATACCGGAATATTGAGATATTTTCCTTTTATATCCCAGAGTGCCTGCTCAATTCCGCTGATGGCGCTGCAGAGAATCGCCCCGCCTCTGTAAAAAGATCCCCGGTACATAACCTGCCACAAGTGTTCAATATTAAGCGGATTCTTACCAAGAATCGCATCTCCCAGAATATGTACCGCTTCCTCCACTACTGTACTCTTTCCTTCCAAAACAGGTTCTCCCCAGCCGCAGATTCCTTCATCTGTGGAGATCTTCACAAACAGCCACCTGGGCTTAACGTGAAAGGTCTCCAGCTTTGTAATTTTCATTTTCTCTCCTCCTGTAATCTCCTTGTTCAGTATTACGGACGGTGTTCGCATTTTTATTATAGCAACATTGATTTCCCATGTCAATCATATTAAACAAATTTTCATGAATTATTCCATTATTTTTCACGTTTATTACAACCCCTCCCTGGTATTCTAAATATTGACACAGTAATATTAAATATTTGGCACTTTTAATATTGACGTTTTATTCGTGAATATGTTACAATTACAGCAGTAAGCTGTTCGTAATATCGGACGCGCATTTAAAATACCGGACGCAAGAGGAGTTTTTTATGGAAAAAGAAAAATTAAATAAAGCTGTTTTAAGATCGATCGATATATTGGATTATCTGTCACATAGTAAAAAACCGGTCACTCTGTCTGCAATAAGCAAAGATTTAGGTATTCCTAAAAGCAGTGTATTTGATATCATCCATACGCTGGTGCATAAAGAAATGGTTCAGATGGATGAAGATACCAAATGTTTTTCTTTAGATGTACACTGTTTTGAAATAGGGAGCACCTACCTGAGCAGAACCGATATACATACCCAGGCACGGCCTGTCCTGAAACAGCTGAGCCTTCAGACCGGGGAGACCACTTTTCTTGCAGTGGAAAACAACGGGATGATTGTATACCTCGACAAAGAGGAAGGCAGTTCCCCTACCAGAACCACATGTGTGATTGGAGATAGAAATGATATGTACAGTACCGGTTTGGGGAAAGCCATTCTGGCAACCCTTCCAATAGAAAAAATACGCCAGATTACAGGCGGAGGAAGGCTGACCGCGAAAACCAGTAATACAAAAACCACTTTTGATGAACTAATGGAAGATTTGGAACAAATCAGACAGAGGGGTTATTCCATTGATAACAGAGAAGATAATGAAGCGGTATTCTGCGTTGGTGCTCCGATTCTTAACCAATCCGGGGATTGCATGGGAGCCATCAGTATTTCAGCTATTTATACTTCCATAACTGACGAGCGCCTGAGCTTTTTCAGCCAGCTCATTACCAGTTCCGCACTCGGGCTTTCTCATAAATTCGGCTATAGCGGGGTCTGCCTTTATCCGACCCCGTCCTATGGAATAAACATCGGGAGGTAAATATATGCCAAAAATTCTGACAATCGGTGAAACCATGGCTGTCATGGTTCCCTCTGAAACAGGTCCCTATCAGTATATCAATCACTTCCGTCTTTGCTTTGCCGGCGCCGAAAGCAATACAGCCATCGGTCTTAGCAAGCTTGGGCATCAGACAGAATGGCTTAGCTGTGTGGGAGACGATGAATTTGGACGATTTCTTTTATCACGAATACGTGCAGAAGGTGTATCTGTTTCTCATGTCAGGCTGGATGCCCATGCCCCAACCGGTCTGATGGCCAAACGCTTTAACCCCTCATCGGAGACAGAGGTATTCTATTACCGTTCCGGTTCAGCGGCTTCGCAAATGAATGAAACTCTTATATCAGAAAAATCATTTGAGGATGTGGGAATTGTTCATATGACAGGAATTACTCCTGTTCTGAGCCAGTCCTGCCTGCGCCTGACCCGCAGGGTATTCGAGCTGGCCCGGTCATTGAATGTACGAATTAGCTTTGACCCTAACATACGTATGAAACTCTGGAAACAGGAGGATTACCGGGATTTGATAAAAGAATTCATTTCCCAGTCAAATATTGTATTCATGGGCTTGGATGAAGGACAGCTGTTATACGGAGAGCGGACTCCCCAAACATTAAGAGATATTATTTTCACATCAGGCTGCACAGACTATCTGGCCCTAAAAAACGGCAGCGCCGGAGCCTATGTATATTCAATAAATGAAGACTGTTATATCCCTCCCCATCCCTGTGTCTGTATTGACCCGGTGGGGGCAGGCGATGCATTTAATGCAGGATTTTTGTCCGGCATTCTGGATGGAAGGCCATTGAAGGACTGCGGCCAGAGAGGCGGGATTACCGGTGCGCTTTGCACACAGGTCCAAGGTGATATAGAGGGGCTTCCGACAAAAAAAGAACTGATTGATATTCAAAATCATATATCACCCATTACAAGATAACACAAAGGAGGCCAGTCTATGAAGCATATTCTTAATCAATGTCCTGTTATCGCCATACTCAGAAATCTCCCGGAAGATTTACTGATTCCTTATGCTGAAAGTATTCTCCAGGGCGGAATCAGCGTTTTTGAAGTGGCAATGAATACCCCAGACGGAGCGGGACAGATTTCAGCATTAAAAGAACATTTCAAAGAGTCCGTTACAGTTGGAGCCGGTACTGCCACTACCATAGAGCGTATTGATTCAGCCTTGCATGCAGGGGCGCAGTTTTTTCTGACGCCATCTGTTGACGAATCTATACTGCGGTATTTCAGAAAAAAGGATTTGGATTTGCTTCCCGGAGTCATGACACCATCTGATGTGGCACTATGTCTTAAATATAACTATCGTATAATGAAATTGTTTCCTGCCGGTGATCTTCCCCTTAGCTATATCAAGAGCCTGAAGGGCCCCTTTGAGGATACGGATTACGTGGCGGTAGGTGGAGTCCGCGGAGATAATCTCCACACCTTCTTTGAGCATGGCTTTATCGGAGCCGGCCTTGGAAGCAGTCTGATTCCCCATCATTTCCTTGATGAAAGGGACTGGCAGGGGGCTTCCCGCTATATCTCCGGCCATTACGGAGCATTCCTGCCTTCCTGATCAGATAAAATAAATAAGGCGCGCCTGAACATGCATTGCTGCCACATTCAGACGCGCTTTTATGTAATTCAATGGTATATAACGGTTTCGTGCTGCAACCGTCAGCTCTTCTTTATAAAATCCGTCCCGCACTTCGGACAGTGAACGCTGACCTTCCCGTGCCCCCTGGGTATGCGCACCTTCTGTCCGCAGTCAGGGCACTTAAAGATGCGGTATTTCCGGCCCTCCGTGAAACGGAATTTGATTTTCCTGAAATATTCCGTCACATAAAACCGCAGGCGCAGATAAACCTGATTCTCCTGGTAGCGTTTACCCACATTTTTTGAAAACATCCGGAAGTACAGCAAGAAAAAACCTGCCAGCTCCAGGATATACAGGAATGAGGACAATATCCTCACCCTGACAACAACGTTCAGGAAAATCAACACAAGCACGGTATACATTATAAACTGGCCAAGCTGGTCCATACCATATCTTCCTATCATGAAACGCTGTAATTTTTCTCTGATTTTATTCATCTGCAAACAATCCTTTCCCCATTGTCCTGCCTGCTGCCAGGTATA
Organism: Enterocloster sp. 210928-DFI.2.20; assembly: GCF_020554465.1. NCBI lineage: Bacteria > Bacillati > Bacillota > Clostridia > Lachnospirales > Lachnospiraceae > Enterocloster > Enterocloster sp. 210928-DFI.2.20. Next base: position 57,159 of record NZ_JAJCHK010000009.1, read on the forward strand.
TTTCTCAGGCAGCCGCGGATCATTCATCCGAGAGTAACTATAACCTAATTCTCATGGGAAAGCAATGTACAGACAGGGTTTTAATGATTATTTTATAAATGCAGGCATCAAAATGGAGGCCACAGGCCCTGAGCGCCCAGACCTCAGACCAAACCTCAGCCCGTACTCGGCTGCGGACAAAATATGCAGATAAAATAATTTTTTCCACCTTGACATTATATTTCCCATCCCCTATAATCAGAATTGGTCTGAGGACTGTAATACACGATATAAGTACAATATAGTAAAGAGAAAGGTGGCTAACTGAAATATGATTATTAGATGATTGAACAGCAGCAGATGATTTACACACTCTCTTTCCTGGCAATAGGAAGCCGGGCAGAATTTGTGTGTCTTTGTCATTTCGTTCAGTCATACAGGGAATCATATTCCATAAGGCCATATTTTTATATAACGGGGTGCATCTGTCTATCCATATGCATCCGCTGCAGCGGACAGGCATGTCCCGGCAGGCGCGCGTAAGCTGCTCCTGACCTGTACGTTCCCGCTCCTTCTGCCTACAACTGGCCAGGTTTATATCCCTTCTGAACGAAGTGCGTTTAGGAGGGATTTTTTTATGTTGTTAAATGCACTGAATGTTAAAAAAGAATATGGAATCCAGACCGTGCTGGATATTGAAAAACTGGAAATCCGGGACGGGGACAGGATTGGACTCATCGGACGCAACGGGGCCGGAAAATCCACCCTTTTAGGCGTCCTATCCGGGAGAATCGCCTGCGACGAGGGCGTGGTAAAACGGTATTGTCCCATTGCTGAGATCCTCCAGACCGGGGAAACAGAGGATGAACCCGAGGCCAGGCTTTTAAGCCAATTAAAGCTGCGCGACAGCGCGGTAAAAAGCGGGGGTGAGAAGACCAGGCGCGCCATTGGGGCAGCATTTTCCAGCCAGGCGCCCCTTCTCTTTGCCGATGAGCCCACCACCAATCTGGATATGGAAGGCGTGGAGCTTTTAGAGAAGATGATGAAGGGATACAGAGGCGCCATCCTGATGATATCCCATGACAGGACCCTTTTAGACCGGGTCTGCAATCAGATATGGGAACTGGACAAGGGAAACATCCGCGTTTTTGACGGAAATTACTCCGACTGGGCCGCCCAAAAGGAACGGGAACGGGGCTTCCAGGAGTTTGAATACCAGCAGTACCAGAAGGAGAAAAAGCGGCTGGAGAGAACTACCGATGCATTGCAGAGAAAGAGCCAGACAATGACAAAGCCGCCCAAACGCATGGGCAGCAGCGAGTGGATGCTCTACAAAGGCGTGGCCGCGGTTCAGCAGGGTCATGTCCAAAGCAACAAAACCGCTGTCATGAGCCGTCTGGAGCACCTGGAGAAAAAGGAACGCCCGGATGAGCTGCCCCAGGTGTCCATGAAACTGCCGGATGCAGGAAAAATAAGGGCAAAAAATGCGGCCGCCATCCGGCATCTCACCGTGAGTTACGGGGAGCGCATTGTCCTGGATAACGTGAGCCTGGAAATAGAGGCTGGCAGGCGGACCTTTATCACCGGCAATAACGGGGCCGGAAAGTCCACGCTAATCAAAGCCCTGATAGACAGGGCACCCGAAACCTTTATTACCTCCGAAGCAAGAGTCGCCTATTTTTCCCAGGACCTGGACACCCTGGACCCGAAGAAAACCGTGCTGGAAAATGTGTCGGAGGATGCGGCCTATCCCCAGCATATCTGCCGGGCCGTCCTGTCCAACCTCTATATGACAAAGGACGATATGTTTAAACCGGTCAGTGTACTATCAGGAGGAGAAAAGGTCAAGACCGCCCTGGCCAAGGTTCTGGTATCGGGCTGCAACTTCATGATACTGGACGAACCCACCAACCACATGGATGTGTATACCATGGAGGGCCTGGAACATCTGCTGGAGAGCTACGACGGGACACTGCTGGCCATCAGCCACGACCGTACCTTTATAAGCCATACAGGGGACGTGGTCTGCCGGCTTGAACATGGAGACATACAAAAAAGCGCTGAACAATAAACAGAAATCCCGGTCAGCGGGAAATATTAACCGTTATATTTTCTTGACAATAACGCTTTTCCATTATATGATAGGTTTACTATAATTATCCAGATGGAGGAGACGTATTATGAAAAGAAATGTATTGGGGATTTTACTGGCAGGCGCCATAGGCGCTGCCCTTATCACAGGCTGCGGCGCCGCATCCTCCGGCACCGCCCGTTCCTCTGCCCCGCAGCAGACACAGGAATCAGCCCCGGAGGATGGCGATGCCGGCAAATCAGCCCCGGACACCCCAGACCTGACAGGCCATACCCTGATGATCTACTGCGGGGCTGGCATGACAAAGCCGTTCCAGGAAATTGCCGACAGCTTTAAAGCTGCTACCGGCTGCGAAATGAACGTGACATACGCCAATGCCGGCCAAATCCAGTCCCAGATTACCACCTCGGAAGAAGGCGACATGTTCATAGCCGGTTCAGCCGAGGAGCTGAAACCAGTTGAGTCCTATGTATCCGAAAGCAAGGCACTGGTAAAACATATACCTGTGCTGGCAGTTCAGAGCGGCAACCCGAAAAACATTACTTCCCTGGCCGGTCTGGCAGAAGAGGGCGTGTCCCTTATCATCGGCGATATAGACTCAACTCCCATTGGTAAGATTGCCAAAAAGGCCCTGACTGATGCAGGTATCTTTGACAAGGTACAGATAGAGGCATCCACTGCCACGGCTCCCCAGATGGCTACCGCCATTGCCGCGGGAGAGGCTGACGCAGCCATTATCTGGAAAGAAAACTGCGATGCTCAGGGCGTGGAAATCGTAGATAACAGCGGTTTGGAAGATTACATAAAAACCATCCCCGCGGCTTCCTTAAGCTGTTCCGCGGATCACGACGCCAGACAGGCATTTCTGGACTATTTAAATTCAGGGGACGTACAGGAAATCTGGTTGAAGTATGGATATGAGATTGCAGAATAGGCATAGGGGGCATAGGGGAACAGACCTGTTCTCAGCCATGACGGTCGCTGTGGCGCTGCTGGTGATTTTTTTCATCGGCAGCGCGGTCTGCGCGATTGCAGCCGGAGGGATTCCCGCCTTTGCCGGAACCATCCGCCAGAAGGAAGTGCTCTTTGCCCTGCGTCTCAGCGCAGCCACCGCCAGTCTCTCCACCCTTATTGTGATGGCCCTGGCACTTCCCACCGCATATGCCCTGACCCGGACCTCCATGCCCTTTAAGGAGCTGTCGGGCATCATCATCGAACTGACTTTGTCCCTGCCCTACCTGCTTCTCGGGCTCAGCCTTCTTATCATGTTTTCATCACCGGCCGGCAAATGGCTGAAGGAACAGGGCTTTAAGGTGGTGTTTTCTCCCGCGGGCATTGTCATGGCCCACATCCTGGTCAACCTCCCCTATGCCATCCGGCTCATCCGCACTGCCTTTGAGGCATCCGACCAGCGGATGGAATTCATTGCCCTGACCCTGGGGGCTTCCCCCTGGAGATGTTTTCTGACCATTCTTCTTCCCCTTTGCCGCAGAAGCCTTGTAAGCACCTTTATCCTGACCTGGTCCAGGGCCCTGGGGGAGTTCGGAGCCACCCTTATGCTGGTGGGAATTACCCGTTTTAAGACGGAAACACTGCCCGGCAGCATCTATCTGAGCATATCCACCGGCGACAACCAGGCCGCCATGGCAACTGCTATGCTGATGCTGATAATTTCCGGGCTGACTCTCTTTCTCTCCCGTCTGCTTGCCAGTCCCGCGGACAGAAACAAAAGGCAGGTGTTCATACGATGAACCAACTGGTTATCAACAATTTTTCCGTAAAAAGAGGCAGTTTTACACTGTCTCCCATCTCCCTTACCATCCAAATGGGGGAAATCTTTGCTATCCTGGGCCGCACGGGTTCCGGCAAGACCGTACTCTTGGAGGCCATCAGCGGCATGTTTCCCGGTGACACCGGCAGCATCCTCCTTGACGGAACCGACATACGGGACATACCTCCCGCTCAGAGAAAGCTGGGCCTTGTGTATCAGGACTATGGCCTGTTCCCTCATATGAAGGTAAAGGAAAATATTTCCTACGGACTGAAAATGCACGGATATTCAAAAAAAGAACAGGACAGCCGCGCACAGGAGCTTATGGAAATGCTGTCCATTTCCCACATAGGGGACCAGTACCCCGGAACCCTCAGCGGAGGCGAGAGCCAGCGCACAGCCCTGGCAAGAGCCCTGGCCCTGGCTCCCCAGGTTCTTTTGTTAGATGAGCCGTTTTCAGCCCTGGACCCGGCCACCCGGCAGTCCCTGTATCAGGAGCTGCGCCGGATTCACCGGCATTTTGGCTGCACCATCATCTTCGTCACCCACGATTTTCTGGAAGCCCGGACTCTTGCAGGCCGGGCAGCCATCCTTCTGGATGGGGAGCTGCAGACAGTCACCGACACCTCCCGGCTGATGGACGGGCATTTTTCCGCAGAGGTAGAGCGGTTTCTGGGAAGAAATCAAATCATAACTGCGCCTGAGCGCAAACAGGAAAAGAGGATTGTCCAATGACATATATGAATGATGCGCTGTCATTTTACAGCGAATTAAGGTTGCGTTTCATGAAGCTTCTGACAGAGGAAGGAATTCTGGGCGAGCAGGTGGTAATCAACACAAAGTCCCTCACGCCGGAGGAAGCCATCGGCATTACAAAACGAAAAGATTTTCCCATCATAACGGGAAAGGATGTGATGGTTCAGGCAGAATGCATGGGCTCCCTGGGACAGGCGTTTACCGACGCCCCCTCTGCTTATCGCGGCACGTTGGAAGAAATATGCTCCCTGGACCTGGCAGATGACCCCTACAGCCGCGGATTGTTCATAGCTGCCCTAAACGCTGTCATGAAACACTCAGGCAGGACGGACTGCACGGTCCACTGCCGCAATGAGGGACCGGAGTCCTGCGCCATGGACGTGGTCCGTTATATCTCTGAACACTACGGCCGCCCTGCCATTGCGCTGATAGGATACCAGCCCGCCATGCTGGAACAGCTTGCAAAGGAATATGATGTCAGGGCAGCGGATTTAAGCCCGGCCAATATCGGCCGGAAGCGGTTCGGGGTCCTTATTGAGGACGGACGCATCCCTGAGACCAGCCAGTCCCTGTGCCGTAAGGCAGACCTGGTTCTGTGCACGGGAAGCACTGTCTGTAACGGATCCATCGTGGACTTTCTTCCATTTAAGGAAAAAATCCTGTTCTACGGCACTACCCTGGCCGGAGCCGCCCCTCTTATGGGCCTGCCGAGACTGTGCTTTGCGGACCGGTATCAGGAGCCGCAGTAATCCCTGGCAAAATCCCAGAAGCATCCTGCCGCCGCAGGCATCAGCTGATTCCTGCGGCGCACCAGCAAAAGTCTGGACACATGCTCCGGCTCTGTCAGGCGCCTGCATACCAGCCTCTGCCGGTCTGTAAAGTACCGTACTGCCTCCGGGCAGATCGCCACCGCCACATTACGCTCCACCAAAGGCACGATACAGGAGAGGGTATTATAGGTACACAAAATAGTATGCTCCCGCTCAATCCGGTGAAACCACCCCCGTATCTCCTCCTGCAGAGGCGGTCTGGAGGGAATAATAAGGGGACTGCCGGCTATGTCGGACAGCAGTATGGTGTCTCCCGGCTGTTCTGCCATGGGATGTTCCCTGCTGAGAAGGGCTGTCCAGGATTCGGTTTTTATCAGGGCGCTTTCGTATTTCTCAGTCCTGAAAGGCTCCCTCACAATTCCTAAGTCCACCAGTCCCTTGTCCAGTTTATCATTGATTTCATCCCCGTTCCCGCACCAGATATTATACCGGATTCCGGGAAAATCGCTGTGAAATCTCTCTATTATATCCGACAGCACCCCTGCCCCGCAGGATTCCGTTACCCCGATGGAAATAAGTCCGCCTGCCCCGGTCCCCATTCTGGAGAGCTGTCCCCTTGTCTTTTCCATCAGAGACAGAATCTCTTCTGCCTGCTGCCTTAAGAATATCCCTTCCTCCGTAAGACGGATATGCCTCTTTCCCCTGATAAACAGGGTTGTCCCTAATTCTTCCTCCAGCTCCTTCATCTGCCTGCTCAGCGGCGGCTGGGCCATGCACAGCTTTGCCGCTGCCCCTGTTATCGTGCCTGCCTGGGCCACAGCAAGGAAATACTGTAAATCCTTCAGATCCATCATCTTTTACCATACCTTTTTGATATTATACTACATATATTATATGTATTTTAATATGGTAAATCAATATGATACAATAAAAAGGCTGAGCAAACAGGAGGATTTCATTGTGAAAGAAAAGGAACGAACAGAAGCATACATTCATTATATCATGTCACTGTCAGGAGGTTTCATGGGCGCCTACGCCCTTCTTAACCGGTGCGAGATTTTCGGATCCGCCCAAACCGCCAATATGATCCACTCTATTCTGGACCTGTCATCAGGCAGTTGGACCAGCCTGCTTCTGAGGCTGGGTTCTCTTCTTATCTTTATCACAGCCATCATTGCCGCCACTCTCATTCCCCGTCTCATATCCATAGACATCCGGCTTATATGTATTCTGGCTGAGATTCCCGTGATTGCTGTCCTGGGCTTTTTTCCGGCGAACATGGACCCGCTCATGGCTCTCTATCCCGTATTTTTCATCATGGCCTTTCAATGGTGTTCCTTTACCGGCGTAAAGGGCTATGCCAGCTCCACCATATTTTCCACCAATAACCTGAGACAGTTTATTTCTTCCCTGTCAAATTATTTTGCGGACAGGAATAAAAAGCATCTGGAAAAGGCATGGGTCTACGGCTTTACCCTGTTTTTCTACCACATAGGTGTGGCCCTGTGCTGGTATTTTACTAAAATCTTTGGAATTTTCTCGGTATGGCTCAATTTCCTTCCTCTTTTGCTGGCCCTGGTGCTTGTGGAACGGGAACACATTTTCATAAATTTACGCTCCTTCTTGCAAAATACATCTGCCTGATGCTATAGTATAGAAAGGTTTTATCAGGACGATTATCAATTGAAGGAGGATTACCATGGCATCACTGCCAAGGATTGGCGAAACCATAAGCGGTTTTACCGTCACCGAACTTGGAACCATACACATGCTGGGCGCCAGGACCGTTCTGTTTAATCATGAATCAAGCGGCGCCCAGCTTTTATATATCCAGAACGATGACCGGGAACTGGGTTTTAACCTGATTTACCGGACGCCGCAGCTGGATGAACGGGATAATTCCCATATACTGGAACATCTCATTCTGTCCTCCTGCCAAAAGTATCCCAGCAGGGATATCTTCTTTGACATGGACAGCAAAAGTTATACTACCTTTATGAACGGTCTTACGGACAATACCTTCACCTGCTACCCGGTGTGCAGCCAGAGCCAGGAACAGCTGGTAAAACTGATGGATGTATTCCTGTGCTGCATGGAGGAACCGGATGCCCTGAAGGACAAACATTTTTATCTGAGGGAAGCCATACGGTATGAGCTCTCATCCCCCAGGGGCCCCCTTACCATGCAGGGCACGGTGCTCAGCGAGGACTGGGGCCATCTGACCGACATCCTGGAAAATGCAGACAGCGCCATGTCCCATACCCTTTACCAGGACACGCGCACCGCCAACCTGCTGGGGCGGGCCCACCTGCATTACAGGGAACTGTCCTATGAGCAGGCCAGGGAAACCTTTGAGCGGTGCTACAGCTACTCCAACTGTCTGATTACCCTATATGGAAATATGGATTACAGGTCCGTACTGCATTTTCTGGACAGAGAGCATCTCTCCAGAGCGGCGTCAAAAGGCCGCAGCCTCCTCGGTGAGTTTGAAGAACCGGTAAAACCAGGTTTTCGCACCTGCACAGCACAGAGTCCCGCTTACCAGGGCAGTCCCTCGGAACACGCCTCTGTCATGGACTACGGTATCGACCTGTCGGACTGTACAAAAGAGGAACTCATATACTGGGACTTGTTTGCGGATATCCTGGATAACGATACCTCTCCCTGGCACAGGTATGCCAGGGAAATGGGAATCAACCATGTGATGGAAGTCTATCTGGATACTCTGCTGCCCCATCCCTCCCTAAAATTCCGCCTGCGCAACGGGGATTCCTGTCTGAAGGAGGCCTTTTTAGGCTCTATCAAAAAAGCCCTGGAGGATATAAGCCGCAATGGGCTGTCCCCAAAGCTGTACCGGGCTTCCATGAAGGAAAACCGCCTCTCCGACTCCCTTACCCGGGAAGCCCCCCATCTGGGCTTTAACCTGTCTGAGGAAATCGGGCGTTACTGGAGCATTACAGGCCGGACCGACTATTTTCAGCTTTATGAGGAAGCCTTCCGGCGCTTTGAGGAAGATTCCGGCCAGTCCATCATAAAGAAGCTGGCTGCCTCTGCCCTTCAACCGGCAGCCAGCGCCCTTGTCGTAACCGAACCAGTTCCGGGTCTGGCAGAGCAGATGGAGGAGGAAAAGGAGCAATACCTTAAGGAAAAACTGGCTTCCATGACTGCGGCTGAGCAAAAACAGCTGATAGAACAAACAGCTGCTTTCCATGACTGGAATTCCAGGGAGCGTAGCAATATGGACTTTCTCATAGGGCCCGGGGAGCTTCCTGAGCCGTCTGAATCATGTCCGTTTACCAAGAGACAGTGGGGAACCATCACATGCTACACATCTCCCGCCCCCTCACGGGACGTGGGCAGCTACCAGCTCTACTTTGACATTAGCGGCATAGAAAAGGACGACCTTAATTACCTCACCCTCTATCAGATGCTTCTCACAGAACTGGACACAAAGCGGTTTACGGTGGAACAGCAGAAGAACCTGGAGCAGGAATACCTTCATGACTGTACCTTTGACGAGCTGTACCCCCCAAAGGAGGCAGGGGCTCTGAACCATCCCATGATGAGTGTATTCTGGTACGGACTGACCGGGGACTTTGAGGTGGGACTGGATTTTCTTCTGGATGTAATGGGCGGCGGGGACTACAGCGACACGGATACCATCATACAGGTCCTGGAAAAGTATCTGCCTGACTACGACCAGTCCAAGGTGGACAATGCCTCTGCCCTGGCCTTCAGCCTGTCCGAAGGCTATATGAGGCAGGAATGCAGGTTCCGCAATATGTTAAACAGCCAGGAAAATTACTATTTTCTGAAGGATGTCCTGAATCGGTTAAAGGAAGATCCTGATTTCGGGGCTGCGGCAGCTGCCAGACTTGAAACCATTTCCCATACCATATTAAACCGCCGGGGTCTGGTATTCCTGGCAGCCGCCTCACCGGATGTATTAGGTACTCTGGAACAGACTGCCGTGGATATACTTGGGAGACTTCCCGGTTTTAAGGAAGGGCACAGCTCTCCTGCTCCGGCCGTCTGGCTCCCGGACCAGAGACAAAAACTGGCCGTGTGCGTGGAAGCCTCCTGCCAGGAGACACGGCTCATGGGAGATTTCCATGGAAATCCCGGCTTTAAGGGGCGTTATCTTCCCTTTCTCATGGCGGCGGCAGATAAATACTTAAAACCTGCCATCCGCTACCAGGGCGGCGCCTATGACAGCGGTATTGATTTTTATATTCCTGCGGGCTATTTCTCCCTCTGGAGTACCGCTGACCCGGAAGTCAGGAGTACGATAAAGCTGTTCCTGGCAACCGGCGCACAGCTCATGGAACTGCCGCTGACCCATGAAGAACTGGACGGCTACATCCTGAACGCCTATGCCCAGGCCCTTCCGCCCTCCGGAACCTTAAGCACCCGCATGCGGCACATGCGCAGGGACATGGTGAACATGGATACCCGCAAAATAAACGAAATGATTTCAGACATCAGGAACGCGGCCCTCTGCCACCAGAAAGAAGCCGCCCTGGTCATTGATAGGATATTGGGGCGCAGCGCCATTGTCACAGTGGGAAATGAGAAGTGTATCATGAGGGATAAGGATGTGTTTGACCAGGTTTTGATTTATCATACAGATTATGTGTAAATGGCCGGGACGGGATAAGCGGCCATGAAAACGTGTCTTTCATTGTGTTTTTCTCTTTTGCAGACAAAAACGGGCTAATGCACTAAAGCGTTAGCCCTTTCTTGCTTTCGGTTATCTCATTTCATGTTTCCAATACTTTTAAATTCGCCTAATCCGCTTTCTATGACTTCACCAGAAATCCTCCGTCTACAGGGATAACTGCGCCGTTTAAATAGTCGCTGGCAGAGGAAGCCAAAAACAGTATGGGACCCTTTAAGTCCTCGGGTCTGCCCCACCGGCCTGCGGCAATCCGCTTTGTACATTCGTCCTTGCGCTCCTGGCTCATATTAGCACACATCTCCGTATCCATATAGCCTGGGGCGATCACATTGCAGCAAATGCTGTGATCCGCGCAGTCGGAGGCAATACTCTTGGAAAGCTGAGTCACAGCTCCTTTTGCCGCAGAATATGCCGGCACGGTAGTTCCGCCAAAGAAGGAATTCATCGAACCGATGTTGATGATCTTGCCTACGGTGTCCTTGTCCCGCATGACCTGAATGGCCCGCTGGCACATAAACCACACATGATTTAAGTCCACATTAATCACCAGGTTCCACATCTCCTCCGGAAACTCCCATGGCTCATATCGTCTCTGGATGCCTGCGGCCGGAATCATAACATCCAGCTTACCTCCCAGCAGTTCCATAGCCTCATCGAACATCCGGTCCAGTTCTGCTTTTTTGGACAGGTCGCCGGCTACGCCGTGGGCCTTATATCCTTTCTTACAGTATTCTTCCACCGCCTGTTCCAGCTTCTCCTTCTGGAGATCCATCAAAACCACCTCGGCTCCGTTTTCCAAAAGCCCTTCTGCCATACCTCTGGACAGGCCCTGTGCCCCGCCGGTGACAATGCACTTCTTTCCCTGGACACTGAATTTTTCCTTATAGTCGTATACCATTTTCTTTACACTCCTCATCAATTATAATCTATATTCTCACGGCGTCTGGAGGCTTCCGTCCCGGTTTCTGGTTTGGGTCCACCTGGTCACCGTGTTCTCGCAAGGGTACTTAGCTGCCTCCCGTTCATTGATGTCCACCCCCAGACCAGGCCTTTCGTTAGGATACACGTAGCCGTCCCTAAATTCCGGAAGCCCGGGAAACACCTCCAAAAGCGCACCTTTCGGACCCTTTAAATCCTGGATCACAAAGTTGGGCGGCTCAATGCCAGACCACTCCTGAACCCCGAAATTCCTAGCCGCCAGATCGATATGGACATTGGCCGCATGTGCGATAGGGGACATATCTCCAGGACCATGCCAGGCAGTCCGGACTCCGTACTGCTCCGCAAACATCTGGAGCTTGCGCGCAGGCGTGATGCCTCCGATCTGGCTTATATGCACCCGGATGTAATCGATCAAATGCCCGCTAATCAAATCCCGCCAGTCAATAGAGCGGTTGAACAGCTCCCCTTGTGCAATGGGTACCCCACTATGGCACCGGATTTCCCGCAGCCACTTGGTTTGCTCCGCACACACCGGATCCTCTAAAAACAGCAGGTCAAAGGGTTCCAGCTCCCTGGCCAGTTTCACTGCTTCCGGCGGTGCCACCCGCTCATGGACATCGTGAATCAGCTTGACGTCATACCCGATTTTGTCCCGGATTCCCGCAAACAGCTTTACCGTGTCCCGCACATAGCGGGCCCCATCCAGGTAAACTCCTGGCAGAGCACCTTGGGGGGCGGCTTCAGGAATCACACCGTAACGTTCTCCTCCGTATCCCCTGCACTGGCAGCGGATATTCTGGATACCCAGTTCCCGGTACCTCTCAATATTTTCGCACAGCTCCTCCAAATCCCTTCCATCCGCGTGGCGGTAGACAGGCACTCCCTCGCGCACCCTGCCGCCAAACAGCTGATACAGAGGCATACCAGCCAATTTTCCCTTAATATCCCAAAGGGCCATATCAATTCCCGAGATCGCGTTGTTTTCAATGGGACCTCCCCGCCAGTATCCATTCTGATACATCAGCTGCCATAGTTCCTCTATATCTTCCGCATTTCTTCCCTTTAAAAGCGGCGTCAGATACTCTTCCACCACCAGCTTCACCGCCAGATGCCGATAGGAAAAGGTTCCGCAGCCCAGGCCGTAAAGGCCCGGCACATTGGTGTCCACCCGCACGGCCAGAAGGTTAATCCCCTCTGGTGCCGTACAGATAACTCTGATATTCTCAATTGTCACTGCCACTGTGCTTTCTCCTTATGCCTGATAAGTCTCTAACGCCGTGATAGCCTCCCGGATCATCTCCTTTGTTACCGGATACGGCGTATGCTTTAACTCCTGATTCTCCATCGTCACCTTCAACACATCCTCCAGCGGATCGGTGGGATCCAGCTCCAGATCTCCCAAGCAGACAGGCAGCTTAATAGCTTTGCTAAGCCGCCAGGCCCTGCTAAGCTTTTCCCAGTCATGGTCTGCCATGAGGTTGACCAGCATTCCATAGGCGACCACCTCTCCATGGAGATGCCGCTCCTCGATACACTTACGGCTGGTCATGCCATAAAACAGGGCGTGGGCGATACCGCCGTTGTAATCCGGATGGGCAGATACAGAAACAATACCCGGGGATATAATGATATTTAAAATCGTCTCCTCCAGCTCCCGGCTGATCACTCCTTTTGCGGCATCCTCCATGGCCTTCTCCGCCTTCTCCAGCATAGGATAAAAGCACATACTGCCTGCTGTAATTCCCAGAGCACTGCCATAATCCAGGGCTTCCCCAGCCTTGGCAGACCAGGCGGACTCCACGTGCTTTGCCATAGCGTCTCCGATGCCTGCCCAGAGGTAACGCACCGGCGCCGCCAGGGTCAGCTTGGGGTTGATAAAGCAGTGTACAGGAACATTTTTCAGCTTGAGAATCTCCCGGAAGGATCCGTCCTCATGGTAGAGGATGCTGATCTGCGTGATAGGCGCACAGTTGGAGGCAATGGAGGGTATTGTGTAGACCGGCTTACTCAGCCTGTCACCCACCACTTTTACCGTGTCAATACACTTGCCTCCTCCCACAGCCAGGATTACATCCGCCTCCTGGACTGCTGGTTCCCTCTCCAGCCGCTTCACATTTTCCCAAGTTGCGTCCTTTCCGTAAACCACCGCCCCTGTCACAATAATCTCTGCCTGCTCCAAGGACGGGAGCACATAATCTTTTGAAGCCTCCCATGCCTGTTTGCCGCATATAACGGCCGCTTTCCTCCCCCTGCCTATACGCTCCGGAAAAGTCCCAAAGGCATCCTCGCCCATCGTAAACTGGGGGAGATAAATGGAATGATATTGATTCATGGTCTTTTCACCTTTCTTGTTTCAGTTCATCTGTTCCCGACTGGGATCCAATACCGCCAGATCGTAACCGCGGCTCTCATGTGAGTGGGCTGCCAGTACCCAAAAATAAGCATTCCGTGTCCCCGGGGAAGCCACCGTAGGATGATAGCCCCTGGGTGCCAGCACCATGCTTCCGCTCTTCACCGGATGTGCAACGATATTATCTACATCCCCCGGGGCGGTGTAGCTTAGGTGCAGCCCAAAATGAGGCTCATCCATGTCAAAATAGCAGTAAATCTCCTCTAAGTCTGCCTCATGCTGGTGGGGCGGCCAACTGGTCCAGGCACCGTTGCCTCCCCAGGTCAGCCCGGCAATCAGGCGGGAAGCCTGAATCTCCTGGTTGAGCGTCATAAAAACCTCTCTCTGCCCCACGCCCTTTCCGTGAATCTGATGAATCTCACCCAAAGGCAGATGCAGATTAAAAGCACGGAAAAACGGTGTTCCATAGCCCTCATCCACGGAGGCCCCGATGTAAAAAACACAGTCTGCCTCTGCCTCGATGGCCACACTGTTTCCTCCCGCCGTGTAGAAGGAGTCAAGCCGGCCGCAGTGATATTGATGGCCAGCCAGCTCCAGTCCAGCCGCTCCCTTAATGCATACACCGTTCATCTCCTCGCCGCCAGGCTTCAGTTCATAACGCTGGCCTGCCGCCAGGTTCAGCCGGTACATTACCGCCACTTGACAGTCCTCCCTGCCAGGTACGATCACTTTATGAAATCCATATTCCTCAGGGGAAACGATTTTCCACTTTTCCATCCGTTCCCTTGTCACAACTCCCTGTACCATAATCAAACCTCCTTAGGTGAGAAACGTACAAAACCATTCTGAAAAGACACACAGAAAAAATACTCCTACATAGCCAACCAAAAATGGAATCTCCGCCTTTGCGATCTCTCCCATCTTCAGCTTTGACACTGTGGCCGCCGAGTAGATGTTCACCGCTACCGGAGGCGTCATAGTTCCCACTACATTGGAAATACACACAATCATTCCAAAATGCACTACATTGATGCCCATGCTCTGAGCGATAGGCCACAATACCGGAACTAACAAAACAGCTATGGCTGTCCCCTCCATAAAGGTTCCGAAAATCAGAAGAATCACTGCTACCACCAGGCAGAACATTGTTGCATTTAAATTCATGCCAATCACCGTATCCACCAGGGCCTTGGAAGCGCCAGAGATTGTGAACACCCACGAGAAGGCTGTGGACGCAGCGATGATGAACAGGATCATAGCAGAACTCTTGGCAGAGTCCTTGATGATTTGGATTGTATCCGGCAGATTCAGCTCACGGTAGATAAAAGCTCCGGCAATAGCTGCCCATACAACAGCCACCGCAGCGCTTTCCGTGGCAGTCAACATACCGGAATAGATTCCTCCCAGAATAATAATGGGTGTAAGCAGCGCTGGAATGGCGTCCAGAAAAACCTTCACCACCTCGGCGGGCGTGCGCTTCACATTCTGTTTCGGCCACTTTTCCTTATGGGCAAACCACAGTACCTCCACCATCAGTACCAGCATAATCACAATACCAATCATCATCCCCTGCTTGAACATATTTCCAACAGAGGCACCGGTCAGCGTACAGTAAATCACCATTATAATAGATGGCGGGATGATGGGCCCAAGCCCACCGGACACTACCAGAAGTCCTGCGGTCCGCGGCCCTGGATAACCCTTTTTGATCATATCCCCGTAGAGCATGGTTCCGATGGCAATGACCGTTGCAGGGGCTGATCCAGATAAGGCAGCAAAGAATGCACAGGCCAGTACCAGCGCCAGGCTCATACCGCCTCTCACGTTGCCCACCAGGCAGTCCGCAAAATCTACAATCCGCCTGGAAATCCCCCCCTTCGTCATAAGATTGCCAGCCAGTACAAAAAATGCAATGGCCATGATAGAGCTGGACTGCAGCCCGCCAAAGATCCTTTGGGCGATAGCCGTGGAGGAGGCCGGAAGGCCCCCGAACACCACGGCCGCCAGTGAGGCCACACTCAAGGAGATGGACACCGGTACCCCGATTACCAGGCAAAGAATAAAAATCAAAAATAAAATCAATCCTGCATTCATGTCCTGTTTCCCTCTTTCTTTCCGAATTCTGCAATCTGCTGTACCAGCGTAATGGTCTGAATGACGAAGATAAGTCCGAAGGCCAGTACCAGCGAGAAATACATCAGAGACATGGGAAGCTTCATCACAGGCGTAGTTTGGCCGGCTTGAAGCTGCTTTAAGACCAGGGCCCCTCCCGCTTTAATCATGATAAAAGCAAATCCCACCAGAATCACCTGCCGGATAAGATCCACAATCTTGCGGGGCACACCGTGTAGTTTGTCCACCACGGCAGTCACCGCTACCTGGGTGCCATCTCTTAGACCCACCTCTGTTCCCAGCAGCGCCATATAGGTCATACTGTATATGGCTATCTCTTCTGTCCAGGGCATGGAGGCCTGGATAAAATTCCGATTCAGCACAGAAATGAAATAGGAAGCGACCATGGCCACAAAAGCAGCGACCATGACTGCATACTCTGCCGATGTAACGCATGACAGAAGCTTTTTCATAAATTTCATACGAATCCTCTCCTCTGTTTCTACTGTACCGCACTCTTGGCTGCGTCGACAGCTGCTGCCCATTTCTCGTCGTAGGAAGCACCATTCTTTTCCTGGGCCGCCTGATACTCTGCCTTTAATGCCTCGGTATCAATATCATAGAAGGTCACACCTGCACCCTCTAAATTTTCCACTGCCTCTGCATTAGCCTCATTCAGGTAGGTCCACTGGGCCTTGCACCCCTCCTGCACCGCATTGACAAAGGGCTCTCTCATATCTTCAGGAATCTTGTTCCAGGCATTGTCGCTCATACAGATCGGAATGTAGACAAAGCAGTGCTTTGTATTCGTGATTGAATTCACTCCTGCCTCATAATACTTATTAATCCAGCAGTTAGATACTGCATTCTCACAGGCATCAATGGTTCCCTGCTGAAGCGCTGTGAACTGCTCGGAGGCAGAGATGGCCACCGGATTAGCCCCAAAGGCAGTAAATGCCGCCAGCTGGCCCTCGTTCTGCATCACCCGGATTTTTACACCCTTAAAATCTGCCGGGGTCTGAATTGGTTTCTTAGAGAACACATCCCGAAATCCTGACTCTAAATAGCCAATGACGTGAAGGCCATGCTTTTCCGCCTCGGCAGAAATCAGATCTCCCAGCTCATTCTGCACCGCGTAATTAGCCTGGTCTGCGCTGTCCCAGAGAAAGGCCTGGTCTAAAATAGACATTTCTGGAATATAGTTGGCCAAAACCGAATTAGCGCAGGTAGCGATGTCCAGATCGCCCTGGATCGCCATATCCAGGGTATCTGCCTCTCCACCCAGAACGCCGCCTGCCTGGATGGTAAGCTGGATTTTTCCTTCCGTGGCCTCATTCACCAGCTCGGCAATCTTTTCTGCTCCCTTGTAATAATTCGACTGGGAATTATCCACCAATGCCATTGTGAAATTCAGAGATTCTTCATTGGCAGCAGCTTCCGTCTCGCTGTTTCCCGAAACGCTTCCCTTTGCCTCTGTTTGTCCGCTGCCGGACGAGCCGCAGGCCATAAGCCCAAGAGCTGTCAGTACCGCAATTCCTGATAATAAATACGTTCTTTTCAACACACTGATTTCCCTCCGTTTTCTAAATTGTTCTGTAAACAAAAAAAATATATCCGACGAATGCAGTGTAGCACATCGGATATATTTTGTCGATATGTTGGATTTTGTTTCTATATTTGCAGATATTTATTGTGTATATTGTACAATATTTTTAAAAGTCATTCGATGACTTTCCCGCCTTCTGCTGTTCAATCTCCTCAATAATCTTTCTTCGGGTACTGTTTAAGTGATCGATCATACTGTAACGGGCTCCACTGGCATCTCCCCGTTCGATAGACTCCGAAATCATATGATGGAATTTCACCGTCTGATTTGCCAGCTCGTCATTTGTGACCTTGCAGAACAGAGGGATTCCCTTGACTACAATCTCCATCAGCTTGCAGGCAATCTCATTCTTAGAACACCTGGCAATCTGAAGATGGAACTCTATATCCTTCTCATAATGGGATTCCTGCATCTGGATCTGCCAGCGCACCTCTGCCTCCAGCTCCATCAGTTTCCGGCAGTCCTCATAAGTCGCGTTGGTAGCTGCCAGGGCAGCGATATCCGGTTCCAGCATCAGCCTTACTTCTGAAAATTCCAGCGCTTTATTTGGCAGCTCTTCCGGCAAAAATGCTCCCAAAAGGTTTGGCGTCTCTCCCCCGCTGATCTCAATGGGCTTTTGCTTCTGCCTCAAAAGATAGGTGCCGCTGCCCTGAACAACCTCCACCAACCCTTCAAACCGCAGCAGTTTTACCGCGTCCCGGACAGTCCCTCTGCCAACCTCGCAGTATTCGGCCATCTGCAGCTCATTTGGAAGCCTATCGCCCGCCTTCATTTCATTCTCAATAATATACTGCCGTATCTTCACGGCCACCCGCTCCGAGAGCGTCTCTGTCTTTTGTCTCACCCAGACACCGCCTTTTTCCATCATGTTTTCTGTCAGTATACAATACCGCCGGGGTTCTGCAGGTGCAGGCACATTCAATCATCCAATCCCGCCATACACAATTCCCAGTATGAACACTATCACGGCCAGCGGCACATAGACATACCTGGCTAAAGGTCCGAAGAACTCTCCCAAAGGCTTTTTCCTGCCTTCCTCCAGTTCCTCCCGTATCTCCTTATATCCCAGAATATAATAAATGGATACAGCCCCCAGCACTGCGCCGAAGGGCACCACAATAATGGTGATGAAATCCATCCACGAACCCACCTTAGGCTCTGACTCCAGAAAAATACCCACTAACAGGGCAATGCCGCTGCACAGGGCCACGGCCGCTTTCCTGGGAAGCTTAAACCGGTTCTGCCATGACTCGCTTACTGCCTCAAACATATTAATTAAGCTGGTGATGCCCGCAAAAGCCACGGACAGGAAGAATATCACTGCGAACAGCCTTCCCATAGGCATCTGCCGGAAAATCTCAGGCAGGGTGATAAACATAAGGGGCGGGCCTGCGTTTGGCTCAATGCCGAATGCAAATACAGCAGGCATAATGGCAAGGGCAGCCATCATGGCAGCCACCGTATCAAAAAAAGCAGTGCGGATGGATGCCTTGGGTATATCCTCTGTCTTGGCCAGATAGGTGCCGTACACAATCATTCCCGAGCCCGTGATGGACAGTGAGAAAAATGCCTGTCCCATTGCCATGACC
Organism: Enterocloster sp. 210928-DFI.2.20; assembly: GCF_020554465.1. Lineage (NCBI taxonomy): Bacteria > Bacillati > Bacillota > Clostridia > Lachnospirales > Lachnospiraceae > Enterocloster > Enterocloster sp. 210928-DFI.2.20. The sequence continues at coordinate 75,804 of NZ_JAJCHK010000009.1, forward strand.
CAGGTATCCACCTTTAATAAATCACTCCAGTCCGGGGCAAAGAGGAATTTATATCCTTCTGCCGCCCCCGGCAGGAAGGCCACACGGATGGCCAGTATTGCAAACAATACAAAAAAGGAAGGCATCAGGACCTTATTAATCTTCTCAATACCCTTGGTTGCCCCAAACATAAGGATGCCGGCCGCAGTCACCACCACCAGGACATGCCAGGGAACACTTCCGAACTCACCTGTGGCCTGGCTGAAATAGGCCGCTGCATCCGCTGTAAGGATAGCCCCTGTTACAGATCCTGCCAGGGCTCTTACCACCCAGCCCACGATAATGGCATACCCAATGGCGATACCTAAAGAACCCAGAAGAGGAATCCAGCCCAGGAAATACCCCAGCCTGCCCTTTTCTATTTTTTTCCAGCAATATTCATAGGCGCCCAGGGTTCCGGTCCTGGCCCGGCGTCCAATGGCAAACTCAGCCGACAGCCCTACCAGGCCGAATAATACAATGAATAGAATATAGGGCACCAGAAACGCGCCGCCGCCGTATTGCCCTACGCGGTACGGAAACATCCAGATATTGCCCATTCCCACTGCGGAACCCACACAGGCCAGCACAAATCCCAGGCTGCTTCCAAAGCCGCCGTTCTGGTGCACGGCTGCCGGTGAGGAATCCGTTTTTTTCTGCTTGTTCATAACTTCTCCTTTATGACATACATTTAGACGGCCTGCGGTCCTGCATGAAAATGAAACAGGACTGCCTGTAACGCCATCTTTAATATACTACCCCATTTACACCATTTAGTCAAAGTTTTAAAGCAAAAAAGCGGCAATTAGAAAAATCCGAAAAGCAATCCACAAAGAACCGGCATCTGTTATAACATATCGACCACATCATAGCTGCTTCCGTTCCACACTGCCGGACGCACCTGCCTGGTCTTAAGCTGTTCCACAAAATCCTTCAGACAGTCTACCTTCTCCGGCAGCCATGTGGCATACTTTCCAATCTGGCCCATGGTGTGGGCATCGCTGGCCCCTATGGTCTTAAGCCCTAATTCCCGGCAGTAAGTAAATGCCCTGCGGTTGGCCTCCAGGGCCGTACTGCCGTTTAACACCTCCACCCCGTGGAGCCCTTTGACCGCGCGGAGATTTTCCTCCAGACCGCGGTTATTGTTCCGGAAAGGGTGGCAGGAGACACAGAAACCGCCGGCCTCATTTACATGGTTTATAAAATCCTGGGCATCCACCCGGCAGCCGGGATAATCTTCAATCCCCCACGCCGTGATATCCCCTTGAAGGGAAAAGAACTCAATACCCACAAAAATGGGAAAACCGGTCCTGTCTGAATACTCTGCCGCATATTCCCTGAGTCCCATGCTGTCATGGTCCGTGATGCAGACAGCGTCCAGCCCCCTGCCCCGCGCTGTGGTCACAATTTCCTCCAGGCTTATTTTGCTGTCCGATGAATAAGTACACTCATGAAGATGCATGTCAACCAGCATTTAGGTTCCTCCTATCTCTTGATAATTTTAAGCAGCCTGCCGTCCTCTGTCCATACCAGGCTCTCCAGATCCATGAATTCAGCCACAAACGGGCTGGCCGGCTTCCGGCAAAGGTCCAGGGGCGCGTCATTCTGGACCAGCTCGCCCTGGTCCATGATAGCGATACGGTCAGCCAGGATAATGGCCTCCTCCTGGTCGTGGGTGACGAACACCATGGTCAGCCCCAGGTCTTTCTGGAGCCGTTTCAATTCATAGCGCATCCTGGTGCGCAGGGCAGCGTCCAGGTTGCAGAAGGGTTCATCCAGAAGGCACAGCTTAGGCTCCACAATCAGCGCCCTGGCAAGGGCCACCCTCTGCTGCTGTCCTCCGCTGATTTCCTGGATATAGGCCGAGGCATAATCTCCAAGCCCCACCATCTCAAGATAACGCATCCCCTTCTGCCGGGCCTGTTCCCGCTTCACTCCCCGGAATTTCAAGCCGTAAACCACATTCTGGAGCACTGTCATGTGGGGAAACAGGCCGTAGGACTGGAAGACGGTTGTCACAGGCCTCTGTTCCGGAGGGATACGGGTGATGTCCTGGCCATCCAGCCGCACGCTGCCGCTGTCCGGCTCCAGGAAGCCTCCTATCATATTGAGGGTCGTTGTCTTCCCGCACCCTGACGCCCCAAGGATGCACAGAAGCTGGCCCTGTTCCAGGGTAAGGGATAAATCCCGCACCACTTCCCTGCCGTCAAAGTGTTTTTTCAAATGGTCAAGTTCAAGATACACGTCGCTTACCTGCCTTCCATGTTATTAAATAAGCCATGCCTTCCACTGCCAGCACCACCAGGATGATGCTGGTGGCTATCAGGGAGGCCAAGGCGTAGTCTCCGGTATAAACCGCATCAAAAAGCTTGAACACTGCCAGCTTGCGGCCCGGATCTATGAGGAACAGGATGGCTCCGGCCGTAGTCATGCTGCTGGAAAAGTTATACACAAAACAGCTGAGAAAGGCCGGTCTGAGACCGGGCAGTATTACGGTCTTCAGCACCGACATCTGCCCCCCGCCCAGGTCCCGCACTGCTTTTTCCTGTGCTCTGGGCACCTGGGTCAGGGTGGCCGAACATATCTTTGTGGCCGTGGGAAGCTGCTTGAAAAGCATGTTGGAAATAACAATCAGGGCAGTGCCTGTCAGCTTTAAGGGCGGAGAATTAAAGGCCAGGATATAGCCGATTCCAAAGCAGGTTCCCGGCAGCATATAGGGCAGCGTAACCAGACAGTCAAAGAAATTCCGGCCCGGAATCTGTCTCCGCTCCATGTAATAGGCGAACAGCATGGCAAAGAGGGTTCCGGCCAGGGATACAATGAGCGCATATGCCACGCTGCGCCCCATGGTGTCCAGGTCAAAACGGACCATCTGTTCCAGATACCGGGTGGTAAAGGAATACACACCTCTGGTGCTTTTGAGGAAACCGGATATGAATATACATCCGTACTGCAGAGCCATCATAAAAAAGAACAGTATGCTTCCCAGGTTTGCCAGAATCCCGGCCGCCCCGCATTTTCCCAGTGAAAGGGCCAGGGGCTCCTGTCTCCCCCTGCTTCCCTCTGTCAGCATATCCGAACGTTTCATCAGTTTCCGGTAGAGGAAAAACGCAGCTATGGAGGGAAGCATCAGAACCATATTCATGGCGGAGGCCTTCTCCAGATTAGAGTATCCCACCAGCTGGAGATATATCTCTGACGCAATAGTGCTGAACCTTCCGCCGATGATGACCGGAGTCCCAAAATCTGCCAGGGAACGGACAAAGGAAAGGAGCAGGGCCACCCAGATCCCCGGCCGTATAAGAGGCAGTACAATGTCCCCCAAAATGGCCTTGGGGCTGGCTCCCAGATCCCTGGCTGCCCGTATGCTGTCTCCATCCAGTTTGGTCAGGATTCCCCCCAGGAACAAGGCATTTAAAGGCACAAAGGAAAGGCTCTGCATCAGGATAACTCCCCAGCAGTTATAGGGATCCCAGCTCAGCCCCAGCAGCCGGTACGTAATCCATCCCCGGCGTCCATAGAGCTGTATATAGGCCAGGGAGGATACAAAGGGAGGGGAGACCATGGTAATCAGCAGAAGCGCCATGCAGAGCATCCTGGCAGCTCCCCGTCTTGTGGCAAGGAACAGGGCTGCCGCCGTGGAAAAGGCAGTGCACAGCAGGGATGCGCAGACACCCACGAACACACTGTTCCAGAGATTTCCCCTGTACTGGTTCCAGACAGCAGCATATGCGTCATAGCTTATGCCCTTTCCGTCCCACAGACTCCGTATCAGGATGCAGAGCATGGGCCAGAACACAAACAGGAAAACGCTGGCCAGCAGAACTGCCAGCAGCACTTTATCCGCCCCATATCCTGCAATGCCAAAAAGGACATCTTTCGATGCCCTTTTGCCATACATGTCTCCATGCATGTTTCCGTGTTTATTTGTATTCATATCTCTATGGATGCTGTCAAACCTATTCATCTGCTGCCTTATCTCCCATCAGCGCCTCAAAATGCTCCAGGATTTCCGTACGCTTTTCACCGAACAGGGACAGGTCCTCCTTCATCAGCATGCCGGTGTCATATCCCAGGTCCAGTCCTTCCAGGGACGGCTTGATGGTCTTTACGCTGTTCTTCTGGTCAATCTCTGCCAGCATCTGGAGATTCTCGTCACTGCTGAACAGCCACTCTATAAAGTACTTGGCCGCGTCTGTATTCTCTGCATTCTTAAATGCCGCCACTCCCTCGGGAACCCATGGAATACCATCCGCCGGGTAAACGATGGACACATCATACTCGTCTAACAGGGACTCGATGGTGCCGTCGATGTATGTGATTCCGATGGCATATTCATCGGTGGTCACCTTATTCTTAGGATCGGATCCGCGTTTTGCATAGTAAGCTATATTCTTATTCAGACCTTCAAAATAGGACCAGCCATCCTCTTCGCCCTTAGCCTGAAGCAGGGCATTGACCACAGCATAGTTGGTTCCTGATACAGCCGGGTTGGACATGATGATTTCGCCTTCATATTCTGCCTTTAACAAATCATCCCAGCTGGCAGGTGCCTCTATATTAAGCTCCTCCATGAGGCCGTCGTTGAGCAGAAAGCCTACGATGGTGATTCCCTTGGAATACCAGTAGCCCTCCGGGTCCTTAAAGTCCTCTGCCAGGTCCCCAGAAGCGTCAAAGGTAACCTGTTCTAACAGTCCGTCATCCTTCGCGCTCATGAATGCGTCAATGCCGCCTCCAAACCATAAATCGGCAGATGGTGTGCCGCCCTCCGCACGGAGCTTGGAGAGCACCTCTCCTGAGGACATGGACAGTAGCTCAACCTTAACACCGGTATCCTCTGTGAATTTGTCAAACAATGTTACATAATTCTCGCTGGTGGCCACTACCTTCATGGTGCCGGACAGAGCCGGTGCTTCTGCCTTAGATTCTGCATTGGTTTCTGCCTTAGTCTCCCCCTGGCTCCGGACTTCAGTTTCCTGGGCTGCGGTGGTTTCCCCGGTCTGGGATTCGGCAGGAGCCCCTGCAGTATTATTGCCTGTGCCATTGCTGCTGCCGCAGGCTGCCAGGGCCGGTACCATGGTAAGCGCCATTAACAGGGCAACTATTTTCTTTCTCATCTGTGGTCGTATCCTTTCTTAATCGTATTTTATATCACTATCCTGTCCTCTTCTGAAGGACAGCAATAACCATTGTTGAATTATAATGAGCACCGGCCCTTAAGTCAATATACAGACTGTCTGTATAGAAAAAAACAAACAGGCAGAAAATCAGATAGAAAAAATCTATTCGCTGCCGAGGCCCGCTGGACTGTATTAATTTGTAAAAAGGAATAGACGGTGCCAGGGCATTGTGATAGAATAAACAAGGTTATTTTCCCGGCATACGGCCGGGATTTTTGATGAATATGTGTAGATATATGCCAGATATATGATGGATATAATGGAGGGGTTTTGAAAATGGAACATAAAAGAAGCCAATGGGCCAGCAACATAGGTTTTATACTGGCCGCTGCGGGAAGTGCTGTAGGACTGGGAAATATATGGAAATTTCCGGGAAAGGTGGCTGCCGGAGGCGGCGGGGCGTTTTTAATCTGCTATGCGCTGATTGTCCTGTTCGTAGGATTCCCGGTCATGCTGGCAGAGCTTTCCATCGGGCGCAGCACCCAGAAAAATGTGGTGGGCGCCTTCCGCCGGCTGAACCCGCGCTGGAGCTTTGCCGGGGGCATCGGGGTCCTGACCTTGTTTGTAATCATGTCCTACTACAGTGTAGTGGGAGGATGGGTGATGAAATACATTGCGGTGTACCTTACCGGGGCGGATTTCAGTGCCTTTGGAAACGACAGCAGCAGATTTTCCGCTTATTTTGCAGATTTTATATCACGGCCTGCAGAACCGCTTCTCTGGGGCGCCGCCTTCCTCCTTCTGTGTATCTATGTGGTTGTGCGGGGTGTATCAGAAGGAATTGAACGGGTCAGTAAATTTTTAATGCCCGGCCTGTTCGTGCTCTTAACCGGAATTGTGGTCTATGCCATAACCCTGGACGGAGCCGCCGAAGGCCTTAAATATATGCTGGCAGTGGACCCCGCGAAATTCAACGGAGGAACCGTGGTAGCCGCCCTGGGCCAGGCCTTTTTCTCCCTCAGTGTGGGAATGGGCATCATGGTGACCTACGGCTCCTACGTGCCAAGGACAGAGAATCTGGCCAAAAGCGCCGGCTGTATCTGTATCTTGGACAGCCTTGTGGCCCTCCTGTCCGGACTTGCCATCGTGCCTGTGGTTTATATTACGGCTGGTCCCGAAGCCATGGGCATGGGAGGCGGGTTTGCTTTCATGGCTCTTCCTGAGGTGTTCAGCCGGCTGCCTGGCGGCGTGTTCTTTGGTTTTGCCTTCTTCCTCCTGCTGTTCGTGGCAGCCCTGACCAGCGCCATCAGCATCCTTGAGAGCTGCATCGCATGGCTTACGGAAGAATTCGGTTTTGCCAGGTTAAAAGCAACCCTGCTCCTTGTGATTCCCATGTCATTCTTAAGCGCAGGTTATTCGCTGTCCCAGGGAGCCATGGACATAAAGCTGCCGTGGTTTGATTTTACCAACGGCGTCCAATATCTCCCCATGAACGCTGTCATGGAAAATTTCACTGACAATCTGATGATTCCCCTGGGAGCCCTGTGCTTCTGTCTGTTCGTGGGATGGGTTTGGGGAACCGACAACGCCTCAAAGGAAATTGAAGCCTCAGGCCACAGCATGGCCTGGAAACGCCTGTGGGCCTTTCTGGTAAAGTTCCTGGCTCCGGCGGTTATTATTGTCATATTATATTTTACAGTTGGCCGCGGACAGGGTCTGTCCTGATAAATCCATTCTATAAATCATGAAACTAAGGTTCCGGTATCCGTCTTTCCGGAACCTGTATTTTTTGCATTCCCGCTTTCCTCTGTCCAAATTCCTGTGTTGTTTTCTGCCCGGATTTCCGTCTTGTTTTCTTCACGACTCTTTTCTGCCTTATCTTCCCTTACCGGATCATCCGCTTCCCGGTTCTCCTCCAGCGCATCCATGCTGTCTCCAAGGCTCTTTGCCTGACTGTCCCCAAGGGCCGAAGCCCGGTCTCCCAGCGCCGCAATTTCCATTTCCTTCCGCTTTAATGCGCTCGTCTCATTGTCAACCATGTCCGCCACATTGGCAGCGCCGCCCATGCCTTTGCTGACCAGGGCATCCACATGCACACCGCCCTGGCTGACCTCAGCTTCCTTCACATGCATCTCACCCTCAACCCGGTCCTTTACGGCGGATATCTTCTCAGCATTCCTGATACCATCCGATACATTGGCCAGACTGCTTAAACGCTCCACCTCGCGCTGTTCCTCCGTCTTATGAGGGTCAGTCCTGTCCGTCTTTTTCTTGTCATCCGGTTCCGCACATGCCTTGGCCTGCTGGGCATACAGTCCTGCTATCTGTTTATCCAGGTCGGCCAGCTGCTTTCCGTAGTTTTTAAGCTGGTCCTTGATGTCATCCACCTTACCGCCGTTTTTTAAGGTGTTCTCCACCAGTTCATTCTTTCTGTCAATGATGGTCTGCTTCTGCTTTGTCAGATTCTCTATCATGCTCATCAGCTTTCCCTGGGGCGAGAAATCGGCCCGGTCACTGCGCCCGGTTCCGGCAGATTTTCCGGTTCTGCTATTATTCTTTGCAAAGGAGGCGTTTACCCTTGCCGCATTGATAATGGTGTTTTTAGGCTGGATTGCGTTAAAATTTATCCTCATTGTTTACCTCCCACTGGTGTTATAGGGTTTTTGGGGTTTCTTATTTCTATTTATGTTATCGTACGGCTGCGGTTAAAGTTTATAGTCAGACGTTAATATCTTCCGCCACTCATCAGATCATGAAATACTGATAACATTCGTTGGAATCCATTACCGCTTTCCATGTATCATAAACTTTTCATAAATGCAGCATATCCTAAACATTTATGACTTTTATATATTTGGAAAAATTACCGGATTTTAAGTTGCATGCAAAAAGGGAATCCGTCAACCAGCACTGTGCTGACGAACTCCCTTCTACTACTGCTTAGCATCCTATACCCTGTCCATGCTCACCTTCACAACCACTTTCCTCACCTTTCCAGGGTGTTCCACCATACATCCCGGACGGTGGATATCATTTGGAAAAAAAATGTTATAGCAGCCTTTGGTTGCTATGAGAAAGCTCTCGTCTCCCACATCGTCATAGAAGTAAATATCTCCTTCTTCCTTCCCATCTGTAATGGTCAAATCTCCTATATCCGGAGCAAATCCCAACATTTCTCTTCCCTTTGCAACAAACTGTACATCTGCATACTTCTTATGTATTTCTGGTCTTTTATCTGCGGAAGCACAGGTTGTTATATCCATTACCATCGCATATATATCCTTTCCGTCAATGGCATATGTGCCTGGTTCCATCTGTGTAAAATCCCTGCTCATAAGATATTCCAGGGCTTTCTGGATTCCCTCCGGATATTTTCCCAGGTCCTCATTGGTATAAATAGATGAAGATATCATATAGTCACCCTCCCTATACAGTCTCAAAATGCTTTTTTAACGGAATATAGACATCCTTCCTCAGGCCGGCTAAGAGCATCTTGAAATTCGTTACATCGTTTCTCAGCGTCATTACCCTGACTCCATTTTCCGCCATCTCAATTGCCCGCTCCAGATTGGGAGGCGCGATGGGACCCATCAGCGGAATGCCTTTTTCTTTGGCCTTTTTAAACAAACGTTCAAACCGACTCTTCACCTGTGGGTTGTCAAAGTTATATGTCTCTTTAATACCCAAGCCAAGCGCCAGATCCGATGGCCCTAGCTGCACTCCCCCCAGTCCCTCCACATCCAGTATCTCATCCATATTATCAAAGAATTCAGGGTCCTCTGCCAGTGGTATTATCAATGTCTCCCGGTTGCATTTTTCAACATACTCTCCAAAATTAAAGTCAGGATAGCAACCATAGCCTGCGCTTCTGCAATCCGTGGCTGAGCCTCTCACACCATAAGGAGGGAACCTGACAGCCTGTACCATTTTTCTGGCATCTTCAGCTGTACGGCAATGCGGAACCACTACTGCGTCTGCCCCGAACTCAGCAGTTGTGCGAATCAGTACCTCGTCATTATACTTGACACGGACGCATGTCCCCATTCCGCTCTCATTGGCAGCAATGATCAATGCCTGCAGTTCCCTGTCAATGGTCACAGGTGTATGCTCCATATCAATAAAGACAAAATCAAATCCTGAGTATCCTATCATCTGGACCACGATAGGGCTTCCTGTAAATATCCCCATTCCCACTGCCAGCTTACCTTCATCCAATATTTGTTTCATCTTATTTTCTCTCATAATGTTTCTCCTTTTTATTTTTACTTAAATTCGATTTAACCGTTTTTAATAGTTCAGAAATATCTTAGGAAGAACCAAAACAACATCCGGTATGTATGTAATGACAAGCAGAAAAGCTATCATGACTGCAATCATAGGAAGTATCTCCTTTATGATATCCTTTAATGGCGTTTCAGAAATGGCTGATGTTACAAACAACAGAGGACCATAAGGAGGCGTCACCATTCCTATCATCATATTAATTACGAACATGACCCCGAAGTGGACCGGATCGATACCAAATCCCTGAACCAGCGGGTATATCATGGGAATAAATACCAGTGTAATGGTGTTATTGTCGAATATCATACCCAGTATCAGGAACATAATATTGCATATCAGCAGGAATACATATCTGTTATCTGTGATTCCCATAATAAAACCGCCTAACAGTGTAGGTATGCGCTCCAGTGTGGATATATAAACAATCACGGACGCACAGCCCACGGTTATGGAAACCGTGCCTACAGTCCTCGCTGTTTCCAGCAGTATTTTTTTTAAAGACTCCCAGTTTAACATCCTGTACACCAGTACAGACACTATCAGCGCATAAGCCCCTGCCACCGCACCTGCCTCAGTGGGTGTCACCGCGCCTCCATAGATTCCTCCTAAAAGGATGACCGGCGTCAGCAGTGCAGGTATTGCCTTAAATGTGTATGTCAAAAAAAGAGGTATTGTATACTTAGTACCATAAGGATACTTTCTCCTATAGGATACCACCAGACAGTACGCTCCCAAAAATAACGCAAGCATAACCCCCGGCAGCATACCTCCCATAAACAGTGCTCCTACGGAAGCGCCTGTAAGGGACGAGTACAGCAGCATGGTCATACTGGGAGGAAAGATGGGTCCAATTGTAGCGGATGCTGCTGTTATGGCACAGCTGAAACCATCGTCGTACCCCTGGCGCTTCATCTCTGCTATTTCCATGATACCAACGCCGGAAGCATCCGCCATGGCTGAGCCTGTCATTCCTGAAAAGATAAGAGATACCAGAACATTAACCTGAGCCATGCCGCCCCGCATCCTTCCCACGATACCATCTGAAAAGCGGAAAATCATATCAGATATCTTACCTGTATTCATTACATTTGCCGTAAATACAAACAACGGAATGGCTATGATGACATAATTATTCCAATATGCCTCACATATGCAGTTAGGTATCACCCCCATATTCCCTCCTGTAGCCAGCATATATATGACGCCTACAGAAAGCATACCTAACGCAATGGGCATACCTGTAAGGAATATCATGGCAAAAGCCGCTAAAAACACAACAATTCCTATATTCATACTATCTTTCCCCCTCTCTACCCTGATTGCCCCCGCTTCTGCCGGAACCACCCTCTTATATCCCTGTACACATCCGCGAAGGAATAACACATCACACCAAAAACAAGGATTATGATTGGAAAGAAGTAAAATTTAACCGGAATTTTTAAGGATGGACTAACGGTTCTGTATTTTACAATATATTGAACTGTGGGCTTCATCAAAATTCCATATGTGACGCCCATGAGCAAATTGCGAAAAATCCTTAACCACCTCTGACCGTCTTGCGGCAGTAAATCATATATCATAGTGAAATTTACATGTTTATTCAGCCTGCGCACATAACATGCTCCTAACAGAACAGTCCATATGTAAGTCGCTACCTGTACCTCCGTCCCCCACGCCGGGGGACGGTTCAGTATATACCTGGAGAAAACAGAATACACAAATGCCAGGAAAAGAGCTGAAAATGTAATAACCGGAATAAAAACTTCCACAAAATCCCTTATTCTTAGAAATAACCATTTAATCTTCGCTCTCATTGCATGCCTCCTCTCATCCTGGCGGCCTATTTGATTATCTCGTTAAAAATATCCATGTTCCAGTTTTTCTCGTTGTCCGGATTGGAAAGATAGTATTTGAATGCGTACTCCTTAAATGCATCCTTATCTGGTTCCTGCAGATTAATCCCATACTTTTCTACACATTCATCCAATATTTTCGCTTCCTCAGCCATCACATCCTGGTTATTCTGTTCAACAGCCTCCCTTATAACCTGCGTCAACAGTTCCTGCTGCTCTGGAGTCATATTCTCCCATTTATCACCATTAACACACACCAGATTGGCTGTTATCATATGGTCTGTCATGACAATGCTCTTTGACACCTCCTGCATAGCATTTGCATACGAAGACAGAATGATATTCTCCTGGGCATCCACAGTACCTGTCTGCATGGCAAGATATGTCTCGCTGCTGTCAAGGGGCGTGGGCTCCGCGCCGATTGCCGTCCCCATGTCAAGGAATGACGCTGAGTTTGGCATACGGATTTTTACTCCTTTTAAATCCTCAGGGGTCTGTACTGTAAGTGAGCCGTCTGAAAGCCATACATCACGTCTTCCCAGGTAAAACGGGGCGATTACTTTAACGTGAAATTCATCCCAAATCTGATCCTGCACCCATTTTCCAACCTCCCCCTGCGTGTCCAATACCTGCATCATATCGTCCACGTCATCATATAGGAACGCAATATCAAACATATTTGCCCACAGCGCTCCATTGTCATAGAAATATCCCAGCTGGATGAATCCTATATCAATATTTCCATCCAGGAGAGCCCCCAACTCTGCACTGGACTTAAAAAGGGTGGCGCTGTCATAATGTTCAAACTGAAAGTTTCCCCCGCCCTTTTGTTCTGATACCTCGGATATCCTGGACTGCAGAAGCTGGGTCGATGCTCCGGGCAGCTGGGAAGTGGATGTAATCAGCTTGACCGCATCTTTGCCAGCCGTATCCCCGGCAGAAGTGTCTGTTGTCTGTGTCCCGGATGTCTGGTTTTCGTCCACCTGGGCTGCAGATGTCTGGCTCCCCGCTGCCGACTCCTTTTTCCCGGAACTGCATGCCGCCAGAGAGACTGTTATGAGTGCTGCTATTGCCAGAACAGATAACCTATTTTTATTTATCATATAGTAACCCTTCCCCTCTTAATTTTTTAAGAATTAGCTTTTATTATCTCAATATGTTCTCTTGCCCGTTTCTCGATCTCTTTATAATCTTTCTTCTCAATCAGGTCATTGGTCAGAAAGGCCCTTGTCCCAAATGCCTTTATCCCTGCCTTAAGGAATTGCGGAATCGTATCAAGACTTACATTGCAGGTAGCCTGCATGGGGATATGCCCCAATGGTCCCATAAGGTACTTCACATGGTTTATATCGTCTACTATATACAGCTTCACTATATCTGCTCCGCAGTCCCTGGCGTGAACAATCTCTGTGGGAGTCATGGCACCAGGTATGGATACCATATCTAATTCCTTTGTGCGCTTGATAACCGCATCGTTTGAGTTTGGCGATACGATGTAACCAGCTCCCAGACGGCAGGCCAGTTCCACCTGGTCCACAGTCAGGACAGTTCCCGCGCCCATACACACCCGGTCACCTACAGCAGCCTTTACGGCCATCATCTGTTCCTCAAAATATGCCTCAGGATCATCCTTGCAGTGATTGTAGGTAATTTCGATAAACTTAACTCCCCCATCAGCCAGGGCTCTGGCCACATCTGCGGCATCTTCCGTGGGAACCCCCCGGAAAATTACGATTAACTTTTCCTTTTCAATTCCTGCAAGTACTTCATTTCCACCCATGTCAAATTCCTCCTGTTATATTTTTTATTGTCAAAAACGTACAATAACGGCATGATTTATTATGCACTTTTTTTATTCTCCCCTCCTATACGGAGAGGGGGTTTTCTTTTATTTTGACATATTGTATATTTTTGATATTTATAGTATACTTTAACATAAGCATAATTACTAATTCTTTTTTCCGGATTCTATTATCGAGAAAAACGATAATTTTCAGAGAGGTGTTGTAAATGAATACACGGCAATTAGAATATATTCTTGCCATCGCGGAAGAAAAAAATATTCTCCGGGCTTCGGAGAAACTTTTTATATCCCAATCTACACTGAGCCAGACACTGATTAATTTAGAAAAAGAGCTGGGCACGCCGCTCTTTATTCGTAATCAGAGAGAGCTTGCCATAACCGAGGCAGGCCAGTATTACATTGAGGCGGCCAGAGATATTATGCATATAAAAGAACAGGCATATGATAGGATACGCAGTATCTCTGTTACGGGTAAAGAACGTTACCGCGTGGGGATATCTTCCCAGGAAGGAATGGAACGTTTTTTGACTGCCTCCGGTCTTTTTCAGAAAAAATACCCTGGTGTGGAACTATATGCCACAGATGAAAGTACCAAAAATCTTCTGAAAAAATTAAACATGGGGCAGCTTGCTTTAATTATTACCTCCCTGGATTCCCTGCAAAAAATCACCCTTCCTTATAAAGTACTCAACCGTGAAGAAATCCTTCTATTGGTTCCCAGGACTCTTCCATACAAAATATGGGGCGAAAACCGCCGTCTTAAGTGGGAGCTGCTTAAAAACGAACATTTTATTCTATCCAAGCAAAACTCAACCATGCGCAGTATTACGGACCATATATTCAAACAGCTGGGGGTTAACCCTGATATTGTATGTGAACTGGACAATACCTCAGCCACCATACATATGGTAGCTGAGGGTACCGGTCTTGCCTTTTTGCCCAGTGGTCTTAAAGTTGAGAATGAACAGATCCGTTATGTATCCCTGACACCTAAAGTCTATCGGTATCAGGTAGTTATCTACCAGGAGGAAATGTCCCAGAACCCCAAGATGACTGATTTTATTGATCTGCTCTGAATTGATCTGTTTCGTCACTTTTTTCTAAAACACGCTCTCGCATTTTCAACAAATTCCGCGTTATTAATTTAACTTTTATTGACTATTTTGCCCATATTTGTTAGGTTAGTCTTTATGGATACACATTATTTCAGAAAACGGACATAAGGAGAATAAAGCATGGAAATCACCAGCCAACTGACCGCCGAGGAAAAGAGGGCTATCATCCGGGACAACGGAGGGGACAAGGAACACCTTCTGGCTATCCTCTATGAGCTGCAAAACGCCTCAGGCTACAACTACATTGATGAGGAAACTGCTGCATTGGTGGCAGAGGAAGTGGGAATGAATCCCACACGGGTATATGACATCATAACATTTTATGCCATGTTAAAGACAGAACCAAAGGCCAGGTACGTGCTGAAGGTATGCAACAGCACTCCATGCCATTTCTCCCGTTCTGAGGAAATCGCACAGATTCTGAAGGAGGAGCTGGGTGTGGGCATAGGCGAAACCACAGAGGACGGCGTCTTTGCCTACCACTATATCCCCTGTGTGGGAGCCTGCGACATAGGGCCTGTCATCAAGGTTAAGGACACGGTATACGGGAATCTGGACCGCCGGAAAATACGTCAGCTTCTGGCTGACTTAAGGTCCGGTAAACGCAATCAATAATTGGGGGAGAACACTTACATGGAAATACAAGAATCTGTTTTATTAAGACGCGTGGGCAGAATGGACCCTGTATCTGTCCCTGAGTTTGAAGCTCTGGGAGGATTTTCAGGCATACGCAAGGCTCTGTCCATGGAAAAAGAAGAAATCCTGGAAGAAATCAGCCGCTCCAACCTAAAGGGCAGGGGCGGCGCCGGTTATCCTGCCGGGCGGAAATGGAAAAGCTTATACAGGATCGAAGGGGATACAAAGTATATTGTATGCAATGCGGACGAAGGAGAGCCCGGCACCTTTAAGGACCGGGTGCTGCTGGAAGAAACGCCCCTGAGCGTCATAGAAGGCATGCTCATTGCGGGATATGTATTCGGCTCTAAACAGGGTTATATCTACATACGCGGAGAGTACCGCAGGATACAGAAAATTTTTGAGACAGCCCTTGAAAATGCAGAGGATGCGGGATACCTGGGAAAAGATATCCTGGGAGTTCCGGGCTTTGATTACAGCATCACCGTGGTTTCCGGAGGAGGAGCCTATGTATGCGGCGAGAATTCCGCCATGCTCAACTCCATTGAAGGGAAAACAGGGCGTCCCAGAATCAAACCGCCTCATCTGGCCGAAGTAGGTCTGTACGGCAAACCCACCCTGGTCAACAATGTGGAAACGCTGTGCTGCGTGCCCATCATCCTTGAGGAGGGCAGCCAGAAGTTCCTTTCTTACGGCACAACTGAAAGCGGCGGCACCAAACTGGTATCCATAAGCGGTCATGTCAAAAACAGAGGCGTGTTTGAGGTGGGCCTTGGCATTTCCCTGCGCCAGCTGATAATGGATGAGAAATACGGCGGGGGCACGTCTACAGGCAGAAAACCCGGATTTTTCCACATGGGCGGCCAGTCCGGCCCCATCGGCTTTCCCGAACAGCTGGATACACCCTATACATATGAGACCCTGGCTCCTAAGGGGCTGGCAGTGGGTTCCGGCGCCATTGTGGTCCTGGACGACAGTGTCTGTATCGTGGAATATATACAGAAGGTCTTTGAATTCTTTGTCCATGAGTCCTGCGGAAAATGCACTCCCTGCCGTCTGGGCACGACCCGTATTCTGGAACTCCTCACGGATTTCGTGGAAGGCAGGGCTAAGGACGGGGATGTGGAGCGCCTGGAATACATGGCCCGGCAGGTGTCCCAGCTTTCGGCCTGCGGCCTGGGCCAGTCTGTGAATGTTGCCCTGATGTCTGCCCTCCGCCACCGCAGAGGCGACTTTGAAGCACATATAAACGGAGGCGCCTGTCCTGCGGGAGCCTGCGCATGTCATGAAAACGGGAGGAATAAAGCATGTCTCACCATATAGATCCGGATACCAGGATACATATTGAAATTGACCATATACCATGCGAGGTGGCGCCGGAGACCACCATACTTTCAGCTGCCGCCGGGCTGGGAATCCAGATACCCACCTTGTGCTATATGAAAGAACTGGCTCCTGACGGCTCCTGCCGCATGTGCGTGGTGGAAGTAGACGGCGGGCGGAAAAAAGGGCTTGTCACTGCCTGTTCCGAGCACTGCACCGAAGGCATGGTCATTTCCACCCGCTCAGAAAAGGTGATGGAAGCCAGGCGCTTTGTCCTGGACCTCCTTATGAGCAACCACCGGGAGCACTGCTTCTCCTGCCCTCAGAACGGCTCCTGCAAGCTTCAGGATTACTGTATGGAGTACGGCGTGGAGTATACCAGCTATGACAGTGGAAAGCGGGTAAACGCCCCAAAGGATACGTCCAATCCATTCTTTGAATACAATCCGGAGCTCTGCATCATGTGCCGGCGCTGCGTACGGATATGCGAAGAGCTGCAGTGCAGAAACGTAATCAGCCTGAAGGACCGCAGCTTTGATACCATCATCACCACTGCCTACGGCAGGCCCTGGTCTGAGACCACCTGTGAATCCTGCGGAAACTGCGTTTCCCACTGTCCCACAGGAGCCCTGTCAGCCAAGGACCACAAAAAGTACCGCAGCTGGGAGGTCAGGAAGGTCAGGACCACATGCCCCCACTGCGCCACCGGCTGCCAGATGGATCTGCTGGTCAGGGACAACCGCATCGTGGGCGCAGAACCGGCTGACGGGCCGTCCAACCACAATCTGCTGTGTGTAAAGGGCAAATTCGGTTCCTACAAATTCGTGGGTTCCGGCGACCGTCTGACCCATCCCCTCATACGAAGGAACGGGCAGCTTGAACAGGCATCCTGGGATGAAGCCCTGGATTACATGGCAGAACAGTTCAGGGAAATCCAGAAAAAGTACGGCAATGACGCTATCGCCGGTTTCTCCTGTTCAAGAGCACCCAACGAGGACAATTTCGTGTTCCAGAAAATGATGCGCGCTGCCTTTCGCACCAACAACGTGGATAACTGCGCCCGTATCTGCCACTCTGCCTCTGTGACCGGTCTTGCCATGACCCTTGGTTCCGGCGCCATGACCAATCCCATTGCGGATATTACAGGGGATGTGGATGTGATTCTCCTTGTAGGCTCCAATCCAACCGAAGCCCATCCCGTAGCAGGCACTCAGATACGCCGCGCAGTCAGGCGGGGCACCAAACTGATTGTGGTGGATCCCAGGAAAATTGACCTGACAAATGACGCGGCCCTGCACCTGCAGATAAAGCCGGGCACTAATGTGGCCTTTGCCAACGGTATGATGCACATTATATTAAAGGAAGGCCTGGCTGATATGGATTTCATATCCTCCCGGACAGAAGGCTTTGAAATCCTGGAACAGATTTTAGAGGATTATCCCCCTGAGAAGGTGGCCCAAATCTGCCACATCCGTCAGGAGGACCTGATACAGGCTGCCCGGATGTACGCAGGCGCCCGCAAGGCGCCCATCATATACTGTCTGGGCGTAACAGAGCATTCCACCGGCACAGAAGGCGTCATGAGC
The DNA here is from genome assembly GCF_020554465.1 of Enterocloster sp. 210928-DFI.2.20. NCBI lineage: Bacteria > Bacillati > Bacillota > Clostridia > Lachnospirales > Lachnospiraceae > Enterocloster > Enterocloster sp. 210928-DFI.2.20. The sequence goes on from NZ_JAJCHK010000009.1 coordinate 93,543, forward strand.
CTTTCCAACCTGGCCATGATGACCGGTAAACTGGGCAGGCCAGGCTGCGGCATCAACCCGCTGCGGGGCCAGAACAATGTACAGGGCGCCTGCGATATGGGATGCCTGCCAACAGATTTCCCCGGCTACCAGAAGGTGGCCAACCCGGACGTCATCCACAAATTCCAGACAGCGTGGAGCGTGGAATTAAATACCAGGCCCGGCCTTACCTCCACCGAGGTTTTCCCGGCAGCCATAAAGGGCAGCATAAAGGGACTGTATATCTTTGGCGAGGACCCAATCGTGACTGACCCGGACACGGGACATATTGAAAAAGCATTAAAGAGCCTGGATTTCCTGGTGGTGCAGGAACTTTTCATGACAGAGACAGCTGCCTACGCTGACGTGGTTCTTCCGGGCGTCAGCTATGCTGAAAAGGAAGGCACCTTCACCAACACGGAGCGCCGTCTCCAGCGGGTCCGCAAGGCTGTTGAACCAGCGGGGCTGGCAAGGGATGACATACAGATATTCTGCGACGTTATGGGCAGGATGGGATATCCCTGCCATTATGACAGCGCAGCCCAGGTCATGGATGAGATAGCCTGCGTAACCCCGTCCTACGGCGGAATCAGCCACGCCAGGCTGGATGCGGGTGAGAGCCTGCAGTGGCCCTGTCCCTCCAAAGATCATCCGGGTACGCCCATTCTCCATGCGGGCAGATTCTCCAGAGGGCTTGGATATTTCTATCCCGCTGTTTACAAGGAATCCAGGGAGCTTCCGGATGAGGAGTACCCAATCCTGCTGACCACAGGGCGCATGCTCTACCACTATAACACCCGTGCCATGACAAAACGGACCGAGGGCCTGAATGAAATCTGCAGCGAATCCTATATCGAGGTCAACGAGGAGGATGCTAAGGTCCTTGGCATCAGCCATGGAGACAAAGTACTTGTGTCCTCCAGACGCGGCCGGATTACCAGCACCGCGCGGGTGGGACAGAAAGTCAGCCCGCAGGAGGCCTTCATGACCTTCCACTTCGCGGACGGCAATGTGAACCGGATTACCAACGCTGCGCTGGACGACCTGGCGAGAATCCCAGAATATAAAGCCTGCGCAATCCGAATCCAAAAAGCGTGATGGAAAGGAATATAAAACATGATGGAATTCACGAAACAGTATCCTGTCATACGGTATGAAGACGGCAGGGAAACGCCTTCCATGGACGAAGTGCTGGCGGAATGTTCCCTAAACGTCCATATCAACGGCCGCTGCACCGAAGTCCTTCACTGTATTCCGGAATATCTGGAGGAGATGCTCTTAGGCAGGCTTTATACCTCAGGCGTCATCTCCTCCCCTGAGGATATAATGGATTTAAGCATCCGTCCGTCTCTTAACCGGGCGGATCTGAAAATCCGGGAAACAGACCGCACCATGGTCCGCCTCCCGGATTTACACATCTGTCCTGATCACATACTCTCTCTGTCACAGCACCTTCTGGATGCCTCGGAGCTGTTTCGCAAAACCGGCAATGTCCACAGCGTAATGCTGTGCCGTGACTGTGCGGTCCTTTACATGACAGAGGACCTGGACCGAAGCCGGGCCTTTGAAAAAACAGTGGGCCGCGCCTTAAAGGACCGTGTGGATTTTGCAGGCACCAGTGTATATACCACAGGCCGGATTCCGCGCCCCATTGCAGAAAAGGCCATATGGGCAGGCATACCTGTCATTGTATCCCGCTCCGCACCCACAGACCTTACCCTGGAGCTGGCTGCTGAATACAATCTGACTGTCATCGGATTTGCCCGCAGAAACAGAATGAATATCTACCGTACATCCCGGGATGGTTCAGCCACCCCTTCTTAACCGTCCCCTGTCATGCCAGATATGTAATCACAGGAATGGTGAGCACGGACAGGATGGAGGTCAAAGCAATGCTTTTGGCCGATATCCTTCCATCCGTGGCGCCATATTCCTTCTCAACCAGCATAACCACGCTGCCCACCGGCATTGCAATCAAAAGAATAAAAATTCCATAAGAAACCTTGTCAACAGGCAGCATTCTCATAAACGGTATGCAGACTGCCGGTATGACCAAAAGGCTGATAAAGGCAAAGAGAAGCTGCTTTTTGTCTGTTACCAGGGACTTTAAGTCCGACTGGGCCACCATGATGCCCACAGTCATCATGGATAAGGGCACTGCCGCGTTTCCCATGCTGTCCACAAAATCAGCTGCCGGCTCCGGCACCCTTATGTGAAAGGCAAATATAAAAATTGCCGTGATACAGGCGCCCATTCCGATATTGAGCATCTTCTTCCAGGGAAGCCCGGCCCGTTTTGCCGCTTCTTTTCCAGCGTCTTCGCAATCATCCCTTGTCCCCATAGCCAAAAGTATGCCGTAAGAATAAACCAGAAGATTATAACCAACAATATAAAATGCCACGAATATTACAGCCTCCTCACCGTACAGGCTGCGCACCAGCGGGATTCCCATAAACCCCAGGTTGGGAAATATCATCATGAGACGGTAGCTGTTTACCTCCCCCGGCAGAAGCCTCATCATCTTTGTGAACAGACGGCTCAGGACAATGAGCACCAGAAAAAACACGGCCACCAGAACCAGGTTCTCTGCTACCATGCGGGGACTGTATGTGATTTTCTTATTCAGTACTCCGGATATGATGAGACATGGGTTAAAGATATTAATGATAACCGAGGACAGGCTCTTAGAGCCGGCCTGTGAGACTATATGCGCCTTAAAGGCAATAAAACCTGCCAACATCATAAAAAACAAAACCAGCATCTGCCCGGCAATGATTCCTGCGTTCATTTCTATTACCTGCTTTTTATCTTGATTGTTCCATTGTAGCTGATTCCATTCTTATTTTCAATCATTACTCCATAAATTAGGTTGAGCCGGTAAGAAAGGCCCTCTGCCAATCCCACCGGCTTATTATGTATGGTATCTATATTAAAAGCTCTGACTGCTTGTTTATGTCTTATAGTATACCGGCTATTTGTGTCTTAAGTTTGACTGATTGGTAAATTGTTTCTAAAGAGGCTTAAGAAAATATAACAGAATCTTTTGAATTTCTTGTGTTGACATATAATACTATATGCTGTATAGTATAACTATATTATATATTGTATAATATGATGCAACTAATAATATTGTTTTTAGAACAGAGGGGTGCTTATGATATTTAACACTGGCTCCGCGCTTTTAGACGCTATTGTGCTGGCAGTTGTCTCTAAGGATGCGGAAGGGACTTATGGATATAAAATCACCCAGGATGTCCGGCAGGCCATTGATATTTCGGAGTCCACCTTATATCCGGTGCTGAGACGCCTCCAGAAGGAGGACTGCCTGGAAGTGTATGATATGGCCATTGACGGCAGGAACCGCAGATATTACAGGCTGACGGAAAAAGGCAGGGTACAGCTGAATTTGTACCGGGGGGAATGGGTAACTTATTCACAGAAGATATCCCAGATATTTAAGGAGGCGAAGCTATGACCAGGGATGAGTTTATGAAGGAGCTTGCATATCTTCTGCAGGACATCCAGGATGAAGACAAGGACGATGCGGTCCAATACTATACAGATTACTTTGAAGAGGCCGGTCCTGATAAGGAAGCAGAGGTCATCCAGGAATTAGGAAGCCCTGAACGGATTGCCGCCATCATCCGTGCTGACATAGCCGGACATCTGGAGAGCGGCGGAGAATTCACAGAACAGGGATATCAGGATGAGCGGTTCCGTGATCCCGGCTATGCCATGGCAAAGCGTCTGGACCTGCCGGAAGAGCAGGAGAGCGGCGGCCAGGGAAGCGGCAGCCGGGGACAGGGCTATAACCGGGAACAGAACTTTGACCGGGAACAGAGCTTTGACCAGAAACGCGGTTTTAACCATGGCCCGGAGCAGACTTATACAGAGGAGAACAATGGAACTTCCAATCCCCCTCCGCCCAGGACCAGCAAGGTGATAAAGCTCATATTATGGGCTGTGCTCATCATTGTGGCCTTTCCCGTGTTCCTTGGTGTTGGCGGCGGTCTGCTGGGTCTGGCCGCGGGAGTCCTGGGCATTCTGACAGCTGTCCTGGTGACACTTGGGGCCACCACCTTTGCAGTGCTCCTGGGCGGTATCGTTATGCTTCCCTACGGTGTGTTCCACATGTCTTCCCATCCACTGGATGGACTCATGGCCTCCGGCACAGGATTGATACTGCTGGGCGCCGGTGCCCTGTGCCTGGCTCTATCCGTACTGTTTTACGGGAGGTTCATCCCTTTCATTATACGAAGTATCGTAAATGGGCTTAGCCGCCTGCTTCACCGAGGGAGGTAATAAAATGAAGAGATTCGTAAAAATATGCGCCATCACCGGACTGATACTCCTTCTTCTTGGCCTGGGCATCACTGCCGTTTCAGCCGCCATGGGAGGACGGTATACAAACAGCCTGCCGTCCCGCCTGGCCTCCAGGGTATGGCACAACCACATGCCATGGCTGGTCCGCTGGGGCGATGACCGGGCGGATGACTGGGATGACCGGGATGCCTGGGATAACTGGGATGACTGGAATAACCCGGATGACCCGGATGATACAGACCGCTCCCGCGGCTCCTCACAGATAAAGACGGTATCCGATCCCTCCTATGCACAGGCCAGAAAACTGGATGTGGATATAGACAAAGGGGTAATCCGCGTTTTAGAAAAAGAGGGTATTTCCCAAATCCAGGTCAATGTACAGGATACCTATAACCGCACACAATGCTACATGGATGAATTCACACTGAAGGTTAAGAGGGAATCAGGACGCAGCCGGAGCAATGAGGCTCCTCGAATCGAGATTCTGATTCCGGCCGGATACGGGCTTGACAAATTGTCCCTGGATCTGGGCGCCGCGGAGTGCACGGTCCTTGGTGTCACTGTCTCCAAACTGGAGATTGACACAGGAGTTGGCGCCATTACATTTTCAGGCACTGTCAACGGGGATGTGGAAATCGAGACAGGGGTGGGAGATGTGACCCTTAACCTGACCGGTTCCCAAGACGGGTACAATTACCAGGTGGAGTGCGGCGTGGGAAGCATTGATGTGGGCGCTGAACACTACAGCATGCTCTCACACGAAACTCACATCAACAACAAGGCTCCCTACACCATGGAACTGGAATGCGGCGTGGGAAACATTGCTGTAAACTTTGACCAAATCTTATAGATTCCTACAGAAAAGGAGATAGAACTATGGATAAGAAATTATACCGTTCAAACATAAATAAAATGCTCTGTGGCGTATGCGGAGGCATTGGAGAGTACTTTAACATTGACCCCACCATCATCCGCCTTATTTGGGCCATCTTTGCCTGCTCCGGCCCCGGAATCATAGCTTATTTTGTGGCCGCCATCATCATTCCCCTGGCTCCAAACTAAGGCTGGCTAATTATCCGCCTTTTCCGGGATCTGCAGCCATACGGAGGCATAAAACATACCGGCTTTTTGTTCAAATAATGTATCTCCTCCATACCTGTCCGCAATTTCCCGGATGGAGGATACGCCGATTCCCACCCCTTTCCGCTTGGAGGAAAGGGGTGTTTTTCCGTCAGCGTCAAACGGCACTGTCCCGGAACAGGTGTTATCTGTCAGAAATACCAGGCTGCTGTTTTTCCTGAATATCCGCAGCCGGATGGAGCATTTACCATTCTTCTCACGCAGACAGGCCTCCACCGCATTTTCCAGCAGGTTGCCCAGTATCACCGTCACCTCCGTATCCGGGACAGGACATTGCTCCGGGTAGTCCGCCTGGGCTTCAAAACGGATTTTATGCCTGCGGGCCTGGGAGGCATAGTAGCAGATTAACGCATTGATTACCTGGTTGCGGCAGTATATTTCTATGATATCAGGAGGCAGCTCTGTCTTATAAATCTCAATATACTCGGACAGACCCGCCCTGTCATTCCTCTCTATGTAGGACTGAACCACGGCCAGATGCTGGCGCAGGTCATGGCGCGCCTTTTTCATTTCCTCCATATGGGCTGATACGGTTTCATACTGCTTTTTCTGGGCCAGAAGGCTCCGGTCCGCATACTTTAATTCCTCCTCCAGCTGTGTCTTTCTGCGGGATATTTCTAACACCTTCAAAAAAACATAGGACACATAACAGGTTCCAAGCAGCATCAGATACCTGGAAATCAGGAACTGCCAGGAAGCATAGGCATACACATCCTGCACCGTGCAGTACAGCATGCCGAACAAAGTGGAAAACAGCGGAATCTTCCACATGTACTGCCACATCTTCCTGTCCTCCATCTTCAGGGCTTCCCTCACGGTATGTCCCAGAAAATGGAGTATAAAGGGATAGGTGATAAGCAGAATCGCCACCCTTGCCGTATTATAGATGAGATACGGATGTCTGTCTGAAAAGTCCCAGAAAAACCGGCTTTCAATGAAATTGGCATTGCCAAACACAAAAAAGGACCAGGACATTAAAAGCAGGTATGTGAACATAAGCTTCTGGAACTGCTCTCTGATTAATAAAAATGAACACATCAGATTAAACAGCATAAAACCATACCGCATCAGGGTAGTCCAGCGGGCAGCTGCCTCATAGCCTTCCTGATTGATAAGATAGAAGGCTGCGCTGTTCACGCACGATACCGCTGTCAGCAGCACCACCACATACCTGTACCGGATTTTTAATTTATCCCTGTGAATCCAATACCTGGGAAGGCCGAAGGGTATAAAATCCAGAAATGGAAACAGTAATATCATGGCAGTATCTATCATAACAAATCCTCCCCCCTTGCCCGCCGGAACATGTACTGTGAAAACCGGCTCTTGATTTCCTTATGGTCCCGCTTGCGAAACGGAACACGTTCACCGGTATCCATAAGGAATTCCAGCTCCTCCATGCGCCTCACGCGGTCCATGTTAATGATGAGTCCCCTGTAACAGGGCAGGAATTGGGGATAGGCGGATAATACCGCCTCCAGAAACGCAACGGTCACACGGTATCTCAGGACTCCCCGCATATCCGTATGGATCTGCACATAATGGCCGTCCCGGTCACACCAGAGGATTTCCTTTAACAATATCCTGTCATCACCCAGGGCAATGAAACGGGCGTTCATTATCTTCTCCAAACGGGCCAGTCTCATGGTTTCCCCGAACGCCTCATATGTAAAGGGTTTTATGAGATAACCACAGGCCCTGACCCCATAGCTGTCCACTGCATGGTCGCAGCTGGTGGTAACAAAAATAAGGGCAGCCTCCTCATCCACCCTCCGTATCTCCCTGGCAGTGTCCATGCCAGACATCCCCTCCATATACTGATCAATAAAAATTACATCATATACCTGAGGCCGGAAGGCGTCAAGGAACCTGGTCCCGCTTTCAAACTCATCCAGTTCCGGCTCCTCCCCCTGGTAATTTTCACGCATATAGCGCAGAAGATATTCCTTTATCTCCTGTCTGCACACCGCTAAATCGTCTATAATGGCAACTTGCATAAAATCCTCCCCCCGTACCGGCAAGAAATGCTTTCCTGATTTCATTTTACAAAAAACAAATCCGTATGGCAAATGCAAAATCGGGCCAAAACCTGCAAAATGAAGCCACCCCATTGAAAATATGGCAGAAAAACGTTATGTTTGAATTAAATCTAAGAACCCATATACGAAAGGGGGAGCACGGCATGGAAATCATCATATGTGACGACAACCTGTCAGAACGATCCTTAATGATAGATTACATTCTTAAATGGGCCTCGGAAAAACACCTTGAAATACAGATTAATACCTGTAAAGACTGGATGGAACTGGCCGCTGCCCTGGAAGGAAGGGAATGGGACATAGTCATCGTTTCCCTGGACGGCGTGAGAGGCCTGGATACCGCATCCAGTGCGCAGCCGCTCTCCAGAAGGCTTATCTGGATTTCCGACCTGGATTTCGGAGTACAGGCCTACAGAATGTGTGTGAGCTACTTCTTCATGAAGCCGGTCAGCTGTCAGAAAATGCAGCGGGCTCTGGAGTGTGCTCTGAAAGGGCAGGGCACAACGTGATATCTGGAGGGATGTAAAATGAAACAGAGACAGCATACAGACATTTACAAAAAGACGCGCAAACAGCTGGAGCAGGAAAATTGTGCCCTGCAGACCCTGGCGGAACTGGATGGACTGACCGGACTGTATAACCGCATCACCATGGAACGCAGGGTGGACGACCATCTGTGCCGGAAGCAGCCGGGAACCATGATTGTTCTGGACCTGGACCATTTCAAACAGGTAAATGACCGTTACGGCCATATTGCCGGGGATATGCTGCTGTGCACCATTGCCAATGTGCTGAAAAAAATGTTCAGCGGCCGCAATCTGGTGGGGCGTGTGGGAGGAGATGAGTTCGTAATTTTCATTCCCTCTGTTCTGGACGACCCAATGACAGCCGGAGAATGCCTGCGGATTCAGGAGCGGTTCCGCGAAGTGCGGCTGGGTGATTCCATCCTAATTAAGCTGTCCATCACCATAGATAGTGCAGACAGCCGGACCTGCACCAAATACCGGGATATGTTTGACTGTGCGGATCAGAAAATCATGGCAAAAAAGCGCCTTCGCAATCTAAAGGATGACACCGGCCTCATATCCCCGTCCAGGGAACCGGCCGGCATACAGCCCGATATGAGTCTGATCGCCATGGAAATGGAGGAAAAGGAAACCCAGCCAGGAGCCTACTGCCAGGATTATGAAACCTTTAAACAAATCTACCGCCTGGAAGAACGGCGCCTCAGAAGGGATAAGAAAAGAGCTTTCATCATATTGTTTACACTGACAGATAGAAATAACGGTTTTCTCCCCCTGGACAAAAGGGATGCTGAGATGGATATTCTGGGGGAGAAAATAAAACAGAGCCTGCGTATGGGAGATGTGTACACCAGATACAGCAGCTGCCAGTACCTGGTAATGGTGCTGGATGTGTCCATAGAAAATGTGGGAGTCATCGCGGACCGCATCTGCAGCGCCTACTACCAGATGCATCAGGAAACAGCTGACAACCTGATTCTGCACCACAGTTACCCTTTAAAGCCGGCACGGGGACGGCCCAGGGCCTCCCGTCCCCAGTGAAGCCTTAACCTGTCAAATACCCACTGGAACAGCAGCGGCAGCACAATGGCCCATATAAGATAAACCACCCTGAACTGAGGCAGAGCTTTGGGAAAATAGCAATACCAGAGGTCTGCCTTATACTGTTCAAAACTGAATCCAGGAAAGAGAGCAGTGTACTTTGCCAGTGCAGCGAACAGGGTTTTAAGAACCATGAGAGCCATGATATGATGCATCATCACCGCATATGTATGGCTGCCAAAATACCTGATATACCTGCCCTCCCCAAATGCTCCGGCCAGGATGCGGGATACCCTGAGCCAGAACGCGATTCCCAGTGCAGCCGTGACATAGGGCATCAGGATTCCTGTAAAACCGTTGCAGAAGGCCACGGAGTAGATGAGGGGGCGGCCGGACATGGCCAGAAGCAGCCAGGCAGCCAGGATAATGCCAAAGTACAGCCCATGGTCTGCCCTGTCCCCTGCCTCCAGTTTTTCCTTATACAGGGTGCCTGCGCCGTAGCAGGGCAGCAGGAACATCATACGCACCAGCGTAAGCCATCCGCCCTGATACCGGCCGGAAAATGCCAGAAGGATGCCCCATACCCCTATGGACAGGTACAAAAAAAACACTGCATATTCAGAATCCACCCGCTTTAAAAGGCGGCGTAAAAGTACATTGGCCATTTCCACCAGAAACAGGGCCGGCACAAACCAGGCAGCCAGATTATATTCAAACTGATGTCCTGTGATAAATGGTTCCACAAACAGATTCCATAAGCTCAAATCTCCCCCGAAGGCAAAGCCGGCTCTGTGAAGCCCCTGGACAATCATGCCATAAATCAGATTGTACACCATATACGGCCCCAGCAGACGGATTATTTTTTTCTTCGTATAGGCACCCAGCCGGTGCTCGCTTCCCTTTTTGTAAAAATACCCGGAGATAAAGGCAAACAGGGGCATGTGAAAGGAGTAGTAGGGCACCAGTCCCCCGATGTCCAGATAACTGTTATTGAGATGCCCGTCCACCACAAAAAACATACCCAGGGCCGACAGGATGCAGAACTGCATATTGAACCCCGCATAGGGCTGCCCCTTCGGCATCTTTGCAGCCCGGTTCCCGCCGGGACGGGCCGTATCAAATCGTCCTTCTGCCATGTCCGGCCTCCGTCTTATACATTTTCCTGAAATTCGATGGCGTCATTCCCATGACCGACTTAAACACCCTGTTAAAATGAGTGATGTTGGAGAATCCTGTGTCCCGGCTGATTTCCGTGATATTTTTATTGGTTTCCATAAACATCCTCTGGGCATTCATGACCCGTGTAACATTCACATACTGGATAATGGTGCTGTTGGTATACCGCTTGAACTCCCTGCACAGGTAGTAGGGACTCACATAGGACATCTGGGCCAGCTGGTCTATGGATATGTCCTCCTGGTAATTCTGGTGGATATAGCTGATTATATCTGTTATCCGGTTGCGCTTTTCCGGCTTCACCGGTGTCTGAATGTTTCTGGCAATGGTCAGTAAGGCCATGTTTAACAGGGTATGGATATAGTCCTCATGATAAGCCTGAGGGTCGTCCTGTTCCTTAAGCAGGTCATCCAGCATGCGGTGCACCACCTGCTTTTCCCGCTGGTCCGGCTTATATACCCCGGTTCCCTTTTCCAGCACCTTTAACAGCTGCACGGAGTCCACTTCCTCCTTAGAAAAATACACCAGAAGCCGCTTAAACGGCACATTCTCCTGGCCGTAGGAATGGTGCATCACATAGGGGGAAAATATAAGGAATTCTCCCGGATGGATGCAGTAAAGACGGTCCTGGATAATGTGAAACCGTTCTCCTTCCTCCAGATAATATAATTCAAAATAATCATGATAATGGGACTTTGACATATTGTCATTGACTCCCTGTATGCGTTCGCCGGCAATGCTCCTTCCCTGAGCCATCATAATTCCAGCCTGGTCTATCAATCCGTTTTCTCCCTTCTTTGGTACATATATCCAATTCCCATGTTTTTATATACGTAAAACACACGGAAACACCATAGCGCTTCCAAATTAATACAGCAAGATATGTTTAATTTCCACCATAATACTGCAAATATTGTCTAGTTTAGGCGGCCTTAATTCTATATGATAATAACATAAAACCGGTTGAAATAAAACAAGGAGGCAACAATTTATGAAGGTTTGTACGAATGCTTACACGGTCGCCAAAAAGGACAGTTACTTTTCAGTGATGACCAACAGTGTGGAAATCCGCATTCTTTTTCTGACAGATTCCATCCTGCGTATCAGGGCCGGATTTGACGGCGATTTCGCGGAGGAATCCTACAGCCTTGTGATGACAGCATGGGAAGACCGGATGGATGATTTCCTGAAGGGCCGCAGAACACGGGTGGAAGCGGCAGACGCAGTCCTGTCGGACGGGGACAGGGAGGCAGTAATTGAGGGACGTATTCTGAAGGTAGTGGTGGAGAAGGATCCGTTTCGCATCTGCGTGTATGACAAAGAGGGAACCCTGCTTCACGCCGACATCGTGGATTTGGCCTATATGGAGGACAGCAACCACCGCCGGATTCACACCAGTGAGATTTCACCGGAAGACTGTTTCTACGGTTTTGGAGAGAAGAGCGGCAGCTTCAACAAAGCCCAGAAATTCATGAGCATGAGCCCCAAAGACGCCATGGGATACAACCCCAGGGAAACCGATTCACTTTACAAACATATCCCCTTTTACATAAAATTAAACCGCGGAACCAGGAAGGCTGTGGGATATTTCTACCACAACACCTGTGAGTGCGATTTTGATATGGGCCGCGAAAAGAGCAACTACTGGAAGCCCCACAGCCGTTACCGGACAGACGGCGGCGACATTGACCTCTTCCTCATTGCAGGCCCCTCCGTGCGTCAGGTCGTGGAGCGCTATACGGATCTCACCGGCAAATCAGCCATGCTTCCCCGGTATGCGCTTGGATACCTGGGATCCTCCATGTACTATCCGGAGCTGGATAATGACTGCGATGACGCTATCCTGGATTTCATCGACACCACCAGGGAAGAGAAGATACCGGTTGACGGTTTCCAGCTTTCCTCCGGCTACTGCACCGTGGAAACGGACAAAGGCATCAAGCGCTGCGTCTTTACCTGGAATAAAAAGCGCTTCAAGGACCCCAGGGAATTCTTTGCTCAGATGGAAAAGAGAGGAGTAACCGTGTCCCCTAACGTCAAGCCGGGCATCCTCCTGATTCATCCTAAGCTGGATGAGATGAAAGCCAAAGGCATGTTTATAAAGGCCAGCGGCAGCGATGAACCCGGTATCGGAACATGGTGGGGCGGCAAGGGTGTGTTCGCAGACTTTACCAACCCCTGCACCCGGACTTACTGGAAGGAAATGCTTAAGGAAAATGTCCTGGAATACGGCACCAGCTCTGTGTGGAACGACAACTGTGAATATGACAGCCTGGTGGATAAGGACTGCCGGTGTGATTTTGAGGGCAAGGGCGGTACCATCGGCCAGCTGAAGTCCGTCATGTCCAATATCATGTGCCATATCACGGATGAGGCTATTCACGAAACCTTCACCAACACCCGCCCTTATATCGTGTGCCGTTCCGGCCACTGCGGCATCCAGCGCTATGCCCAGACCTGGGCAGGAGACAACCTGACCTGCTGGGACTCCTTAAAATACAACATTGCAACCATCCTGGGCATGAGCCTTTCCGGCGTAGCCAACCAGGGCTGCGACATTGGCGGCTTCTACGGACCGTCGCCGGAAGCAGAGCTTATGGTGCGCTGGATTCAAAACGGTATATTCCAGCCCCGTTTCTCCATCCACTCCACCAACACCGACAACACGGTGACAGAACCCTGGATGTACGGCGACTGTACGGATTACATCCGGGAGGCTATCGGACTGCGCTACCAGTTAAGTCCCTACCTCTACTCACTGATGGAGCGGGCCCATGAAACAGGACTTCCCATCATGGAGCCCATGTGCAGTGCATTCCAGGAAGATGTGAAGTGCTACGAGGAGGGCGTGGACTTTATGCTGGGTGATTCCCTGCTGGTGGCCAATGTGGTGGAAAAGGGCGCCGTCTCCAGAAAGGTATACCTGCCTGAAGGCGAAACCTTCTACGATTTCTATACAAGGGCCGCCTATGAGGGTGGACGCACCGTGGAGCTCCCTGTGGACCTGGGATCCATACCTCTGTTTGTGAGAAGCGGAGCCATTATTCCCATGGCGGAAGACAGGCTTGATAACCTAAAGACCCAGCAGGCAGAACACATACGAATCCTGTGCGCGGCCGACAGGGACGGCCGGTTTGAACTCTATGAGGACGACGGCATTTCCATGGACTATGAAAAGGGAGGCTGCCTGAAGACCTCCATAACCATGACAGCCGGAGAACGCACTGTTTTGGATTTCCATCAGGAAGGCCATTATGAGACAGCCGTAAAGACGCTGTATCTGGATATGATACACCGTGAGAAAGCACCTTACTGGGTTAAGGCAGACGGCGAGACCATTCCTCATTTCCTCCACAGGAGAAAATTTGAGGATGCGGACTGCGGATGGTATTACAGCCAGAGGCTTAAGTCCGTTCAGATTAAATACCCTAATCCTAAGAAGGATTATCAGGTGATCGTATCTTTTGAGCAGTTCGACCTGATTGGTATGTAAAGACAGGCATTCGCTTCCCCTCCCGCTTACAGAGGGGAAGCCGCTACATAGAAAGGGGATATTGAAAATGAAAAAATTTGCAGCAGCAATGGCAGCGGCTTTGAGCCTGGCGGTACTGGGGCTTTCCGGGTGCGCCCAGAGCGGCGCCAAGACCAGCGCGGAGGCCTCAGCGGAGAATCCCATGGTGCTTACTCTGGCTCACGGCCTCAGCGAGACCCATACGGTACATATTGCGATGACAGAATTTGCAGACAAGGTGGAGGAACGGACAAACGGACGAATCCAGGTCCGCATCCTTCCAAACGGCCAGCTGGGTTCCGAAAATGAGAACATGGAGCAGCTGATGGCCGGTGTCATTTCCATGACCAAGGTATCTGCTCCCGGCCTTGCCACCTACAACGAATCCTATCACGCCTTCGGCCTTCCCTATATCTTTGACGATACGGAAGACTTTTACCATGTAATGGATTCTGATCCGATGCAGGACTTCTTCCTTTCCTCCTCTGACGACGGATTCGTCACCCTGACCTACTACACCTCAGGCGCCCGTTCCTTTTACACCAAGAACAAGGCAATCCGCACGCCGGCTGACTTAAAAGGGCTGAAAATCCGTGTACAGGACATGAAATCCCAGACTGATATGATGAAGGCCTTAGGCGGAATCCCGGTAGCCATGTCCTACGGCGATGTATATACCTCTCTCCAGACCGGCATTATCGACGGCACTGAGAACAATGAAACAGCACTTACCACCGGCAAGCATGGCGAAATCTGCAAGGTATATTCCACAGACCAGCACGCCATGATTCCCGATGTAATGGTCATGAGCGCCAAGGTATGGAAGACCATCAGCCCCCAGGACCAGAACATCATCCTGGAAGCAGCCCGCGAATCCACGGAAAGCCACAAGATTGCATGGGATGCCGCCATTGATGAGGCCATCCAGGAGGCAGAGTCCCAGATGGGAGTGGAATTCGTAAACGATGTTGACAAGGATGCGTTCCGCCAGGCCACAAGCGGTATGATTGACGATTACTGTGCACAGTATCCGGGTGTGAAGGAACTGCTTGACACCATTGATTCGGTAGAATAAGGGGAGGTAATCACATGAATGAAATATTATCTGTCATCAAAAAGTGGATGACCCGTCTTTTAGCCGGCATAGCCACTGTGCTGCTGTCCGTTATGACCCTTCTGGTCCTGTACCAGGTATTTACACGCTACGTGCTCAACAGCCCGGCTGCCTTTACCGAGGAGCTGGTGCGTTACTTCCTGATTTGGACCGGTTTCATCGGAGCTGCCTATGCCTTCATCACCAGGGAACACATGTGCCTGGTGCTGGTGCGTGACAGCTTAAGCCCGGCAGGCCGCCGGATTCTGATGACAGTTATTGATGTGCTGATTCTGCTCTTTGCCGTCTTTGTCATCACCATAGGCGGATTCAAGCTGGCGTTAAGCGCCCAGAAGGTGTTCTCCGCGCTGCTGGGGATTCCCAGAAGCCTGGTATATGCCATGGCGCCCATCTCCGGACTGTTCATCATCCTGGCACAGATTATCAACATCTATGAGGATGTAACCGGAATCACCATAGAAGGAGGGAATGAGTAATGAGTATCGGACTTACAACAGTCATTCTGTTTGCGGTATTTGGCATCCTGCTGTTCCTCAGCTGCCCAATCTCCGTCAGCATCGTAATCGCATCCATCGTAACTGCCGTCTCCAGCCTGTCCTGGGACCAGATTACCTTCATCACCATGCAGAAGATGAACAGCGGCGTGGAGAGCTTCTCCCTGCTTGCCATCCCTCTCTTCATCCTGGCCGGCAACATCATGAATAACGGCGGTATCGCCAGACGCCTTGTCAACTTTGCCAAGCTGTTTGTGGGCTGGATTCCAGGTTCCCTGGCCCAGGCCAACATTGTGGGCAACATGCTCTTTGGCGCGCTGTCCGGTTCATCCGTGGCAGCTGCATCCGCCATGGGCGGCTGTATCTATCCCATCCAGAAGGACGAGGGCTACGACCCTGCCTTTGCCACGGCCGTCAACATTGCCTCGGCTCCCACCGGACTCCTGATCCCCCCTACCAGCGCATTCATCGTGTACTCCACGGTAGCAGGCGGCGTGTCCATATCCACTCTGTTCATGGCCGGATACATTCCCGGCATACTGATGGGCGTTGGCTCCATGGTGGTGGCTTTCATTTACGCCAAAAAGCATAAATATCCGGTATCAGGCCGCACCCCCATGAAGGAAGCCGTAAAAGTGACATTGGAAGCCATTCCCAGCCTGCTGCTCATCATCATTGTAATCGGCGGTATCGTGGGAGGCATCTTCACTGCCACTGAGGGAGCAGGTATCTGCGTGCTTTACTGCCTGATTCTTTCCATCTGTTACAAGAGCCTTACCGTGAAGTCCTTCATGAAGATTCTTGTAAGCAGCGCATGCACCAGCGGCATCATCCTGTTCCTGATATCCGCTTCCTCCGCCATGTCCTTTGTCATGGCATACTCAGGAATCCCGGCAGCCATCAGCGAAGGCATCATGTCCATCTCCACCAACAAATACGTGATCCTGCTGCTGATGAACATAATCCTGATGGTTGTGGGAATGTTTATGGATATCACGCCGGCTATCCTGATTTTTACTCCTATTTTCCTTCCTATCGCCCAAAGTTTAGGAATGACTGACATTCAGTTCGGCGTCATGTTAATCTTTAATATGTGCCTGGGCAACATCACGCCTCCTGTTGGTTCCGTACTGTTCGTGGGCTGCGGCATCAGCAAAATCAGCATTGAACAGGTGACCAGAACGCTGCTTCCCTACTTTGCGGTACTGTTCCTCCTGCTTATGGCCGTTACCTATATACCGGCGCTGTCGCTGGGTATTCCGGGCCTGATGGGATTAATTTAGGGAAATCATAAAATGCGTTTTAGTATGCAACATAACAGCAGGCCGCCCGGGCAATATGCCCGGGCGGCCTGCTGTCTGTGTATTTCCCTGACCTGTTGGCTTTGGATCCTGTCCGCCTAACAATCACATGTGTTCTCAACATAATGAAGAAATTCAATCCGTTCAGGACTTACTCCTTCCTTATCCGTGCTTTCTCTACAGCACCTTCTCCAAAAATCCTCTGGCTCTGTCGCTCTTGGGATTCTTAAAGAACTCATCCGGGTTGGCGTCCTCCACTATCTGCCCGTCATCTATAAAACAGATGCGGTCCGATACCTCCCTGGCAAATCCCATCTCATGGGTTACCAGGGCCATGGTAATGCCTGTATGAGCCAGGTTCTTAATGACCTCCAGAACCTCCTTTACCATCTCCGGGTCCAGGGCGCTGGTGGGTTCATCAAACAGCATAATCTGCGGCTCCATGGCCAGGGCCCTGGCTATGGCAATTCTCTGCTTCTGGCCGCCGGACAGCTTTCCAGGATAGGCGTCCGCCTTCTCCACCAGACCCACCAGTTTCAGAAGCTCCAGGGCGTTTTCCGCTGCCTTGTCCTTTGGTATCTTGTTCACCTTCACCGGGGCATAGGTCATATTTTCCATGACCGTCATATGGGGAAACAGGTTAAAATGCTGGAACACCATGCCGATATTCTTTCTGACAGCCTGGATATCAGCCTTTGGAACCGTAATATCCGTACCGTCTATGAACACCTGACCCTTGGTGGGCTTTTCTAACAGGTTGATGCATCTTAAGATGGTGGACTTACCGGATCCTGAGGGACCAATCAGCGTAACCACCTGGCCCTTCTCAATATTCAGGTTAATCCCCTTTAATACTTCCAGGTTACCGAAGCTTTTATGCACATCACGAAACTCTATCACTTCTGTTCACCCACCTTTCCAGACGGCTGGCAACTGCCGACAATATCATGACAAATACGTAATAAATAACCGCAATGACCAGGTAGGGTTCAAAGAACCGGAAGGTCAGGACCGTAATCTGGTCCGCAGCCCTTAAAAGCTCCACCGCACCAATGTAGGACAGGATGGAAGACTCCTTTAACAGGGCAATGGCCTCATTTACCAGGCTGGGAAGTATGTGCTTCACAGCCTGCGGAATGATGATGTCCTTCATCATATCCCCATAGCCAATCCCCAGTGACATGGACGCCTCATACTGTCCCTTGTCCACACCCATGATTCCTCCACGGAATATTTCCGAGACATAGGCTGCGGAGTTCAGTGTAAATGTAAGGATTCCGGACTGGGTGGTGGTCAGTGTGAAACCCAGCAGCTGCGGCAGTCCAAAATGGACAATACACAGCTGTACCAGGAGAGGCGTTCCCCTGAAAATGGATGTATAAAACCTTCCGAACCATATGAGAGGTTTATATTTGCTGATTTTAACAAGAGCCAGTACGATGCCCAGCAAAAAACCCAGCACGGCGCAGATTGCCGTAATCTTCAGGGTGAGCAGTGCTCCATGGTATAGGAATGGCCAGTATTGCCAAACGCTGGTAAAATCTAATTTCATATGTGCAGCCCCTTTTTACATTGCCTTAGTCCAGGATGAACTGTTCGCTTAAATGGCTTGCGATGATATCATCCAGTTCTCCGTTTTCCATCATTTCCTTCAGTGTGTTGTTAAATGTCTCATAGTAAGGGGATTCCTTGGGGAAACCGATGGCAAAACAGTCA
This sequence comes from Enterocloster sp. 210928-DFI.2.20, assembly GCF_020554465.1. Taxonomy (NCBI): domain Bacteria; kingdom Bacillati; phylum Bacillota; class Clostridia; order Lachnospirales; family Lachnospiraceae; genus Enterocloster; species Enterocloster sp. 210928-DFI.2.20. Next base: position 111,940 of record NZ_JAJCHK010000009.1, read on the forward strand.
TCATCCACCTTATCCATAAGGCTCAGCTTAAGCCCCTCGTTGTTCTTTAAGAACTCTGTTGCGCCTGCGCCGTCAACGATACACGCGTCGGCCCTCTTACTCTTTACTTCCTCGATACAGGCAGGGCTGCCCTGGATGCCAACGGTCTCCGCCCCTTCCACGCTCTCCGCTACCTGCTGGTAGTTGGTGCCGAACACATAGGCAATCTTCTTACCCTTCAGAGAATCCAAATCCGGGTAATTATCCTCTGCCCTGTACACAATGGCATTTCTGGGATAGAAGAAGATTTCGCTGAAATCCAGTGTTTTCTCCCTCTCTGCCGTAGGCGCCATACCGCCGCTGCAGAAATCAATCTGACCAGCCTGGATAGCAGCCATCAGGCTCTTAAAGGGCATGTCCACAAATTCCACCTGGCCGCCGTTTTTTTCCACAACAGCCTTTACAATATCAATATTCATACCTACATAGGTCTTGCTTCCGTCTGCCGCCATCTCGATGGATTCAAAAGGAACAAAGGTAGCGGAACAGCCCACCTTCACGGTTTTGCCGGAAAATGGATTCTCTGTGGCAGTGTCCGCGGAATTCTCTCCTGCTTCATCTGACTTCTCCTCAGCGCCTGCCGCCGGGGTATCCGCCGCGTCCTTACCTGCCCCGTCCTTGTCCGCAGCCTCCTGTGCGGCGGCCTGAGAAACGGCCGTGGTGGCATCTGCCCCGCCGGAACATGCGGTGAGTGCGCCTGCTGTCAGAACAGCGCACAGCAATAGTGCAATTTTTTTCATAATAATTCTCCTCTCTGTTATATGTATATAAAAATAAAAAGTCTGCTTTCTGCAAACCTTACCCCTTCCCTCTGCCTGACCGGCATTAATAAAGGAAGAACTTGCATAATCATAGCATAAATATACATCAGATTCAATAGATTCCGGGCTTTTTTCTGCCCCTGTCTGCGGACTTTTCCACCCTTTTTTCCCAGATTCTCACTCTGCCTCTTACTCTGTAATACCAGATTTATCCAACCCGGCCCATGCCTTTGGTTGACTTACCACCTGTCCATGTTATAATGAAAACCAGAAATGAATAAAAGGAGCAATTTACCATGTCATATGAAATAGACGGCAGGACAAACGGACCTGCCATAACCTGGCCCGGACGCGCCAGGATTGCTGTCATGGTCACATTTGATTTTGACGCAGAATACCTGCGCATGTCCAGAGCTGCCTCCAAAGGTACCACCATCGGATTCACGGATTATTCCCGGGGCCAGTACGGTCCCCGCGAAGGTCTGAAACGGTGTCTGGATATGCTGGACACCCATGATATTAAATCCACCTTCTTTGTGCCGGGAATCGTTGCGGAAAAATACACTGCCCAGGTGGAATCCATTCATGCCAGAGGCCATGAAATCGCCTGTCACGGGTATATGCATGAATCCGTCCGCGGCATATCCGCGGAAGAAGAAACTGAAATACTGGAAAAAAGCGAGGCTATACTAAAACGCATCACGGGACGGCGTCCCGTGGGACACAGGGGGCCAGAGAGCATCATCCATCCATTTACCCCTGAGCTGCTGGCACAGCGCGGTTACCTGTACAGTTCCTCCATGAAAGACTGCGACTGGGCATATCTATGGGAAAAGGACGGGCAGGTCCTTCCGCTGGTGGAGCTGCCGTGTGATATTACCATGGATGACTTTACCTATTTTTATTTCACCTTCAGCGACCCTGCTGTGCGCTCCATGTATACCAACCGGGAAGTATTCGGAAACTGGAAGGATGAGTTCGACGGCCTTGTGGAAGAGGGAAATAAAATCTTTATCCTGAAGCTTCATCCCCAGATGATAGGACGCGCCAGCCGGATTGCCGCCCTGGGAAACTTCATTGCCTATATGAAGCGCCACGGCGCCTGGATTACCACCTGCGAGGAAGCGGCGCGGTATGTACTGGCACAGGCAGAAGCCAATCAGGAGAATCCTGAAAAAGGAGGTGCAGCCCTATGATGACCTGGCCTGACAACAAGCGTATCGCTGTCATGATGGCATTTGATCTGGACGCAGAGACCATGTGGACCACCAGAGGCGACGGCAACCATGACCATATAACCAACTTATCCCGGGGCGCATACGGCCCCAAGCAGGGCGTACCCAGAATCCTGGACATGCTGGATGTGTATGGGGTAAAGGCAACCTTTTTCATTCCCGGCGTTATAGCGGAACATTATCCCCTGGTGGTAAAGGAAATCAGCCGCAGGGGCCATGAAATCGGATTTCACGGATACCTCCATGAGGAATCCACCGCCACTTCCTATGAGGAGGAAGATGCCACCATGACCCGCTGCGAGACCATTATAAAGGATCTGACCGGACAGTCCATGGCAGGACATCGCGGACCGGGGGGCGTGATACACGATTACAGCCTGAGACTGTTTCTGGAGCACGGCTACCTATACAGCTCCAATTGGAGGGACTCCGACGGTCCCTTTATCCATACCATAGACGGCCGGCAGGTTCCTCTGGTAGAGCTTCCCAAGGATTCTATTTTTGACGATACCGCATACGATTTTTACACGGATTCTGCTCCGGAACGGTATGAACTGAAATCCCCCCGGGAAATGTTAGAAATCTGGAAGGATGAATTTGATTCCCTGGCAGCGGAAGGCAGGATGATTAACTTTGTCCTCCATCCACAGTTCATAGGACGCGCCAGCAGGGTAAACATGCTCAGTGAGCTTATAGGCTATATGCTGTCCCATGGGGCCTGGATTGATACCAACCGGGCAGTGGCGGAGTATGTGCTGGAAAACCGGTATTTATTAAGACCTGACAGATAAACCTTATCCCCGCTTTATCTGCTCTGGGCCAACTTTCATAAAACATAACAGCAGGCGCCTCCTTTCAGACTCACGTCAAAAGGAGGCGCCCTCATGTTCAGATAACCATATTCAAATAACCAATTTCAGATAATGAAGTTCAGATAAGCCCATCCATATGCTCATATCATATACATCTCAGAACAAGGTCTGCTGCTCATACTCACAATCCCTTTCCAGCTGGGGCGGTTCCTGGCCCAGCAGTTCCTTTGTCTTTGCGCTGTCCAGAATCCATTCCCTGACCTGTTCCCTCTCAAGAACCAGAGGCATACGGCTGTGGACAGGGGCCATGGACGCATTGGCCTGGGTGGTCAGTATAACGAAGTGTTCCCCGTCCTCATACCTGCCATAAAATCCCGCCAGGAACAGAATCCGGCTCCCTTCCTTAGTGAATGTAAATTTCTCTTTATTCTTATTCCACTCATAAAACCAAGAAACCGGGATCACTGCCCGGCGCATGCTCACACTGTCCCGGAACATCCGCTTTTCAAACACCGACTCTGACCTGGCATTAAAAACCAGCCCCTTTCCGCCCGGCCCGGGATATCCCCATTTCTGCCTGCAGACCCGCAGACTCCCGCCCCGGCCCGCGTAAGAAGCTGCCCCGGCGTTCTTTGCCGGGGCCGGTACATTAGATGCCTCTTCCAGGGCTGCCACAATGACCGGCGCCGTGTCGCCCGGATGGATGTCCCGGTCCAGAACTCCCAGTTCCAGTTTCCAGTCCTTCTGCTCCGTTATGTCTCTTATCTCATCTAATAACTCCGCGCTGAAATGATATCTGCCGCACATGAAATTCCTGCCCGCCTTTCCTGAGTATTCCATTCCTATGGCGGCATTTTGTCCGCCTACTGTATTATATACCCAAACCCTTAAAAATCAATGCAGGCAGTGAGCAGGAACGCAGCCAAAGCTCCATTACCTCACAGCTTCCAGTATCCCCTCACTGAATGTGGGGTGAGGAAATATAACCTTAGCCATATCCTCCAGCGTCAGCCCGTTGGCCATAGCCACCGCAAACTGGCTGATCATATCCGTGGCCCTGGCACACATCATCTGGGCGCCCAGGATGCGGTGTGAACCGCTGTCCGCCACCACCTTTATAAATCCCCTCTCCTGCTGGGACAGAATGGACTTGCCGTTGGCAGACATGATATACTTCTTTGTCACTGCTTCCATTCCCCGGGCCTTGGCCTCATCTGCGCTGATTCCCACGCAGCCGATTTCCGGATTGGTATACACACAGGACGGAATGATATCCGTACGGATCATCATATCCTCTCCTGCCATATGCGCCACTGCGTTTCTGCCCTGGGCAGTGGCTGCATGGGCCAGCTGAATGCCACCCGTCACATCGCCAATGGCATATATGCCCGGTACGCTGGTTTCATATTTTTCATCCGTGATAATACGCCCGCGTTCCATGGCCATATCCTTCACTTCCCGGCTGCTTTCATCGGTTATAAGACCGCCTGTATAAGCCCTGCGGCCCGTAGCGATAAGGATGCCGTCCGCCCTGGCCTCACAGGGTTTGTCCTTTTCCGTATAGCGGCATATAAGTCCTTTTCCATCCTCTGTCTGAAGGATCTCCTCCACCTTTGCCCCTGTATGGATATCCACATTTCTTTTCTTCATAATCATTTTCAGGTTCTGGGCAATTTCCTTATCCATGGTGGGCAGAATACGGTCCAGGGCCTCGATAACAGTCACACCATGGCCCAGGGAACTGTATACAGACGCAAATTCCATACCGATTACTCCGCCGCCTATAATAATCAGATGTTCAAACATATCCTTTTTGTCCAGCAGACCGTCACTGGTGACCACTCCCGGCAGGGATGAGCCTGGTATGGGCGGGCACGCGGGAACGGAACCAGTGGCAATGAGAATATGGCTGGTTTCCAGAACCACCTGGTCCTGTTTCTGTCCGCCCGGTTGTTCCTCTGATTTCCCCTCCGGTTTGCCTTCCGATTTTCCTTCCGATTTTCCCTCTGATGTATCCTCAGCCGCCGCCACCTTTACATGCTCCCTGTCCAGTATGGTTCCCGTACCGTAATAAACTGAAATCTTGTTGGTCTTCATAAGGGAGGCAATGCCCTTTCTCAGCTGTTCCAGCACTTCATCCTTTCGTTTCTGGACCATCTCCATGTCAACCGCGGGTTCCCGGACCGTCAGGCCGATGGATGGCCCTGACTGTAATTCATGGTACAGCTCTGCTGTGTGGATGATTGTTTTGGTGGGAATGCATCCCCGGTTCAGGCAGGTGCCTCCCAGCTCACGGTTTTCCACCAGAGCGACCTTCATTCCCTTTTGAACCCCTTCAATGGCGGCCTCATATCCGCCCGGCCCCGCGCCAATCACCACCAAATCAAATTTGTCAGCCATATAAACTAACCTCTCTTCCATTTATGTTCTGCGTTTACAGCGATTCCCTCACAAGGGTCATGATATCCTCTTTTATCCGGCATGACTGCGGTTCATCCGCGCCCGTATATTCCCCTGCCTGAAACGCGTCCGTTCCCACGGCTTTTACCGCCCTGCATATATCCTCCTCCGCATAGGCGCAGCCCTTAAGCTGTTCAGCCAGCATTCCGATCATCTCCTGGTCCATGGCGTCTGAGAATACATTCACATCCTGTATCATGCCTTCATCCACATGAAACTGTATCTGGATATTGCCCCATGGAAACCGTTTCTCCATTTCATACTCAAAGGGGATTTTTCTTCCGTATTTCCACTGCCAGGAAGCAAATTTCTCTGTCCGGGCATCTATGTCCGGCTGAGGCAGCTCCCCTTCCTCCATCCTTACGGCAGGCTGACCATAAACCTTGGAAAATGCCTCCACCAACGCCGATTTTACTTCCTCCAATGTGATATCCGGCTTAAACTCGCATAAATTGGCCACCCTGGACTTTACAGAGGTCACGCCTTTGGAGGCAAGCTTCTCTTTTGATACATTCAGATACCGCGACATATTTTCCTTGTCCGCCCGTATCAGTATGGTCCCGTGATGGTAGCAGCCGTCCCCTGTTCTGTAAAATGCGTTGCCTGAGAACTTGCGTCCATCCACCGTGATATCATTGCGCCCCGTCTTCTCAGCATGGATTCCCAGACTCCTTACGGCTTCCAGTATTACATCCAGCTGCCGTGAAACATCATAATCACCGGCGCCCACAATAAATGTAAAATTCAGGTTCCCCAGATCGTGGAACACCGCGCCTCCGCCGGAGAGCCGGCGCACTAAATATCCGTTCTCCTGTTCCAGGAAATTCACCCTGCATTCCCTCCAGCAATTCTGGTTCTTTCCTATCACCACCGTATGGCGGTTCTGCCACAGATACAGAATGCAGGTTCCCTGGGGAACATGAAGGGTCATGTATTCCTCCATGGCCAGATTCCGGTAGGGGTATGTATTATCTGTCTCCATCCACACAAGTCTGTTTATCATGTCAGTCTCCATTCTATAGAAAGGCTGCCTGGGCAGCCCCTTCCCCGGCCATGTACGGATATCCGGGATATCCATACATAACCAGGGACATGCCGGCTGTCCAGGCAGTCCTATTTCATTTTCATCATTCCCATGTATAGCGCAGTACCGGCTTACGGGCCGCCGTAACCTCATCCGGTCTTCCAATCGGTGTAAGGTGGGGCGCACTGTGAAGTGCCTCAGGATCTGCCAGGGCCTGCTCGTAAATCTTATGGAATACCTCGATTGCCTCATCCAGTGTCTCTCTGGACTCTGTCTCAGTAGGCTCCACCATCAGCGCCTCATGTACAATCAGCGGGAAGTACATGGTCGGCGGATGGATGCCGTAATCCAGAAGGGCCTTGGCGATATCCATAGCGGATATATCCTTGTCATGCTTCATCTTCTCCAGACTCATGACAAACTCATGCATGCAGGTCTCGTTGTAGGCCATGTCATAGACATCCGACAGCTTCACCCTCATATAGTTGGCATTCAGCACTGCATTGCGGGCAGCCTCCGGGATGCCCTCCTTTCCAAGGGTCAGGATATAGGACAATGCCTTAACCACCACCAGGAAGTTGCCGTAGAACATCTTCACATCCCCAAGGGAATCCTGCGCCTTCACAAAGTGGTATGTATCCTCTTCCTTTTCCACACGCACGCCAGGTATAAAAGGCTTTAAGATTTCCTTGCAGCCCACAGGACCGCTTCCTGGTCCACCGCCGCCGTGAGGTGTGGAGAATGTCTTGTGCAGGTTCAGATGGACCACGTCAAATCCCATGTCACCCGGCCGCACAATGCCCATAACCGCGTTCAGGTTGGCGCCGTCATAATAGCACAGTCCGCCTGCATCATGTACGATTTTGGTAATCTCCAGAATGTTCTTGTCAAATAATCCCACGGTATTGGGGTTGGTCAGCATCAGACCGGCTGTGTCCTCCCCTACCGCTGCCTTTAACTGCTCCAGATCCACGCAGCCGTCCTCCCTGGACGGAATGCTCACCACGTCGTAGCCGCACATGGACGCACTGGCCGGATTGGTTCCGTGGGCAGAGTCGGGAACAATAATTTTGGTACGTTTGGTGTCATTGTGATGTACATGGTATGCCTTGATTAAAAGCAGTCCTGTAAACTCACCGTGTGCGCCTGCTGCCGGCTGGAATGTCATTGCATCCATGCCCGTGATTTCGCAGAGATATTTCTCCGCCAGATATAAAACTTCCATGGAACCCTGCACCGTAGCCTCCGGCTGCAGCGGATGGACTCCCCTAAAACCCTTTAAAGCGGCTGCTTCCTCATTTACCTTGGGATTGTACTTCATGGTACAGGAACCCAGAGGATAGAAACCGTCGTTGACACCGTGGGAACGCTTTGCCAGCTCCGTATAATGGCGGCTTATTTCATTTTCCGACATGTGCGGAAGGCGGGGCTGTTTCTCACGGATATGTGCTTTTTCAAAAGATACCTGTGGCACGTCACAGGGACTGATTAAATCCAGTCTTCTCCCGGCTGACCCTTTTTCAAATACAAGTTTCATGAACCGCACACCTCCTTTTGTCCGCATTCCCTGTGAAGCGCCTCCCGTACAGCAGAGGCAAGTTCATCCATCTCTTCCCTGGTGTTCATCTCCGTAGCGCACCAGAGGATTTCCCTGTCGGAAAGCGGCAGTCCGCCCAGGATTCCCTTGCTTTCCAATGCCCTTAAAATGTGGGCGCTGTCCGTGCACCCGCCCTCAGGGCTTACGGTAACGAACTCATGGAAAAATTCACAGTTATGCTTTGGCTCAAGTCCTGCTTCCTTTAATACATCCCTGAGATAGTGGGCCTTGGACATGCACTGGCCTGCTGCCTTAGCCATACCGTCTGCTCCCATGGCTGTCATATATACAGAGGCGGTCAGAGCGCACCATGCCTGGTTGGAGCACACGTTGGAGCTGGCCTTCTCACGGCGTATATGCTGTTCACGGGCCTGGAGAGTAAGAACAAATGCCCTTCGTCCCTCATGATCGGCTGTCTCGCCTACAATACGGCCCGGAAGCTTCCTGGTCATGGCTGCCGTGGCTGTCATAAAGCCCAGATAAGGTCCTCCAAACGCCAGAGGCATGCCAAGAGGCTGGCCGTCGCCCACAGCGATATCCGCCCCGTATTCTGCCGGGGTCTTCATAACAGCCAGGGCCATGGGGTTGCAGCCCATGATGTACTTGGCGCCGGCCTCATGGACGATGCGGCCCAGGGCGTCCCCGTCCTCTATATTGCCGTAATAGTTGGGCTGCTGCACATAGAAGCAGGCGGCCTGGGGGTCTGCCTTCAGCATCTCTTCCAGAGCTGCCCCATCCGTTACCCCGTCTTTTTCCGGAACCATAACAACCTTTGTATTGCTGCCAAAGCAGTATGTCTTCATGACCTCGATAACGCCCGGATTTGCAGCCGCAGAAATATAGGCTGTGGTTTTCTTTCTCTCCTTACACATGGCAATGGCTTCCGCCGCAGCCGTGGCACCGTCGTATATGGATGCATTGGAGGCGTCCATTCCTGTGAGTTCACAGAGCATGGTCTGATACTCGAATATGGACTGGAGGATGCCCTGGCTGATTTCCGCCTGATAAGGCGTATAGGCAGTGACAAACTCCTCTTTTGACGTCACGTTTGAAACAATGGCAGGTATGTAGTGGTTATAAGCCCCTGCCCCCCTGAAAATATGGCGGAACACAACATTCTTACCGGCTATGTCCTCCATTCTTGCCTTAACTGCCTGCTCGCTGAGTCCTGAAGGGATATTGACCCCTTCCTTCAGCATTACCTCATCCGGTATATGGGAGAACATCTCCTCAAAGCTGGCATATCCAATCTCACGAAGCATCTCCTGCTGCTCCTGCTTCGTACCTGGTACATAACTTCCCATATAATCTCACCTCACCTCTCATGGGATGGAATACCTTCCCCGCCTTAATCCCCTAATCCAGGGTCTTCACATATTCCTCATACTCTGCCGCGCTCATTAACTGCGCTGTGCCGGTTACATTCTCCACCTTCATGAACCATGCCTCATAAGGCGCCTCGTTGATGGATTCCGGGGCGTCTAACAGTACCTCGTTGATCTCGGCCACTGTGCCGCTTACCGGTGAATACACATCGGATACAGCCTTTACGGATTCCACATCTGCAAACGGCTCTCCCTCTGTCACCTCGTCCCCTGCTTCCGGCAGGTTTACGAATACCAGATCCCCAAGAGCGTCCTGTGCATAATCAGACACTCCCACTAAAACCGTGCCGTCCTCCAGGGTCTTTACCCACTCATGTGACTTTGCATACTTTAAATCTTCTGGAAAATTCATTCTTAATACCTCCTTGAACATGCTGTTCTTTATTATATTTTAAAAACTTGTTTATTATATCCCATAAATTACTGCCGTTTATAAAATGGCAGCTTCACTACCTCCGCGGCCACGCGGCGCCCGCGCACATCCACTTCCAGCGCTGTCCCCGGATCCTTAAACCCTATGTCAACCAGGGCCATGGCTGCCGGATATCCCAGGAACGGGCAATGTGTGCCGGAGGTGGTCATACCCACCTGCTGTTCTCCTATGTAAACAGGCTGGTGCTCCCTGATGATGCCGCGGCCGGTTACCTTTAATCCCACACGCTTCCTGGTCAAAGGTCCCTTGTCCTGGATAGCCTGTTTTCCGATGAAATCATCCTTATCCATCTTCACAAAGATTCCCAATCCGGCTTCCTTGGGAGAAATAGTATCGTCCATCTCATGTCCGTACAGAGGCATGCCTGCTTCCAGCCTCAGGGTATCCCTGGCGCCCAAACCACACGGAATCAGGCCCTCATCCTTTCCTGCCTCCATGAGCAGTTCCCACATCTTAGGCGCATCCTCCGGTGCCAGATAAATCTCCACTCCGTCCTCTCCGGTATAACCGGTTTTGGAAATGATGCATTTCATGCCGCCCACCATGCGGTCAAACAGGCAGGTATAGTATTTTTCAGGAATATCTTCCTCCTTCGCCACCTTTTTAAGCACATCCATTGCTTTTGGTCCCTGCAGGGCAAGCTGTGCCACCTGGGAGGAAATATCATCAAACACAACATCCCCTGACTGGTGGGCCTTCATCCACGCATAGTCCTTATCCTTGTTGGCAGCGTTCACCACGATAAAATAGCAGTCATCCCTGACCTTATACACAATCAGGTCATCCACCACGCCTCCCTGCTCATTGCACATGGGGCTGTATCTGGCCTGGCCCTCCGCCATGACCGTATAGTCATTGGTCAGGAGCATGTTCAGATTCTTAAGGGCGTCCGGTCCTTTGCAAATCACTTCCCCCATGTGTGACACGTCAAAAAGACCGCATTTGGTACGCACTGCCATGTGTTCCTCGATAACGCCTGTTTCGTACTGTACCGGCAGAAGATACCCTGCAAAAGGTACGATCTTGCCCTTATACGTTACGTGAGTGTCGTAGAGAGGTGTTTTTAACAAAACCTCCCCTGCTGTTTCTGTTCCCATAATCACTACCTCCTTCATGAAATTGTCTGGTCCTTAACAATCATAGACTATGAAAGCGCACGAACAAAAGATGTTCATGCGCTCTGTCCTTGGACCTGAAAGATTTGGCTTCTTCGGTGCTATGCTCTCCAGAGTATCGTCCGGTATCCGGTCCTTTTGCCTGAGAGTTTTCCGCTTCCCCTTCGGCGCTGTGTTCTGTATGCTGATAATACACGGATACGCTGTATCAAGCGTATTCTGTATCTTTCATACATTTTGGTCAGTCTCTCCCGAATCCATCTTCCGATGATATAAAATTGTCCGCAAACGCAAATCCCACCGGCTTGCCTTGTGCTAATCCCATACTAACACAGGCGCGATTTTCAGTCAATAGCTAAAAAGTGTTTAAATTTTAACACATCAATCGCATTTTTCGCCTTATTTTCCAAACTTATTTTCACGAATATTTTACGGTTTATTTAGAAAAAATACTGGTAATCTCCTATGAAGTAGTATATAATGAGCAAAGGTGATGAGGCGAAGGGGTTCCTTTGGCCTCATTCTTGTATGAGTACGGTTTTAGGTGAGCAAAATCTTAAGTGAAAGAAGGTGACAAGATGCATAAGTTTATGCGGACAGTAGGATTCAGTATGTACCAGAAAAAACAGGATATGGCGAAGCTTTTAAAGCGTCTGGTAAAAGAAGCGGAGATGACCGGCCGCCTGGCGGAACAGGAAGGCAGCAGGTTCTGTGAACTGCGCACGGAAGTGGCCCCCGGCATGGGAGTTGCCATGATAGGCGAGATGAGCCCCAAAGGAACATTCAGCCGCGAGTATTACTTTCCCTATGTCAAGAACCCGGATGTAAGTTCAGAGGCGGAATGTTCCATCCAGCGCCACACGGAGCGTGAAACTTATGCAGGCCTTCTTGATGAATACAGGGTGGGCATATCCCTAATCTTCTACATGGAAAATTCCATGGAGTACAGGATGCGCCGCAGCGCCCGCCAGCCTGTCCAGCCAAAGGGAGCCGCCCTTACAGGACTGGCAGTCCAGGGTAAGGTGCTGCTGCCTGTCAATAAGACGGAAAAACAGGCAGAGGACTCCCGTCAGGCCGCCAAAAAACGCAGCAGTCTCCTGGAAGCCGCAAAACACGGCGATGAGGACGCCATTGAGACGCTGACCATAGAGGACATCGACCTCTATTCCATGGTATCCAGACGGATTGCCCATGAAGATGTGTACTCCATCATAGAGACATGTTTCATGCCCTGCGGCATAGAGTGCGACCAGTACTCCGTCATAGGGGAAATCACGGAAATCAGCACCAGCGCCAACCGGATTACCAAGGAAGAAATATATAACCTGAAGCTGGACTGCAACGATATGGTATTCCATGTGGCCATCAACAAACAGGACCTGTTAGGCGAGCCACGGATAGGACGGCGCTTTAAGGGACAGGTGTGGATGCAGGGTACGGTACTGTTTTAAAGGGATGTTTCAACGGGATGTTTATTTGAAAATAGGACTTGATTTTTTTTACCACTTAGGTTATTATATAAGGCGGACCGCATGAGTATCATACGGCCCGCCTTATATTTGTGTTTCTGTAGCTCAGCAGGATAGAGCGTCCGCCTCCTAAGCGGAAGGCCAGCGGTTCGAATCCGCTCAGGAACACTGGATACAGAGCCGAAAGCCTGGTTTACTGGGTTTTCGGCTTTTTTGTTTTTGTCGAACGATTAGCATCTTTTTATCAGCCACATTCCCCGCGGTTCCTTATACTTAAATTATACAGGAAGCTATTTTGCAAGTCTTTTCGTGTACCGAACCATCATGTATATCACAAAAACTGCAATCACAATCTCTGTTACCGGCATAGAAAACCAAATAAAATCAGCCTTGGCCACCGTTGGCAGCAGCATAATCAGCGCCCCGCTAATCACCAGCCCGCGGCCAACGGAAACAACAAACGACGCAGCCGGCTTCATCAGGGATTGAAAATAATAAGTTGAAAATATATTAAGCGGGAGCAGCAGAAACGAAATACCATAACACCGCATGATGGAAGGAGCTATCTGCAGCACCTCTTCTGTCGGTTTCATAAAAATACGGACAAAACCATTTGGAACCAGCACCACCAATGTTGTCCAGAAGATCCCAAAAAAGGCTACCGTACCCAAAGCATACTTCAGTGTTTCTTTCATACGCCCCCAGTGTTCTGCCCCGTAATTAATGGAAAAAATAGGCTGGGAAGCCTGCCCCACACTGTATGCGCAGCACTGGACAAACATACTGATATTCACGATCAGGCCATAAACGGAAAGGGCGTCTGTTCCCAGATACCGGACAATTTGCCGGTTAAACAGCATTGTCATGATTCCCACTGCCAAGTCAACAAAAAATGTTGAAAATCCTGTTGTCAAGATGCCCTTTACTTTAATAAATAAATAGTGAATACTCACAAATTTAAGTGTGCAGTGTTTTGAGAAAAAGTGAGTCAGCATAATCAGCAGCGTAATACACGCGCCCGCCGCGGTTGCAAGGCCAGCCCCCAAAATCCCCATGTCCATGGCAAAGACAAAGAAATAGTCACCAAAAACATTAAAAATACCACCGCCAAGGACCGCCGCGGTTGCAAGGCCGGGTGCGTTGTCATTCCGAAGAAACGCCGCCAGCATCTGGTTGAAAACAAAGACAGGAATAACGATCTTAATCGGGAACAAATAGGCTTTTGTCAATGGCAGAAGTGTTTGTTCCGCGCCAAACAGCCGAAGCAAAGGCTCTCCAAAGAAAACAATACCAGTCCAAGCAATCGCGGCAAGGGCGGCTGTGCCCAGGAGCGCCGTGGAAAAAAACTCGTTATAGCCGCCATTTTCCCGCCGTCCTTTTTCTGAACTATAAAGGACAGATCCGCCGATTCCCATAAACAGCCCCAGACTGTAAATAATATTAAAGATTGGCATCACAACAGACATGGCCGCTGTTCCTGACGGCCCGTGATATTGGCCCACCATAGCCATATCCACAAGTCCATAAACAGAAGATATACACGCGCTGCCAAAAGCAGCGCCAAGATATTTCAGGTAGAGCGGCTTAATTTTTCCAGTTAACAAATTCATTTATGTTTCCTCCTTTAAGCATAAAAATAGCCGGATAAGAGACCGAACATAGACAGTTTTCTTATCCGGCTGTGCCATACGTGACCGCAGCCCTCCGAAAAAACCACTATATCCGACATCTTATCCGGCCTTATACTACGATTATAAGTCCTCCGATGAACATGAGGTATGATACCTTATATAAAAGAAAATGTCAATCGGGTTTTTAAATCTTAAAAAATCCAGACCTTGGGCATGGACGGAAGCGAAAAAAAGATAACCAATATGGTAGAGGCCGCTGCCGCTAAGGTTGTCGCCGCAAAAAGCGAGGGAGAATGACATCCTGTTACTGCTGAATCGTATAACGGCCTCCCCAACTGCCTTTCTTTTGCGGCTGATATAAGTATACCATATTGGCCTGATCCATTGCCGGAACAATTATAATTGCATCCATGAACTGACCTTGCTCCCGGCTTTTTTTGCTTTTTACCGTACCCCTTCGGCATATCAGACATATATTATCATAAAAGCATTAACCGAGGACCATTGTATATGAATAACAATAATCCCTACTCTGTACCATCACTTAAGATGACCCAGGTAGAAGACCCGATTGATCCAGGTTTCACATATCCTGATACCGATGTAGTAATTCCATCTCCTGACGATGAAATCGACCCTGATTTTTCCGTTATGCCACCCTACTACCCGGACTACCCTGTACGTCCGGACTATCCTGTACGCCCTAATTATCCTGTACGGCCCAATTATCCCATCCCCTGCGTGTTCTGCAACAATAACCAGTGGATTCGCGGCGGAATACGCCTGTTAAACGCCGCCACCGGATATAACCCATTTACCGTGTATATAGATAACCAGGCTGTTTTCTCCGGACTGGATTTTTCTGAAGTGACCCAGTACCGCCAGCTGTCCCAGGGCTATCATACATTCTCCATTATGGGCTCCAACGGTTACGTATATCTCCGCAAATCCATGTATGTGGGTGACGGAATGGCCACCATCGCCATTGTCAACTCCTCCACGGGCCTGGACCTGGTATCCATCCGTGATACGGCATGCCCCACGGACTGGACCTCTTCCTGCTTCCGGGTCTGCAATTTAGCCTATTACAGCGGACCAGTCAATGCCTCCCTGGGCAATATCTATTTTAACTCAGTAAACTTTGCCGATGCAGCCAGCTTCAGCCGGCTCAGCTCCGGTAACTATACCCTGCGTGTGGCCCGCTCCGCCCGCCCGGAAAACACCCTGGTTACCACGCCGGTAACATTAAATCCATCCCGGATTTATACCCTGTATGTGTTAAACTGGAATCCCTCCGCGGATACCATCCAGACACTTCTGGTAGAAGACCGGAGAAGTTAGTCAGTGATCATGAGGGAGCAGCATAAATTAATGCGGCTCCCTCCTTATTTTCCTCTTATTTACCACCTTAATTTCGGATGAAATCCTGTGTTTACGGCTCTGTTTGTGATAAAATAGTACAGGACACAGAGCCATACAGAAAGGAAAACCTGCCAATGATACGCTATGGAACCATAGGAACCAACTTTATCGTGGACCGTTTCCAGGAAGCCGCAATGGAAAATCCCAGCCTTCATTACAGTGCTGTCTATTCCAGAAATCAGGAAACAGCCGGAAACTTCGCAGCAAAATACGGGGTTGAAACAACATACACGGATCTGAATGCCTTTGCCTGCGCTGATGACCTGGACGCTGTCTATATTGCCAGCCCAAACAGCTTCCACTATGAACAGGCCGCACTTTTATTATCCCATGGAAAGCATGTTCTGTGCGAAAAGCCTATTACCTCCAATGCCAGGGAACTGGAACACCTGATTCAGCTGGCCGGCCAAAACAACGTGATTTTATTGGAAGCCATCCGCAGCATCTTTACGCCCGGCTACCAGGCCCTGGCAAAACATCTTCCCAAACTGGGAACCATCCGCAGGGCCAGCTTCCATTTCTGCCAGTATTCTTCGCGCTATGACAAGTTCAAATCCGGAATTGTGGAAAACGCATTTAACCCCATCTTTTCCAACGGTGCGCTTATGGATATAGGCGTTTACTGCGTACATCCTCTTGTGCGCCTGTTTGGAATGCCGGAAAAAATCAAAACAGACGCCGTCCTCCTGGAAAACGGCATTGACGGATCCGGGACAATCCTTGGCGTGTACAAGGATATGCAGGCTGAACTGGTGTATTCCAAAATCAGCAGCAGCCGTATTCCCAGCCAGATTCAGGGTGAAAACGGCACCATTACCATCGAAGGAATCGACCACCCCCACCAGCTTATTTTTTATGACAGAACAGGCGGCAGACAGGTCCTGTACCAGGGTCCTGCCAAGGCGGACATGTCCGGTGAGATAGCGGAATGGCTCCGCCTTATATCAGCGGGACCCGGCAGCAATATACATAACCGGTATTCCCTGATGGCCCTTCAGGTCATGGACGAGGCCAGAAAGCAGATGGGAATTGTGTTTCCGGCGGATGAAACCTTTGCCTGATATTACATTTTATCCAGCAGATAATACATGGTTTTGCAGGCGGATGATACACAGTTTGCAGGCGGATGATACACAGTTTGCAGGCAGATGATACACAGTTTTCTCTTGTGCGAAACCCCAATTCGTCGTATACTATAAAATAATGCGAAAATTCAGGAGGATACAGTATGGACAAGATTAAGATGACCACCCCGATTGTTGAGATGGACGGCGATGAGATGACTCGAATTCTCTGGCAGATGATCAAAGATGACCTGCTGCTGCCATACATAGATTTAAAGACAGAGTACTATGACCTTGGACTGGAATACAGGGATGAGACCAACGACCAGGTAACCGTTGATTCCGCCAATGCCACCAAAAAGTACGGCGTGGCTGTTAAATGTGCCACCATCACCCCCAACGCCGCCCGCGTGGAGGAATACCACCTGAAGGAAATGTGGAAGAGCCCCAACGGAACCATCCGCGCCATCCTGGACGGAACCGTGTTCCGCGCCCCTATTGTAGTAAAGGGAATCGAACCATGTGTTAAGAACTGGAAGAAACCCATCACCATTGCCAGACATGCCTACGGCGATGTCTACAAGGGTTCTGAGATGAAGATACCGGGTCCGGGAAAGGTGGAGCTGGTTTACACGGCCGGGGATGGTTCCGAGAGCCGGGAACTGGTTCACGACTTCACCTGTCCGGGCATCGTACAGGGCATGCACAATATCAATCAATCCATTGAAAGCTTTGCCAGAAGCTGCTTCAACTATGCCCTGGATACAAAACAGGACCTCTGGTTCGCCACCAAGGATACCATTTCCAAAAAATACGACCATACCTTCAAGGATATCTTCCAGGAAATTTTCGACAGCGAGTATGCTGAAAAATTTGAAGCTGCCGGCATCACCTATTTCTACACCCTGATTGACGACGCCGTAGCCCGTGTCATGAAATCCGAGGGCGGTTACATCTGGGCCTGCAAGAACTACGACGGCGACGTCATGAGCGACATGATATCCTCTGCTTTCGGCTCCCTGGCCATGATGACCTCTGTCCTGGTATCCCCGGACGGCAACTATGAATACGAGGCAGCCCACGGAACCGTACAGCGCCACTACTACAAGCACTTAAAGGGTGAGGAGACCTCCACCAACTCCGTGGCAACCATCTTTGCCTGGACCGGCGCACTGCGCAAGCGCGGCGAGCTGGACGGCAACAACGAGCTGATGGAATTTGCTGACAGGCTGGAAAAGGCCACCATTGACACCATTGAGAACGGCGAGATGACAAAAGACCTGGCTCTGATTACCACCATTCCAAATCCAGTTGTACTTAACAGCGGGGACTTTATTAAGGCTGTTGCTAAGAGGCTGTAAAACAAACTATATTGTCTAAAGGGCATCCGGTCCACGGAATGATTCCGCTGGTTCGGATGCCCTTATTTCAATCCATACTGCCCTGAAAGCAAGGACCATCATGAACCCCCCACCGCCTTCTGGCTCTGCTCTCCATCTTCTCCGAATCAGACAGGAGGCCCTCCGGCCTCCCCGCCAAATTAATCCATAAACTGATCCCCATAACCATAGTGCTCCACCACATAGTCGATATCCTTATCGCCTCTGCCGCTTAAGCACACCAAAATGGATCCCTGCCGCATCTCCTTTGCCCTGCGCATGGCATATGCCACCGCGTGGGAGCTTTCCACTGCCGGTATGATTCCCTCATATCTGGAAAGTTTGAAAAATGCCTCCATGGCCTCCTCGTCGCTTACCGTATCGTATTTAACCCGGCCCAGATCGTGAAGGAATGCATGCTCCGGCCCCACAGACGGATAATCCAGTCCGCTGGCAATGGAGTATACAGGAGCAGGCTCTCCCTTTTCATCCTTCAGCATAATGCTCTCAAATCCATGCATAATTCCCTTTTCACCGAATTTCATGGAAGCTGCATGATCTCCCAGCGTCTCGCCTCTTCCCAACGGCTCCACCCCTGTGATATCCACCGGGTCATCCAGGAAAGGTATGAACATACCGATGGAATTGCTGCCTCCGCCCACGCAGGCGCAGACCTCGTCCGGCATCATGCCTGTCATTTCAAGGAACTGTTCCCTTGCCTCATATCCCACAACAGACTGGAAATCCCTGACCATAAGCGGGAAGGGATGGGGGCCCAGGGCAGATCCGATACAGTAGATGGAATCCTTGTAATTTCTGGCATAGGACTCAAAGGCTGAATCAACTGCCTCCTTCAGTGTCTTAAGGCCATGGGTAACCGGCACCACCTTTGCCCCCAGAATCTTCATCCTGGTGACATTGGGCGCCTGTTTTGCTATGTCCACCTCGCCCATATGAATCTCGCACTCCAGACCGAAAAACGCGGCTGCCGTGGCCAGGGCCACCCCGTGCTGCCCTGCTCCGGTTTCTGCGATGAGGCGTTTCTTACCCATGAATTTTGCAAGAAGTCCTTCCCCCATACAGTGGTTCAGCTTGTGGGCTCCTGTGTGGTTTAAATCCTCCCGTTTCAGATATATCTGGCAATTTCCTATTTTCCCGGACAGGCGTTCGCAGTGGTAAACAGGAGTGGGCCTTCCCTGGAATTCCTTGCGAATCCGTCTCAGCTCATTGATAAACTGGGAAGAATGGCAGATGGTCTGGTATGCATCCGCGATCTCCTCAAAAGCCGGTATCAGCTCCTCTGTAAGATAAGCGCCTCCGTAAGCGCCGAAACGGCCGTCCTTATCCGGATAATTTTTCAAATATGTCCTGTAATCCATGTCCTTCTCCTTAGCGGTGTATTTTCTATCCATTATAGCCTTATTCCCGCGGCGTTTCAATCTGTATTGCTGTTTTCACCTGCTGATTTTTTCCCTGCACGCAGCCCCGGCCGTACCCATGGATTTAATCTGAACCACCTGTGCTAAACGGATCGGAATACGAAATGAACCGGAATACGAAATGAACCGGAATTCTATACGGACCGGAACGCTTCCTCCAAATCCTCCAAAATGTCGTCAATGTGTTCTGTCCCGATGGACAGCCGGATGGTACCGGGACGGATTCCCTGTTCCAAAAGCTCCTTCTCATGCATCTGGGAATGGGTGGTGGAGGCCGGGTGGATCACCAGTGACTTTACATCCGCCACATTGGCAAGAAGGGAGAACAGTTCCAGGTTGTCGATGAATTTCCTGGCATTCTCAGCCCCGCCCCTTATTTCAAACGTAAAAATAGAGCCGCCTCCCCTGGGGAAATACGTTTTGTAAAGCTGCTGCTGGACCGGATCCCGGCTCACACTGGGATGATGGACCGCCTCCACCTGGGGATGCGCATTCAGATATTCCACCACCTTAAGCGCGTTTTCCACATGGCGTTCCACCCGCAGGGAAAGTGTCTCCAGCCCCTGTAAAAACAAAAAGCCGTGGAAGGGTGAGAGGGTCGCCCCTGTATCCCTTAGAAGAATGGCCCGTATCCGGGTGACAAAGGCAGCCGCTCCCACATCCTGGGCAAAACGGATTCCGTGGTAGCTGGCATTTGGCTCTGAAAGTCCCGGGAATTTTTTAGAAGCAGCCCAGTCAAACCTTCCGCCGTCCACAATCACGCCGCCCACCGCAGTTCCATGACCGCCGATGAACTTTGTGGCTGAATGTACCACGATGTCAGCACCGTACTCAATGGGACGGACAAGATACGGCGTTGCAAAGGTATTATCTATTACCAAAGGAATCTGATGCCGGTGTGCAATAGAAGCAATTTTTTCTATATCAGCGATATCGGAATTAGGGTTTCCCAGTGTCTCTATAAAGACAGCCTTTGTATTATCCCTGATAGCTGCCTCTACCGCCTCTAAATCAGCCGGATCCACAAATGTAGTCTCCACCCCGTATTCCGGAAAGGTGTGGGCCAGGTAATTGTAGGTGCCGCCGTATATATGGCCGGAAGACACAATATGATCCCCTGCCCGTGTCAGGTTCTGGAAGGTATAGGACAGGGCCGCTGCCCCGGAAGCCGTGGCCAGGGCTGCCACGCCGCCTTCCAGCTGCGCCATTCTCTGTTCAAATACATCCAGGGTAGGATTGGTAAGACGGCTGTATATATTTCCCGGGTCGCTGAGATTGAATCGTGCCGCCGCGTGGTCGCAGTTATCAAATACATACGATGATGTCTGGTAAATCGGTACCGACCTTGCCCCTGTTGAAGGGTCGGGCTGCTCCTGACCTCCGTGAAGCTGGGTTGTCTCAAATTTAAAATGTCTGTCTGATCTCTTACGCTTCTCTCCCATAATATTGTCCTCCGTCTCCTAATTCCTACTATTTCTATAGGTTTAATTGATAATATCATGGTATTTTTTTCCTGTCAAGAATTTATTTACGTACATTCTTAAACCTTATTTTTGAGTCCCCGCGCATTCTCAAACCATACTTCCCTTATCCATCTCAGGCATTCCCGGCGCGCTTTTATCAGAGGGCGCGCATCCAAACATTTTTTTGTAAGCCCTGAAAAAACTGGAGTAGTCTCCAAATCCCGCTCTGGACGCTGCCTCTGCTGCCGGCACCCCCATTGACAGCTCTTTTCTCACAATGGCCATGCGCTTATATAGGATGTACCGGGCCACCGTGGTTCCCGTGGCCCTCTTAAATACAGCTGTGAGATGATTTTTGCTCATATAGAAGGTCTGTGCCAGCCCTTCCAGGCTCAGCGGAGCGGACAGATTCTGGTTGATATAGCGGATGATTTCCTGGACCTGTCCTTCCTTTCCCCTGGAAGTTCCTGAAGCCTCCCTATATATTGCAAAAATCTTGGTCAAAAGAGACAGAACCCGTGTGCGGATTGCAATATCCTGTAAATCTTTTCCATAATTCCCACACTCCTCCAGGGAGTGAAAATACCACTCCAGCTGAAACTGTTCCTCATAGCAGCACCATCCGGTTCCAAAAGGCTCCAGCAAAAGAGCCTGTTCCTCTTCCTGCAGAAGTTCGGCGGCAAAGTGCAGACGTATCCGGTTATATTCATCCGAATCCAGCACCCTTAACCCGTGAAAACAGCCCGGCGGTATGATAATCAGGCTTCCGGGCCTGGGTGTGTAGGTCCTGCCCTCCAGCAGATACTCTGCGTTGCCTGAAATCATGTAATAAACCTCATATACATCATGGCAGTGCATTTTATACTCCATATCCCCTTCATCGCTGCGCGTATGGGCATATACCACCCTCTGCGTCTTAAAACTTTCTTCCTGGTACATGGATCTCCTCCTTAAAAATACCGGCTGTCCCCAGCCGTCCCTGCCCTGCGCGGCCGCAAGCCGCAGGTGCGTTTAACCCTATTCTAACACAGCTTGTGCTAATTGCAATATTTCTTTGTCTTCTGACAATGGTTTTTGCAATATACCTGTATTATAATGTGTCCTGTAAGCAAGAAAAACACAGCAAATAAATTGTTGCAAAAACCGAAAGGGCCCTCCCCCTTTCACACATTTTATCCCCCTTTATACACAGTAAAAGACCAGGCATCCCCAGTGCCTGGTCTTTGTGTAACTGCTGCTATTCGGAAATTCTATGATTTTTTCTGTGATTCGCTTTATGGCCAGATTGCCCTTGCCGCCTTGGCCTCCACTACCCGCTTCACGGCAATCAGGTAAGCGCCGGTGCGCAGTGTGGCATTCTGTCTCTTTGCAATATCCCATACTGCTTCAAACGCAGGATCCATGATATCCTTCAGCTTCTCGTTGACTTCTTCCTCGGTCCAGCTCACGGATTGTATATTCTGAACCCATTCAAAATAAGAAACAACTACGCCGCCTGCATTGGCCAGGATATCAGGCACAACAGTAATGCCTCTTTCCTGGAGTATCCCGTCAGCGTCTGCGGCCACCGGGCCGTTTGCAGCCTCCACGATGATTTCCGCACGGATTTTATGTGCATTGGAAGCGTTAATCTGATTTTCAAGGGCTGCCGGCACCAGTACCCTGGCATCCATCTCCAGCAGTTCCTCATTGGTAATGCGGCTCATTCCCTCTTCATTGTAATCCTTTAACAGATTCTTTCTGTTAAGGGAGAGGTAATCCAGGATAGCCGGTACGTTAAGTCCTTGCGGATTACAGATTCCGCCGGATACATCGCTGACCGCTATGATCTTCATTCCTTCCCTATGAAGCAGCTTGGCTGTGATGCTGCCCACATTTCCCATTCCCTGAATGGCTACCGTGGTTCCCTGAACCGGAATTCCCATTTTATTCAGTATATTTTTTGTGGTATACATGACGCCCCGTCCCGTGGCTTCATTTCTTCCAAGGGCGCCTCCCAGGCAGATTGGCTTGCCTGTAACCACGCCGTGGATGCAGTGGCCCTTCAGCATGCTGTAGGTATCCATCATCCAGCCCATAACAGCCGCATTGGTGCCTACATCAGGAGCCGGGATATCCTGTTCCGGCCCAATAAGGGGAGCAATGGCTGCCGTGTATCTTCTGGTGATTGCCCGGATTTCATTTTCAGACAGCTCATTGGGGTCGCAGACAACACCGCCCTTGCCGCCGCCGTAAGGAATATTCACCACTGCGCACTTGAATGTCATCCAGGCTGCCAGGGCCCTGACCTCGTCAGGATTTACCGCAGGATGGAAACGCACTCCGCCCTTGGCCGGTCCGCGGGATGTGGAGTGCTGCACCCTGTATCCCTCAAATACCTTCGTTGTCCCATCGTCCATCCGCACCGGAATCGCAACCTTAAGTTCCCTCTCCGGGTACTTAATGGCCTCTATGTCACTGTCCGTATAGCCCAGTATATCGGCTGCTTCCTTTACTACCTTTAACACATTATCATAAGGATTATATAGTTTCTCCATACCTGTTCTCCTTTTCTGCCCGGCTGCTGCCTGTTTATAGTATCCCAATACTTAGTTCCCCTGATTCACCACTGACTCGATTCCCGCTATCTTAACGCACAGAATAAATATGTCCATGGCTGATTTTAACTCCTCCGGCGTGGGATAGGTGGGAGCAATGCGGATATTTCTGTCCTGCGGATCCCTCTTGTAGGGATAGGTTGCGCCTGCGCCTGTGAGCGTGACACCTGCCTCCTTAGCCAGCTGCACGGTACGCTTTGCACATCCTGCAAGCGTGTCCAGGGAGATGAAATAGCCTCCCTTCGGACGGCTCCACACTGCCAGTCCGCTGCCTTCCAGTTCCTCCTCCAGACGGTTTAACACCATGTCAAATTTGGGCCTCAGCACCTCTGCCAGATCCGCCATATGGGCGCGGATGTTTTCCGGCGTTTTGAAATACTGCACATGCCTTAGCTGGTTCAGCTTGTCATGTCCAATGGTCTGTGAGGACATATGGCCCTTAAACTCCTTCATGTTGTCCGGTCCTGAAGCAATAAGGGAAATACCTGCCCCCGGAAATGTTATCTTGGAGGTTGAGAAGAAATAGTAAGCCCTGTTTGGATGACCGCCGGCCTCACATGCATCCAGGATATTTTTGAGGGGCACTTCCTGGTAAATATGGTGCACACCGTAGGCATTGTCCCAGAATATCCTGAAATCCGGGGCAGCCGTTTCCATAGACGCCAGGCGGTCCACCACCCGGTCGCTGTAGCATACTCCCTGAGGATTGGAATGAAGGGGAACGCACCAGATTCCCTTGATGGAAGCATCCTCCCTTACCATGGCTTCCACCATCTCCATGTCAGGTCCGTCCTCCAGAAGCGGGACCGGAATCATCTGGATTCCCAGCTCCTCGCAAATCTGGAAATGCCTGTCGTACCCCGGGACCGGACAAAGGAATTTCACAGGACTGCCCTCATATGCATAGAAGCTCCATGGCTTTTCTCCCTGTGTTCCGAAAAGACAGTGGAACGCCATGGTGTCAAACATCAGATTCAGGCTGGAATTACCCCCTATTATAATCTGGTCCGGCTTCAGGCCCAAAAGCTGGCCCAACAGACGCCTGCATTCAGGAATCCCTTCTAAAACGCCGTAATTCCTTGCATCTGTACCGTCCTCCAGCGTACAGCCCTCTGGAAACTCCAACAGGCCCATGTTCATATCCAACTGGGCTGCTGCGGGTTTTCCCCTGGCCATATTCAGTTTTAAATTCAATTTCTTGGCTTCCTGGAACTGTATGGTAAGCTCTTTTAACATATCATTCAGTTCCTGTTTGGAATATTCCGTTACATGTCTCATTCATGGCCTCCGCATCAAACATTAGTCAGATATATTTGTTCTTGCCTTTATTATAAAAATATCCTAGAATAAAAACAAATATTTATATTTGAATAAAACATATAATCAAAAACTTATAGGAGGTGCAGCTATGTTCAGCGGGATGAATTACGTATACGAAGTCTATAAGGAACAGAGCTTTTCCAAGGCTGCTGAGAACCTTTACATATCCCAGCCGGCCCTCAGTTCCATGATTAAGAAGATTGAGACAAAGATAGGCATGCCCCTCTTTGACCGGAGCACCAGCCCCATCCAGCTGACGGAATGCGGCAAGAAATACATCAAGACCGCCGAGAAAATCATGGACCTGGAAAATGAGTTCGCCTACTATGTGGGCAATCTCCAGGAACTGAAAACAGGCCGTCTGTCCGTGGGCGGGACCTATCTCTTCTCATCCTTCATTTTTCCACCCATCATTGATAAGTTCCGCAGGGCCTACCCTCACGTGAAGCTGAACCTGTTTGAGGGACACACCCCGCTGCTGGAGCAAAAGCTCTTTGCCGGGGAACTGGACATTATCATAGACAACTATCTGCTGGACGCGGGCATCTACGAAAAGGAGCGCTTCATGGAGGAACGCCTGCTGCTGGCTGTTCCCTCCTCCTTTGACAGCAACCGGAGAGCGGTAAAATACCAGCTTAAGGCTTCCGACATAAAGCGCTGCCTTCACCAGAACGATACCTTTCCGGCCGTATCCCTAAAGAAGTTCAAGGATGAGCCCTTTGTCATGCTGCGGTCCCACAATGATACCAGGGAACGTGTGGACGCCATACTTGGCCGGGCAGGAATCCAGTTAAACTATACCTTAAAGCTGAACCAGCTCTTAACCACCTATCACCTGACAGAGTACGGCATGGGCGCCTCATTTGTCAGCGACACCGTGGTCAAATGCCTTCCGGAAAACCCGGATATCATATATTATAAGATTGACGACCCCGAGGCAGTAAGAGATGTTTACCTGTATTATAAAAAAAATAAATACCTGACCCGGAGCATGATTGAATTTATCAAAATGGCAATTCCGGGCATTGAGAAAAACTCGGAGAAGTATGTATAATCATATGCTTATAAGTGTTATAAGTGTCATTTTTTCAGCAAATAAAAATACAGAAGGGGGTAAGAAAAATGGTTGGATGGCCAGAAATCCTTAAAAAGGAAAACCTGACAAGGGAAGAAAAAAAATGTATCTGCAACCGGCTCATGACCACGGAGAGCCACATGGAACAGCTGATACTGAAGCATTTCACAGAGGAGGATTTCCGCAGGGTCTGGATGCGCAAAATCGGCGGGGGCGTAATTGGAGGCAAGGCCTGCGGCCTGCTGGTTGCCAGGAAGCTGATTGAACTCAACATGCCGGAGTACGCAGGGCATGTGGAACCCCATAACTCCTTTTTCATCGGCACGGATGTTTTCTACCGGTATCTGGTATATAACCGCTGTGCGGAGTTAAAGGCCAGACACCGTCTGGAAAAGGAACATTTTAAGGAGACCGAGGAACTGACCAAACGGCTGCGGGGCGGTTCCCTGCCCAAAGATATACGTGAAGAGCTGAGCGATATGCTGGACCACTACGGGACCACCCCAATCATTGTCCGTTCCAGCAGCATCATGGAGGACGGATACGGCAATGCATTCTCCGGCAAATACGAATCCATCTTCTGTATGAACCAGGGCACCAAGGAGGAACGGATGGAGGAACTGGAGGAAGCCATCCGCCGCGTATACGCCAGCACCATGAACGAACAGGCCATTGAATACCGCAGGAAACGCCACCTGCTGGATGTGGATGAACAGATGGCCCTGCTGATTCAGCAGGTGGCCGGGCAGCAGTACGGCGACCTCTATATGCCGGTGGCTGCCGGTATGGGCTGTTCCTATAACCCTTATAAATGGATGGAGCACCTGAACCCGGAAGCAGGAATGCTGCGCATGGTCATGGGGCTGGGGACCAGGGCTGTGGAGAGGACGCCCGGCGATTACCCCCGTCTTATCGGTCTTGACAGGGCGCAGGCCAACTTAAGGACCACCCTGGCTGAACGCCACAAATTTTCCCAGCGCAAGGTGGATGTCCTGGATTTTGGAACCAAGTCGCTCTGTACCAAGTCCCTGGAAAAAATACTGGACCTTTTTCCCAAATGGCAGAAGAAAATGGTGCTGAGCAGGGATACGGATGCCGAGGACATGCTGGCCGAGCGCCATATATACAGAACCATCTATTTTGGGGACTGCCAGGGCCTGGTGGACAATCTGGAGTTCATACGGATGATGCGCACCCTCATGAAGATGCTGGAGAAAGAATATGAACGCCCGGTGGATGTGGAGTTTGCCGTCACCAGTCCGGAGGAAGGCATATGGAGGCTGAACCTGCTGCAATGCCGTCCCCTTCAGACCGCCAAATCCGAGCAGGTACATATACCGGACGGCGTGGACCACGAATTTCTCTTTGACGTGCGCAGAACGTCCATGCGCCGGTCCAAGGAGGAACCCATCGACTACATTGTGTGGGTGGATCCCCAGAAATACTATGAATACGAATATGCCAAGAAGCCGGACGTGGCCCGTTTAATCAGCCGCATCAACCAGCATTTTGAGGATACGGATAAGAAGCTGATGCTGCTGGTGCCCGGCCGCATCGGAACCTCGTCCCCTGAATTAGGCGTACCCGTGGTCTATGCGGAAATCAGCCAGTTCAGCGCCATCTGCGAGGTGGCTTACGGAAAGGCAGGCTACCACCCGGATCTTTCCTACGGCAGCCACATGTTCCAGGACATGGTGGAGGCAGATGTGTATTACGGCGCCATCAATGACAACAGCAAGACCAGGCTGTACCGCCCTGAACTCCTCACCAGATATCCTGAGGTGCTGAAGGATATTCTGCCCGGCGAATCCCAGGAACTGGCTGACATTGTAAAGATCCATGATGTAAGCCGGTCCGGTGCCACACTGACCCTGGATGCCCAGGAGGGCCGTGCGGTGTGCCGGATACGCGGGGAACAGCAGACTGCCGAGCGGTAAGGGGAATACAGCGCCCCATACAGCAGGCGGGAAACATGAGACATGATACCTGTATCATGTCAGACTGCAGATACATCGGTGCTCAGGACGCAAGTCCGGGCACCGAACTACTTTAACATAGCCTAATTTTTAAAAATTTTATGTTGAAAGGCAGGGACAATCAAACATTCATTTACTGCCAGTATTAGAAATTCTTGCTTCTGCGCTTGTTCTCAATCAATTCTAAATCAGGATTCACTCTATCTTTCTGCTGCCGATACAACCGGAAAAACATACTGCACGTTCAACTTTAGAAATACGGATTCAGCAAAAAATCCCATTTAAAAACACTCCGACGATTTCTGGATATACTGACAGTTTTTAAATAACCTAAAAAAACGCATCAGGCTCATACTAATCATGAAGCCTGTACAAGGCCAATCAACAGAAAGGAGTGAATCATATGAATTTATGCAATTGCGACGCCAAAGTTCCTGCATCACAATGCGGGTGCAGCAAAGAGCTTCCCGCTCCCGGACCAGGAGTACAGCTGGCCATTGCCACTGTTCCCATGCAGCCCTGGGAAACACCTTATGAGCCATCCAAAGCCCTGAAACAGGGAACTATTTTTCCCTGCCTGGATCTGCCGTTTTTTATAGTAGGAGGTGAAAAAAATGCCTGACCGCTGCCAGCTGCTTCAGCAGATTAATGAGATAAGTTTTGTTGTCAATGACCTGAACCTGTTTCTGGATACCCACCCAACAGACGGCCAGGCATTAGACGCGTTCAGCCAGGCCATGGCCCAGAGAAAACAGCTTCTGGATTCCTTTGCCAAGGAATATGAACCCCTTACCCTGAACTGTGTCTGCCCTGAAACCAATAACAAGTCCGAATCCCATACCAAGTATCCCGGCCAGAAGCATTTTACCTGGTCAGACGGACCTCTGCCATGGGACTGCCCGGAACATTAAAATAAGGAGGTGTCTGACCATGTGGACTTATGAAAAACGGTTACAATTTCCCGTAAAAATTACCCAGACCTGTCCCAAGACAGCGTCCCTGATTATCAGCCAGTTCGGCGGTCCTGACGGCGAATTAGCTGCTTCCATGCGTTATCTTTCCCAGCGTTACACTATGCCATGCAAGGAAGTGGGCGGACTGCTGACAGATATTGGCACAGAAGAGCTTGCCCATCTGGAAATGATCTGCGCCATTATCTATCAGCTGACCAAGAATCTGACCCCGGAACAGGCCAAGACAGCAGGCTTTGACGCCTATTATATCGACCACACCACGGCTCTTTGGCCTACGGCTGCTGCAGGTGTTCCCTTTAATGCCTGCGAATTCCAGTCCAAAGGCGATGCCATCACAGACCTTCATGAGGACCTGGCGGCAGAACAGAAGGCCAGGACCACGTATGACAACCTGATCCGCATCATTGAAAACCCGGAGGTAAGAGAACCCCTTAAATTCCTCCGGGCCAGGGAAGTCGTGCATTTCCAGCGTTTCGGGGAGGCGCTGGAAAAGATAAAGTCCAAGCTGGATGAAAAGAATTTTTACTACTTCAATCCTGAGTTTGATAAGCAGTTTGTACAGAACCAGAAATAAAAGATAAAACACGACGCTGCCTCGCATGCTGAACTGTATGCGGAGCAGCGGACTACATACACCAACTTTGGAGGTTTTACGTGATTAACTCAACTGACACTCAAAGGGATTCCTGGAAAACAAATTGGGGATTTATCCTGTCCTGCATCGGTTCCGCCGTTGGAATGGGCAATATATGGATGTTTCCCGCCAGAGTCTCCAAATACGGCGGCGGAACCTTTCTGCTTCCCTATTTCCTCTTTGTCATTATGATAGGCCTTTCCGGCGTTATCGGGGAAATGGCATTCGGCCGCGCCGCCCGCTCCGGACCTATAGGCGCCTTTGGCCAGGCCATGGCCAGCAGGGGAAAAGGACGGCGTCTGGGAGAAGCCATCGGATATATCCCGGTTCTGGGCTCCCTGGCCCTGGCTATCGGATACTCTGTCATTGTGGGCTGGATCCTCCGCTACAGCGCGGGTTCCCTGACCGGCACTACACTGGCTCCCGGCGATGTGGACGGCTTTACCCTTGCTTTTAGTTCCATGGCCGGAGCCTTCGGAAATAATTTCTGGCAGACTGTTGGACTGGTTATCACCTTTATCATCATGGTACTGGGCATATCCGGCGGTATTGAAAAAATCAACAAAATAATCATGCCCCTATTCTTCCTCTTATTCCTGGGACTGGCTGTCTACATGGCGTTCCAGCCCTCTGCCGCGGATGGATACCGCTATATCTTCCGGATTGACCTTAAAGGCCTGGCAGATCCCATGACATGGGTATTCGCCCTGGGACAGGCGTTCTTCTCACTGTCACTGGCAGGAAACGGCACCTTAATCTACGGCTCCTATCTGGATGACCGGGAAGATGTGACCAATGCAGCATGGAAGGTAGCCCTTTTTGACACCCTGGCAGCCCTGCTTGCTGCTCTTGTCATCATCCCGGCCATGGCAACTGCGGGTTCCGGGCTGGATGAAGGCGGACCCGGACTGATTTTCATTTACCTTCCCAACCTTTTTAAATCCATGCCCGGAAGCCGTGTCCTGGTTATCGTGTTCTTCACAGCCGTACTGTTTGCCGGGATCTCCTCCCTGATTAATCTGTTCGAGGCCCCCATTGCCGCTTTACAGCAGCAGTTTAAGCTCAGCCGCAGGACATCTGTCTCCGTAATAACGGCTGCCGCCCTGGCCATCGGACTGTGCATCCAGGGCATTGTATCCGGGTGGATGGATTTTGTATCCATCTATATCTGCCCTCTTGGAGCAGGTTTGGCCGGTATCATGTTTTTCTGGGTATTTGGATCGGACTATGCGAAAAAAGAAGTGGAAAAAGGCCGTCTGCGTCCCATAGGACCCTGGTTTTCTTTCATGACATCCTATCTGTTCTGCGGTTTAACGGCTGCGGTCTTTGTTTTGGGAATTGTATTTGGAGGAATCGGGTAGTATAATTATACCAATGATACATGTGATTCCCTGTCATTCGCAAACTGACAGGGAGTCTTCTTTTATTTACGAAAGACGAGGTAGCTTATGAAATCTTCATCAACTCAAGAAAATCCACTGGGTATTCTGCCCGTGAACCAGCTTTTGGCCCGATTTGCCATACCCAGCATCATAGCCATGCTGGTCAGCGCCCTGTATAACATTGTAGACCAGTTTTACATAGGAAGAAGCGTGGGTATGCTGGGAAATGCTGCCACCAACGTGGCCTTTCCCCTTACCATCACCTGTACTGCCATCTCCCTGATGTGCGGCATCGGCGGGGCTGCCAATTTTAATCTGTCCCTTGGCAGCGGCGAAAAAGAGGAAGCCACACGTTATGCAGGCAACGCTGTATTTATGCTGGCTGCCATTGGAATCCTCCTATGTCTCACGGTCAGGCTTTTCCTGAAACCGCTTATGATTGTATTTGGGGCCACTCCGGATGTTCTGGACTATTCACTGACCTATACCGGCATCACGTCCCTTGGATTTCCATTCCTTATCCTGACCACAGGCGGCTCCAACCTGATCCGCGCAGACGGCAGTCCCCGTTTTTCCATGATGTGTACTCTCACAGGCGCCGTCCTCAATACCATACTGGACCCGTTGTTTATCTTCGGCTTCCACATGGGGATGGCGGGGGCCGCACTGGCTACCATCATCGGGCAGATCATATCCGGCATCATGGTCATTGTATACCTGACCCGGTTTAAGACCGTGCGCCTGTCCCTGGGCTCTCTTGTGCCTGTTCCATCCCATATGAAGGCCATTGCAGCCCTGGGTATGGCCCCCTTCTTTAACCAGATGGCCATGATGGTGGTGCAGATTGTAATGAACAACATCCTTCGCTATTACGGTGCTCAATCCCATTATGGAAGTGAGATTCCCCTGGCCTGCGCAGGCATCATAACCAAGGTGAACATGATATTCTTCTCCCTGGTCATCGGTCTGTCCCAGGGATTACAGCCTATTGTCAGCTTTAACTACGGCGCCAGAAAATTCAGGCGGGTCCGAGAGGCTTATCTGAAAGCTGTGCTCATCGCAACCATGATTTCCACCCTGTCCTTCCTGTGCTTCCAGCTGATACCCAGGCAAATCATCGGCATCTTTGGCTCAGGCAGCGAGGAATACTTTCACTTTGCGGAACAATACTTCCGCATATTCCTGTTCTTCACATTTTTAAACGGGCTCCAGCCTATCACGGCTAATTACTTTACGTCCATCGGAAAGGCGGCAAAGGGTATCTTCATCTCCCTTACCAGGCAGATTATCTTCCTTCTGCCCCTGATTGTGGTCCTTCCCATGTTCCTCGGTATTGAGGGCGTGATGTACTCTGCACCGGTTGCTGATTTAATGGCTGCCCTCCTGGCCCTGGTATTTGTTACCAGGGAGCTCCGCAGAATGCGGGGTATGGAAGAAGAGATGAACTGCGGGGCGGAGACGGCGGACTAATCGCAGCCTGACGGATTGGCGGCCTGGCGGATTGGCGGATTGGCGGCCTGGCGAATTGGCAGCCTGACAGATTGGCGGCCTGACGCATTAAGGGCGGCTCAGATGTCCCTTGCAGCCCGGATAAAGAAATCCTCCTGGCCGAAATTGCCGGACTTAAGAATCAGCTCCATCCCTTCCTGTTCCGCAGGATACATAACCGGAACCCCCGGAGCAATGGACCGTCCGATATGAAAGGTGTGCATTTCCAGCTTCTGCATAACGGCGCCTGACGTCTCCCCTCCTGCTGCTATGATTCTTTTTCTTCCAGATTCCAAGGCATAGGCGGCTGTACCGGCCAATAGTTCCTCGTTATAATGTTCCAGTGGCGGATATGACTCCCTCCACTCTGCTTTTATACGATTTACCTCATCAGGCGGCGCTGAAGTGTACACCAGCGCTGCCTGATCTTTATTTTCTTCCAGGAATGCCCTGATGTGTTCCATTGTCTGGATTCCCTGCACAAACCGGAGGGGATGGATACGCAAAGAAGCACCTCCCTTTGACTCATAATACCTGATTTGTGTCCTGGTAGCCTCAGAACAGCTTCCAGCCAGTATGACAGGGGCCGCACAACGGGACGGTGTGAGAACATTCCTCTCCTCATCCGGTTCCCATGTACGGGCAATCATCCTGAGCAGACCGGATCCGCCTGACAAAAGCGGAAGATTCCCGTATTGTTTAGCAATCATTCTCCCGTGCTTCTCTTCATAATAATCCGGGATCAGGTAATAATGCCCTGGTTTCTCGTAAGGCCTGAACCCCCGTTCCAGTTCACCTGCACCCAGGTTAAAGCAGGGGTAGCGGCTCTGCCTCTCCATCAGGTACTTTAGCCTGGAATCCCTCATTGGGTTCAGAGGGTGATCCTTCATCGGACTATCTTCCAGCAGTACTCCATTGACATACAGCTTACCATCCTTCACGCTTCTTCCATTTTCCAGCAGAGCAGGGCATAAAAGCGTGTACGGTATGTCCCACCGTTCTAGGGCTGCATCCAGAACCGGGCCTATGTTTCCATTTTCCGTGGAATCAAAGGTGGAACAATATTTAAAATACAGCATACGTGCCCCATGGGCCTTCAGCCAGGAAAAGGCAGCCATGCTCCGGTCCACCGCCTCGCCGGGAGGACAGGTTCTGGTTTTCAGTGCTATGACCACTGCCTGGGCTTCCAAGATATCCTCATCCTCCCTCTCAGGTATCCCGTTGCTGAGTATCACATTTGCGCCTCCTGCCTGAAGAAAGGAGGCGGCATCGCTGGCCCCTGTGAAATCATCTGCCACACATCCTAATATCATACTTTAACCTCTCTTATAAACCCTTTAACGCCTTGGCGGCTGCCTCCACACCTGAATCCATGCTGCTCAGGATTGGTTTTGTGATATCTGCCAGACATGGAATCAATACGCTCATGCTGGCCTGTGCCAGGACCAGAACATCATACTGTTTCCCCGTATCCCGAATCAGCGCTTCCAGTATCTGATTATGCTTTTCCTGATTCTTCTCCACTGTCAGCGCTTCAAACGCATCGGAAGCCAAATAGGAATCCACCACAACCTTCTTTTTCTCTGCTTCTGCAATATGGCTTATGAGCCTCGCACTTGGCTCCAGCGTGGTTTTCACCGTGCCGTATACAGCTATTTTTTCACCCTTTTCCACTGCACTGCGGGCCATTGGTTCATCAATTTTAAGGTAAGGAATCTTTAAAAGGGGTCTTATGACATCCACTCCCTCCCCCACCGAGGAACAGGCGTTAAGAATCAGCTCTGCTCCCCAGTCCTGTGCCTCAAGAGCATATGTTAAAAGCCGCCTGGTAACCTCCTTTGTCAGCATTCCTTCCTTTTTCACATCATTTAAAAGACTATCATCCACAATGTTCATCACCTCGGCGTCCGGTACCAGCGCCTTAAGCCTGCTGTTGATGCCATCGCAGGTAACAACTGTGGTATGGATTACCGCAACCTTTCTTTCCATATGCCCCTCCTGATTCTATAAAACTACATTTCTTCTTACCAGCGACTTTTTCTTTGCCATTTCCATATAATCCTCAGGCAGTTTCCTTACCTGGCGCCCTGCCCCCAGGATTGCCAGATACATTTCACAGGCCCTCTCCACATTGTCGCTGGATATCATGGCATCTTCCATGGTAAGACCTGTGCCGATGGCGCCATGGCTGGCCATGAGCAGGCCTGCGTTTGTCCCAATAGTATTCCTTACATGCGCTGCCAGCTCACCGGATCCTGGAGGTGCAAACGGGGCCACCAGTATCTCCCCGCCCAGATACACCACGCCCTCAATGTCAATGACCGGCACCTTCTCAACACCGTCCATGGCGCTGACAGCCGTGGCAAATTTGGAGTGTGTGTGCACGATGCAGTTAACCTCCGGTCTTTCCTTATAAATACCCAGATGCATGGAAAATTCAATGGAAGGCTTATAGGGTCCCGACACCACATTTCCATCCATATCCCCCACAGCCAGGTCCTCCGGCTTCATCGTGAGATACGGTCTGGCTGACGGGGTAATGACAAACAATGGTTCTCCCTCCACCCTGGCGCTGATATTGCCGGCTGTACCCAATGCATACCCCTTGTCCACCATGGTCCTGCATCCCCACATGACCTGCTCTTTTGCTTTTTGTATTGCTCTTTGTATTGTTTCCTGTGACATATGATTTTCTCCCCTCTATGGTTCCTATTATTTTAATGGCTGTTAATTCAAATATATTTTCGTATCAGCCTGGCAATCTCATGTGCGTCCTGCGCCCTCCGCATGGCGCTTATATTACCCTCGTCCTCCAGCAAATCGAACAGCTGGTAGAGTGCGGGCAAGTGTCTGGTCTTATCCGGTGTGGCCAGCACAACGATGATATCAGCATCCATATATCCGTTAAAGGACAGTTTTTCAGGAAGCTTAAGCAGCGCCATGCCCATGCTGTAAACACCGTCATCCACACCTGCATGGGCGATAATCACGCCGTCTGCAATCATGATGAACCG
Source organism: Enterocloster sp. 210928-DFI.2.20 (assembly GCF_020554465.1). Lineage (NCBI taxonomy): Bacteria > Bacillati > Bacillota > Clostridia > Lachnospirales > Lachnospiraceae > Enterocloster > Enterocloster sp. 210928-DFI.2.20. The sequence goes on from NZ_JAJCHK010000009.1 coordinate 147,128, forward strand.
TTTATCCGTTTCCACCATATCAATGGCTTTTTCAATATAATTCCTGTTAATAAAACCATTGTCCAGCAGCGGCGCTGATGCCATACGGATTGCATTCTGCCAGTCGGGCATTTCCCGGGTAATCTGAATCCTCTCGTCCGGCAGCAGGAAGGGCAGACGGCTCTGAAGCTTTACCTCTCCCTCCGAAACCCGTATGTTATCCAATACCTTTTCCCTGAATGATTTCTTGGCAATATCATTGGCAAAAGGAAACACCACAAACTGTTTTTTATCTGTCTCCAGCCTTACGGTGGAGAACACTATCTGAAAATCCTTATCATATTCATAAAAATCCCTTAAGGACAGGCACTCTAAAAATTCAATCTCAGGCAGAAGCTCTGACAGAGACACAAAGAGATACTGCGATACGGTAAGACCATTGGTACACACCACCACGGCCCTCTCTTTTTCCTGGACCTGAATCAGTTTTCCCTCCTTATGAAGCCATGATGCAAAGAGAACCGTAATATACACAAGCTCAGGGTCCGGAAAAGTACATGTGAGATACACTTCATAGGGCCTTACGGCCTTTCTCACGATTTCATGAAGATACTGGTATTTTGGCAGTATCATGTCCGTGATATCCGGTTCCACATGATATCCATACCAGATCCGGTACACGGCAGGCTTCATGTGCTGATAAAGGATTTCCAAAAATTCCGCCCTTCCGTCCAGCCGTACACAGCTGATGGACTCAAAACGTTCCAGCATGTGCATGCCCGCGTCCCTGAGCAGCTCCAGATTCCCTATATCTTCATGGACCCTGTTATGGACCTTTGAAATTTGTATCTGAACTGCAAAATTTACGATCTCATTTTCATCCTTTATCCTGTACTTATCTGCAAAGGCAGCCACCACGGAATATTCTTTGGTGGTGGTTACCAGGCGGTACCGGTCCATGGCTTCCACGGTCTTTTCATTTTTAATCCGAATCAGTGTAAAATAAAAAATATACAGAAGCTCCTTCAGACGTTCATCTGTAAATTGAAGCTGAAGCTTATTTTCTATCTCCTCGATATTTGCCCTGAGCTCCTTTACCCCTTCCTCCCTGATTCCGTATATACGGTTCAGGTTCTCCTCACCGCCCGGCATGTTCAGAAGCTTTCTGAGGGCATGTGTCAAAAGCTCTCTTTTGTGATATTCACTTCCGTAAAGGCGGTACCCTTCCTTCCTGTTATATGCCAGCTCCAAACTGAATCTGTTTACCCGTTCCTGTACCTTCTTGAAGTCACTGAGCAGCGTGTTTTTACTGATTTGAAGCTCCTCTGTAAAATGATAGGTGGAAAGCTCATCCTCATGGCAGAGCAGCCGTAGCTCAATCCAATATGCCCGCTCCTCGTCCGAATAGGTATAGGAGGACTTGGTGATTGCTGCTTCTTTGGCGGAATAATGCTCAGCCACCGGACCGGGCACCATAAAGTACCCGGTCTTCAGCCGCTTAATCTCCGGATGGCCGTTATCCCTAAGATAGTCATTGATTTTGTCAAAGCTATAGCTGAGCTGCTTTCTCGTAAGATGGAACTTTTCCTCCAGCCCCTTGCCTGTAGCTGATGAATTATCTACAATCTCCTGAAAAATCATATAACTTCTGCTATCCAGATACACGATATCACCTCGTCAATTCGATTGCTTACTGTCCCGCCTTGGCATTCCCAGCCTCCAGAGCCGCGTCTTCCCTGGCCTCACGCATTAAATCACGGTAATATAAAATAAACCCTGCCAGCCAGACTGCAAATATAATCAAAGGCATGAAATTACCTTTTAAAAACATAAACAGATGGGAAATAGAATACGTAAATACAGGACCATTAATCAGGCTGTTGCTGATCAGCTCTCCCGCCTGAAGGTCAATACTGCCTGTTGCGATGGCTAACTCTGTCATGAATGGAGCAAAGGCAGTCCCCACCCACAGGAACACCGGAGCGCCGATGACGCAGAGGATAGACATTTGAAGCAGGTTTCCTCTTGTCACCAGAAACGCCGGCAATGCCAGGGATGCGCTCATAAGACCTGCAAAGGGAAGGATTTCATTGCCCGGCAGCACCATGGAATAAATCAGCATAAACGGTATGCTCCAAAGGATAGCCAGCCATATCTCATTACAGCCGCCAAGGATAGGCCAGTCCAGACCTACAATCAGAGTCTTTCCTTCAAACTTTTTATTCATGAAAGCGCTGACCGCCTCAGAAATGGGAGACAAGGCCTGCATGAAATATTTGGCCACCACCGGGAACAGCGTCATGGCAGCTGCAGCCTTGATTCCTGTGGTAAGAATCTGGGCCAGGGAATACTTCGCGAGAATTCCAAACAGGCAGCCCAATATAAATCCCATCACATGGTTTTCCGCAAAAATACCAACCTTGTCTTTTAACATATCCGTGTCAAATTCCCTGTTAAGTCCCGGAATTTTTCTTAAAACAAGGGCAATCGGGTATAAAATAGCTCCAAAGAATAACGTAGCATGGGTCACTGACACACCCGGAATTCCTGTAAGCTTTTCAATTCGGTGCTGATGTGCGTCCGAAGATTTAAGTTCCAGTATAATCTGAACCGCCGCAATCACAAAGGCCAGAATCACACTATGAGTAATGGATACCACGGCAACTGCCGTAAATATCTTAAGCCATACATTCCATAAATCTGCGTTGATGGTATTTGTCTTGTTGAGAAGTATCATCACTACATTGACTGCTATCAAAAGCGGAAACATGAGAAATGCATAGGGCCATGCCCATGATATGGTAGCCATGGTGCTCCATCCGCCGTCAACAATGGGCAGCGAGATTCCCGTAGAGGTCATGATGGCCTGGGCGGCCGGGGTTATGCTGTCCTTCATAAAGGATATGAGAAGATTCATGCCCGTAAATGCCACGCCAAGTGTGATGCCGGATGAAATCGCGTCCTTTATCTTCATCCCCACCATTATACTGCCGGCAATCATTATAATCGGTACAAATATGGGAGCCCCTAATCCCAAAAAGAAATTAACAACATTTGTTAATACCTGCATACTTTCCCCTCCTTCTCCCTATCAGCTTTTGTTGACCGCATCAATGAGCTTTTTCAGTTCATCTTCCTGCCTGACCCCTGTCAGGAACGCGATTCCGTTGATAACAGGTACCGGATATTCCTTTACCGTCTTTGTGATGGTTATATAAGCCACACAGTCTTTTATATCCCTGTCCAGGGACTTGATATTAACCGCGTCCACCACCGCGTCCACCTTTCTCTCTTTAAGCAGACGGTTTACCTTACTGGCAACAGCCTGTGACGTGGCAACTCCATTTGCACATGCAACTATAATTCTCTTCATATGTTCACCCTATACCTTCCATTGATAATACCAGATTAAAATATGCTTCTATATTAGCAGCCTGCCTCAGCCTTTCCATAAAATCAGGTCTCTGGCAATTGTTTACCAGTATCTGAAGCAGTTCCACATGGGCATCCCCCACCGCCTCCTGCTTAAAACCAAGCAGAAATACAAACCGCACCATATGGACTACCTCGTTGGCAGCCATCTCCCTCCATGGAATCGGTTCCTTCAGGCGGATACAGGCAATAAATGCATTCTTAATGCATTCCGGGTCTGTATGGGGTATAGCCACTGCATATGGCTCTATGGGAAGGGCCGTGGGATATTCCTTCTCTCTTTCCTTTATGCTTTCAAGAAAATCCCCTGTCACATATCCCAATTCCATAAGCCGCCCGGACATTACTTCAAATAATTCGTCTGTGTTTCTCACATCCAAATCCAGCTGAATCAGGTCCTTGTATACAATATCTCCCGTCATGATTTGGTACTCCTCATTAATTAATATTAAAGTTACACGCGCGCTCATGTATCTTCTCCATACCTGCATTATAAAGGCCGGACATGTGTATTTCAATTCAAATAGGGCCCATATTTTGTGCAATATGATGCTCATTCCTGTGATGCGCAATTATTTTATACATAATTGTGCCTTATTTTCCCTGTTTCACCCGGATACCATGTCACTATTCACAACAACATGGTTTACCAAATCACAGGGCAGAATACACCTTCTTATTGTTCCACAAAAAAATCCTGATGACAGGTACTTCTCAAACCGTCATCAGGATTCTCCCTCTCTTCTGTTTTCTGCGGCTGTCCAATCTTCTCTCCCAGCCTCACACCCAGCCATCAATCACATCAATTGAAAACTTAAAATGGTCTTCCGGCATACCCTGCTCCTTCAGCCGCCGTCTGATTGTCTTCATATAATGGTTTGATATGGCCCTGCATATTTCCTCCGTATTTCCGGTGCGGCACACGTCCACCAGTTCCTTGTGGATGGGGTACTGGCGTTCTATCATGGCCCGGCTGTCAGGGTTGCCCGCATAATAATTGATGGCATTTCCATAGTTTAAGTCCGTCCATCCCTTAATCAGCCGCGGTAAGCCGGTGGAACGTATGATGGCCTCATGAAGCATGTTATCACAGGCAATGGATTTGTTATAATCCGTTTCCTTTAAGTCCTTCATGGATTCCAATGCAGCATCCATCTCGGCAAAGGCAGTCTCTGAAAACACTCCCCTGCACAGCTTTACTGCCAAAATCTCATAGGTGGCCCTCAGCAGATAAATCTCGTAAATGTCCTCCAGGGTGATATTTTTCACCGAACACCCCACATTTCTCACATATTCCACCAGGCCTTCCTGTTCCAGCTGTCTTAAAGCCTCCCGGATCGGCCCGCGGCTCACCCCAAGTTCGTCCGAAATATCCTGTTCAATAATTCTCATTCCCGGCGCCAGCTCGTGGTTGAATATTTTCATACGAATGACGTCCACCACATTTTCACGCAGTGTCTGATACGTTAATTTTCCCATAAAAGCAATTCCTTTTCATAATCCCACAACAATTCCAGTGTATTCTGTCACAAAATAATAGTATCATAAGAAAATCCCACGGTAAACATATTGTCTGAAAAAATGGCAAAACTCCGGCACCTTGGATCACAAGCGCCGGAGTTTGTCTGAGGCTTTCGCCTTTCATCATGTTTACAGGCCGCATATACCCTTGATGACATAGGATACAAAGATGCCCACATAGTTTCCGCAGGCTCCGGCTATTACACCCATGATTAAGCCGACGTTAATCAGGGATTTCCAGTCTGCGCCCGCCGCGGTCAGGGATGAGGTTGGCCCGTCTACAATACATCCCACCATGGACAGGATTACATATTCATACTTAATCTTAAATATGCGGCAGATAATAAGGTGCAGTACGATACATCCAATCAGCATAAACAGTACATACAGTGTCATCATTAGCGCGGAACCGATAAACTGCTGTAAATCCACAGCAAATCCAATGGTTGCAAGGAAGGTCAGGGAAATAAACAGACCCAGGTCAAGATTTCCGCGCAGCTTCTGGACAGGCTTTAACTGTGCCAGGCCAATGGATACCGTGGTAAGAATCAGCAGCCTTCCCGCTTTCCAGAAGGTATCCGGAAAAATGGACTGTGCAATCACAGTACATACAAAGGAAACACCGAAACCAATGGTCAAAAGCCATGCAATATCCCGGATAGACCATCTCTTATCGGACATCAGAGGCTCGTCCTCTCCGTCGTCCAGCTCCTCTTTTGTAAACTGGTAAGGCCACAGCTTGTTCCAGCGTTTGGACGCCTTTAAGATAGCCGGAGCCGCGAATAGAAATACCATTAAGGGGGTGGACACCACGTAGTCAGCTGCATTGGCGGCCGCAAGGGTTTCCCTTGAACAGTCCAGACCGGTTGCGATAGCTGTCAGGTTAGGTGTTCCGCCTGTGTAGGTGCCTACAAACATGCCGGCGCACTTCCAGCCCTCAGTAATCCTTGGGGCAAAGAATAATCCCAGTATGATGGCAATAAAGCATACGGAAAAAATAGCAGATACCAAAGCAATAACCGGCTCCCTGTTCAGCTTCTTCAGCTCACGCATATTCATGCTGAGCAGGCAGATAGATATGGCGGGCGTCACGCAGTATGTAGACAACGCACTGTAAAAATCATGTGAAATCGGCACCACATGGGTGTTAGAAAGAATAATTCCCAATACCACTACTGTCAAAACCGGCCCCAGTGACTTAAATGCTTTGAATCTCTGTAACCAAAGCGCAAATGCTACCATGATTAAAATCACGAATATCAGGCCTTCGGTACGTGTAATAAGTGCTTCCATCTTTTTTTCCTCTTCACCTTTCATATATTGATGATTGTAAATTGTGGATTGTGGATTGTCAACAATCCGTATTAGCATTATATTAACACAAGTTTTAAAAATATTCAATATACAAAAGTAAAAACTATGTTTTTTATGCATTATTTCCAGTTTCTGTTGATTTTCAAGATAAACCAGACCTGACCTGTCTCTTTTCCATACCCACATTCCAAAAAAAGTAAAAAAGTCCCGCAGACAAGCCAATATGGCCTGACTGCGGGATCCAATCCGCACATTATATATTCCGTCTGCGCGATACAGTGCAGACTACACGATGCCCTGTCCCAGCATAGCCTCAACCACCTTCTCAAATCCGGCGATATTAGCACCAGCCACATAGTTGCCCGCAACCTGGTAACGCTCTGCTGCCTCTGATACCTTTGCAAAAATATTTACCATGATGGTGTGAAGCTTATCGTCCACTTCCTCAAAGGACCATGACATTCTTAAGGCGTTCTGGCTCTGCTCCAGTCCGGAAGTTGCCACGCCGCCTGCATTGGCAGCCTTACCCGGCATAAAGAGAATCTTCTTCTCCACAAACAAATCTGTGGCTTCCCTGGTGGACGGCATGTTAGCGCCCTCTGCCACTGCAAAGCATCCGTTGGCGAGAAGTGTCTGGGCATCTTCCAGATTCAGCTCATTCTGGGTTGCGCAGGGAAGGGCGATGTCACATGGGATGCTCCAGATTCCTCTTCCCTCTGTATACACTGCGGTTGGGACCTCTTCCACATACTCCTTGATACGTCCTCTGCGTACTTCCTTGATTTCCTTCACAATATCCAGCTGAATGCCGTCCTTGTCATAGATATAACCGTTGGAATCGCTTAAAGCCACTACCTTTGCTCCCAGCTGCTGTGCCTTCTCAGTTGCGTAGATGGCCACATTGCCGGAACCGGATACAACGATGGTTTTGCCTGCCATATCCTTGCCGTTGTGCTTTAACATCTCATCCAGAATGTATACCAGGCCATATCCGGTTGCCTGTGTCCTGGCCAGGGAGCCGCCAAAGGTAAGTCCCTTGCCTGTAAGTACGCCCTCATACAATCCTGTGATTCTCTTATACTGTCCAAAGAGGTATCCCACTTCCCTGCCGCCTACACCGATATCTCCGGCCGGGATATCCGTATCCTTGCCAATGTGGCGGTACAGCTCTGTCATGAAGCTCTGGCAGAAAGCCATGACCTCGCGGTCTGATTTGCCTTTGGGATCGAAGTTGGAACCGCCCTTGCCTCCGCCCATGGGAAGGCCTGTCAGGGAGTTTTTAAGTGTCTGCTCAAAACCGAGAAACTTGAGGATGCTCTGGTTTACAGATGGATGGAAACGCAGGCCGCCCTTATATGGTCCAATGGCGCTGTTGAACTGGATCCTGTATCCCTTGTTCACCTGGACAGCTCCATTGTCATCTACCCACGGTACCCTGAAAGATACAATTCTTTCCGGCTCCGTGAAACGTTCAAGAATACCTTCCCTGCGGTATTTTTCCTCATTGGCATCAATGACCAGCTTTAAGGAATCCAGTACTTCCTTGACAGCCTGATGAAACTCCGGCTCACCCGGGTTCTGTGCTACTACTCTCTCATAAATCTCATCAACGTATGACATTTCAATCGACCTCCTGGATTTTTGTTTGTGAAGTGTGGGGATGCTGTGCCGGCAGTGGGTCCGGCACACACTTTAGGAAAAGTATAACAAGTTAATATGTTAAAGTCAAGAAGTATGTAAACCGATTTTCAAAATCACTGCAGCCGGATTTTCCGCGGTTTTACCGGATGTTTCATCATTTACCACCTGAAATCGGTCCGGAACTCCACTTCACTCCTTTGGCCGCTCCAGACAGAACAGCTTCTTATTCTCTGAACCGCACTGCGTCACCTTAAAATTAAGCAGGTTTCCTTCCTCGGTCCAGAACTCCATGGCATCCAGAATCCGCGTCACCGTGGACCGGTTCATAAGCTGTTCCTTTTCCATGGCAAAGGGTCCGAACTCCCTGTTGACAAACTCTGTTATCTCCGTAACGGAAAGAGGTCTTTCCTTCGTGGCATGATTCTCCAGGATATTAACAATCAATAATGGAAACATGGTCTGATGCATGTGAATCTTCCTCGCCTTCCGCATCAAAAAAGGGCCTGCCTTTGGCCCTTTGTACCATGTTCGCTAAAGGTTCATAAAAGTATTTATGAATCGTTTCGTCTTATCCCGGGCTTTGGCAGTTCCTGTTTTCAGTTACACCAATCCGTCCGCTGCCATAGCATGAATAACTGCCGGCACCGGACTTCCCATAACTATATAACCTTACCTTTATAAACACTGCTTCTGCCATAATGCTCTCCTTCCGATTATCAGTATACACTTTTTCTTCCAAATTTGTCAACGCAGATGGGAGGATTCGGACCTCCGGACCGGTTACTGCCGGCCTGCTCCTTAGCGGGGAGCCGCATTCGACCACTCTGCCACATCTGCTGATTGCGCGCCCATGCCTTATCCCGGTATGGGCACGCCCGGAACCTGTCTGTTAACAGTCCTGATGCGCCGGGTTGGATTCGAGCCAACAATGTTCACCACCTGGGTCACGGTTTTACAGACCGCTTGCTTCAGCCATTTGCATACCGGCGCTTATGGAGGGAGGCCGGGGAGGCCTCCGTTCTCTTATGTCAGTACTATAGCATATGGACCTGGGCAGATTTGCATTATTTTTAAATTAACCCGGCATTCTCATTCCTGTACACCATTATCCCTGTATACCGTTAATCCTGCACCCCGGCCAGCTCTGCCAGCTGCTCCAGCACGCCTTTACCGCCGTTAAGGGATATATTGCCCACCTTGTCGCAGATCTTCTCCAGATACTCCATTTCCTTCAGCTTGAACAGGGTGCGGTTTTCATCCATAAGCCTGGCAGTGTTCAAAAGGCTTCTGGTGGAAGCCACTTCCTCCCGCCGCATGATGACATTGGCCTGGGCCTTTTTTTCTGCCATCAGCACGGTATTCATGATTTCCCTTATCTCTCCCGGAAGGATAATGTCCTTGATACCTGCCCCGGTTATCTCCACGCAGTATTCCTCCTGATACTCCTTTAGCTTATCCAGCACAAATCTTCCGATTTCCTCCTTCTGTTCCAGGAGCTCATCCAGCCTGTACCGCCCCACATATTCCCGCAGTTTCAGCTGGACATAGGTATAGAGCTGGGAAGCCACCCCCTCTACGGTCTGAACCAGCTTCTCCGGATTGGTAATCCGGTAATTGCAGATTATATTTAACCGCACAGCCACCTTATCTGCGGTAAGGATTTCCTGGCCGGAGATGTCAAGCTGCTGGATCTTCATGTTGAAAACTTTGCAGGTAACCTCCCTTCCGTAATTCCAGAAGTAATAGGTTCCTGTGTCCAGTTTCTTTTCATAGCGGTTGTCAAAATACAAAAGACCTGTCTCTCCGTCCTTTATAACTATTTTCTTATAGTACTTGGATGGCATCAGATCCATATACATCCGGGGAAGGGTATCCTCCATATAAGGCTGTGTTATGTCGATGAGCCGGAATTCATTTTTCTCAAATACATTCCAGTACAATGTCTCAGGCTTTGTGATTACTTCCCTGTACGCCTTATTCACAAACCGGAGAGCTATGCACTCATCCGGCAGCACTGCCTTCACTACCCTGGAGGCAAACTTTTCATCCTTCATGAGGATTTCCTCCGGTATTCCGCATGTTTTGACTTCCCCTGTCATAGGCACTGTCTGTACCTCATATCCCAACATGTTCAGGTAAGAATACCTGCCTGCTGTCAGCAGTTCCACGAACCGGCCATCCTTCATCAGGTAGCCGCATTCCTGCTCTTTGATTATATATTTCTTTATCATCATATCTGAATCCCTCATTATTATGAATCTGTAAAATTTGTTTGATGGAAAAGGCGGATGCCCGGCTCCATCCTCCTGCTGCGGGCTTCTGCTTAAGCACATCCTGGAAGGGCTGGGCGTTACGGCCCTACCCGGATCCGATCCGTAATGCGCTGACACGCATTCCGTACAGGCTCCATCCGAACGGGAAACACTTTATCATCCGGCCTATCCGGATTGACCGTATTTCTGGCCCGGCCCATTTTGTGCGGTATCCGCAGCCGCGCTGGGCCGCAGAAGAACTGCCTTTCCCTGTTTTAAACAGGTTCGGCAGGAGCGAAGGCATCCCTTCTCCTTCCTGGAGACATTTGGTTATGTCATCATTTTTAATGATTGCTATACCCACTTAGCTACGTGTTATCATACACGGCGGGAGTCGAACCCGCGACACATCATCCTAAAAAACTGCAGATTGCCGGCATACCCTTGAACCACAGGCCGGGCACCGGGGAGTCCCAGGAAGTAAACTCCGCCTCTTAAGGCAAACTGCCGATATTTATGTAGGGCAGGCCTCCCGTCCCTCTGACGGGCGCCTGCTTGTTTTTCCCCGGCCCCGGCATACTGCCGCGGCCTTCTATCCTTTCACCACGCCTATTGTCTTAAGGCGCTTCACAGGCACCACCAGATCCTGCTGGTTATCCATGACCTCCTCAATATTCTTATAGGCAAACCGGCTCTCCTCCGCCACATCGGCCTTTCCCTTTTTACCCAGAATCACACCCTGTTTCTGTAAATCCAGAATGACTTCCTCACAGGAAAATGCCGCCATGGCACCTTTTCTTGAATACTGCCGCCCGGCTCCATGGGATGAAGAGCAGAAGCTCTCCTGGTTTCCCTTTCCCATGACCACATAGCTGTAAGAACCCATGGCCCCCGGAATAACGGCTAATTCTCCGTTCTGAGCGCTGACAGCGCCCTTCCTGTGGACCCACACATCCTTCCCATAGTGGTTTTCAAAGGAAGCGTAATTGTGGTGGCAGTTTATGTCGTGGGAAAACTCCAGTGAAAGTTCGGTATACTTTCCAATCCATTTTTCCAGAATGGCCTTCACGGCTAACATCATCTTTTCCCTGTTCTCTTTGGCAAAATCCATGGAAAGCTGCATCCAGTTAAGGTATTGTTTGCCCTCTCTGGTATCCACCGGCAGGAAGGCCAGCCTGTATTCATCGGGCACAGCGCTGAACCATTTCTGGTTTAGCTGTCTTGCCTTATAGTGGAAGTAATCGCAGACAGACTTTCCGAAGTGACGGCTTCCCGAGTGAATCATTACAGCCAGATAACCGTCGTCATCCTCCTGGAGCTCAATGAAATGATTCCCGCCTCCCAGCGTACCAATTTGGTAATATCCCGCCTCCAGCTGTCCTAAGAGCTCCCCATCCTCCTCATACCGGTCCATTTCCTCCAAAGCACCGTCCATGGTATAGCTGGGCATCATGGTCTTATGGTGTGCAAATCCCACCGGCACGTTGCGCATGATATCACCTATGACAGCCTGGAGGAGGGAGCCGTTGCCCGTGATAACCTCCCTGATATCAGCCACCTTAATGTTGGTCTCGGTATAAGCCATACCGCAGCCGATGTCCACACCCACTGCATTGGGAATCACCACGCCGTCTGCTGCAATAACACCTCCAATGGGCATTCCCATTCCGGCGTGTGTATCCGGCATCAGACTGACCCACTTATGAAGGAAAGGCAGCTGTGAAAGATGATATGCCTGTTCCAGACAGCTTCCTTCCAAATCCTCTCGTTCCTTCAGCCATACCCTTACAGGAACCTTCATCTTTTCTTTTTCATACATCACAAACATATATCTCACATCCTTTCTTCTTCACTCTGTACGCCGTCAATGGATGATTGGGATGAATCCCGCCCTGCCGGCGCCGTGGTAATCTGTCTTACCGTTCATATATTTGCGTATGTATCTTAACTACATGCTTATAATACTCAATTTTAACATGGTTATCATTTAAAAAAAGTTGCGAACTTCCATTATTTACTATAATATCTATACTAACGTTTAAATTGAACGTATGCTGTAAGAACAGGTGTGTCAGCTTGACAAAATAGAACATTACATTAAAATGATAGATAAAACAGTCGGAAATCCACGGACAGGAGGGGACATATATGGCTGAATTCCAGGAACTAATCAAGAACTTTGACCGCATCCGGGACTATATGCGCCAGTTTTACGTATATGGGTTTAAGGTAAGAAATGATTTCAGCGAAAAGAGCGCCAGAACCTACGACAATGAGCGCCGGCGTATTGAGAGCTGGCTCTCCCGGTATACAAAGTCCAATTACACCTCCAAGGGAAAGCATGTCTACATCAATGTGGACAGCAAGACCATTCCCCAGAATCCCCTGTACGCTGCCTGGAAGTCCAAAAGCTTTACAGACAACGACCTGATGCTCCATTTCTTCATCCTGGACCTTTTATGGGACTGTCCGGAGGGCATGTCATCCAACACAGTGACCGACCTTATATCCCACAACTACGGGGTAGTTTTCGACACCCAGACCGTGCGACTGAAGCTGAAGGAATACGAAACCCTCGGTATACTGGTATCCCATAAGGACGGCAAGACCCTGTCCTACGCGCTTGCTCCTCTCATGCCCATGGAAACAGAACCGCAGTGTGTAAATTCCGGTGACATGGAACCGGATGGGACTGAGGAAGGGGAACAGAACCTGTGGCAGTGCCTCATGACAGCCGTGAAATACTTCCAGGAAGCCGCCCCCTTTGGCTGCATAGGCAGCACCATCCTGGACCGTCAGGATGAATGTAATGACCTGTTCCAGTTCAAGCACCATTTTATCGTACATACACTGGAGGACGGCATACTGGCCGACATACTGACCGCTGTCCGTGAGAAACGCATGATTCGGTTTGAGAACAAAAGCAGCCGCAGCGGACAGGTTTCCACCCTGTCAGGAGTGCCCCTGAAGATATTTGTCAGCACCCAGACCGGGCGCAGGTATCTGTGCCTGTATCTGCCGGAGCGCCGCCGCTTCAGCAACTCCCGCCTGGACTCCATTACCCGGGTGACCCTTCTGGAGCCATGTGCATTTTATGAGGAAGTACTCCGTGATTTGGAAAAGAATAAGGAGAAATGCTGGGGCGTGTCCTTTGGAAGCGGTACAAGCCGTATGGAGGAGGTCTGCATCAAGCTCTATATAGACGAGGAAAAGGAACCCTACATTCTGAACCGTCTTTACCGTGAAGGAAGGGGCGGGGAAATTATGAAGATACGTGAGAACCAGTTTCTCTACACAGGTACATTTTTCGATACCAATGAAATGCTGTCCTGGGTCAAAACCTTTACAGGCCGTATCATGGACATACAGGGCACAAATATTTTTTCTATAGCCAAGGTAACCCGGGATTGGGAGAAGATGTATGAGATGTACTGCAGGAATGAGGAGTAGGATGCCATGGAATTATTTCACAAAATATACAGCTGTTATTACAATGTGGTCCGCCACATACTGGATGAAGCAGGTCACAGCCCCATAACCAGGCAGGATATGGAGGATATATGCCGCGCTTACGGTTTCCAGGAAAGCGCCCTGTCCATCATCCCCAAACTGACGGACAGCACATGGGCCCTTCTGGAAGAACAGGACAAACATACCTTTACGTCCCGTCTGGGCCATGCTGTTCCTGCGCTCCCTCTCACGAACCTCCAGAAAGCATGGCTGAAATCCCTGATACAGGACCCCCGTTTCCAACTGTTTTTCACAGACAGGCAGTTAGAACTTCTGGCCGGGGAATGGGACGGTCTGCCCTCCCTTTACCATGAGGACGACTTTTACTACTATGACCGCTACAGGGATGGGGATTCCTATGATTCCCCCTCCTACAGGAAGCATTTTCAGGCTATACTTAAAGCAATTCGGGAGGAACGCGTTCTTCTGGTTGCCTATGAGGGAAAACACGGCCGTGTCCACTCCTTTGAGACCGCGCCTTACCAGCTTCAGTATTCCTCCAAGGATGACAAGTTCCGGCTCTGCTGTCTCCAGCTCCACCGGAATACGTTCAGCCGCAGCACCATACTTAATCTGGCACGCATAAAGGACTGCCACGTAACCTCAAAGTCATGCCCACCAGACCTTGAATCCCGCTGTTTTGAACCCATCCAAAAGGCCTCGGAACCAGTGGTTCTTAAAATCAGCGGGGAACGCAACTCCCTGGAACGGTGCATGCTGCATTTTGCCAACTATGAAAAGCATACGGAATATGACGCGGAAATGAAATGCTGGATCTGTTCCATCCACTATGATTTGGCAGATGAGACAGAACTTCTCATAGATATTCTGTCCTTTGGCCCTGTGGTCCGGGTACTTGGCCCTTCGTCCTTTGTACGGCAGATCCGCAAACGGGTAAAAAGGCAGCATGAGCTGTTTTACAGCGAGATTACATAGGGTATGCCGGGTGACTGCAGAAACCACAGCAGCGCTTCCTGCCCCAGCGCCCCCTGCCCAGCACAGGACAGGACTGCGCTCCGCACAAAAATACGCTCCGCACAAAAATACGCTCCGCATAAAAACAGGAAAAAAACAGGATAAATGAAAAAGATGCTGTATGGCTGGCTGTCCGGATATACTATAATACATCCGGACAGCCAGCCATACAGCATCTTTATTTATCTATAGTTCCTTATTTTCCTCTAATCTGAGAATCAGATTCTTAACAAGCTCTTCCTTACTCTTAAATTCCGTCCTGACGCCAGTAATATACCGGAAAGCCTCCTCCCACTCGCTCATGGAATAGGATGACATGCTTACCGTGCGCACGGCATATATAATATCCTCTATATAAAACGGACTGTGGAGGTCCGAAAGGTACTGACAGCCGGAGAGATCCTGCAATCTGGCCAACAGCCCCCCCTGGGATTTATCTGGCATCATATAAAACTCCTATTCTTCTTTCTGCATGTATATTTCCAATTTCTCCTGTGCAATCTATACATTGCAATTATATATGACATTTGTCGTAAAATCAAGGAAATGCAACCTATTTCTTGCATATTCCGGAGGAAGCCATGGATCAAAAATTAAAGCAGGATTTAAGGATAGGGCCAAACATCCGAAAATACCGCATGCAGTCACATCTCACCCAGGATCAGGTCACTGCAAAGATGCAGCTGATGGGGATTAATATTTCACGCAGCATATATTCCCAGATAGAAAGCGGCACATATAATATACGAATCTCCGAGCTGGCAGCCATGAAGGAAATATTTAACATCAATTATGAATCTTTTTTTGATGGTATCATGCTGAACCACAGGGATAAACAATAACTAAACAATATGAACAGGCCGCCTGTCAAACGACAGACGGCCTGTTCCAAACACAAAGGATAAAGGTATTTACCCGCAATGGGTACGAATTATTTACCGTAGTATGCTTTTAAATACATTTCTTTAATCTCACTCATAAGCGGATATCTTGGGTTAGCGCCGGTACACTGGTCATCAAATGCCTGCTCTACCATATCATCCAGCCTGTCTAAGAAGTCTTTTTCATCAACGCCGTAATCCTTGATGCAGGACTTGATACCAACAGTCCTCTTAAGCTCCTCAATCTTAACAATCAGCTTCTGAACTGCCTCAGCATCATCCTTGGCCTGGATTCCGCAGAACCTTGCGCACTCCGCATACCTTTCACGGGTATGTGGATATTGATACTGGGAGAAAGTACCCATCTTACGTGGATTCTCAGCTGCGTTAAAATCAACCACCAGGGAAATCAGCAGAGCATTGGCAACACCGTGTGGCAGGTGATGGAATGCGCCCAGCTTATGAGCCATGGAGTGGCATACGCCCAGGAATGCATTGGCAAACGCCATACCAGCCATACAGGAAGCATCCGCCATCTTCTGACGTGCCTCAACATTTGTAGGCTCATTGTAAGCGGTTGGAAGGTAATCAAATACGTTCTTCATGGCCTTAAGCGCAAGGCCGTCTGTATAGTCGGTTGCCATGACGGATGCATATGCCTCCAGTGCATGGGTCAGTACGTCAACGCCGGATGCGCTGGTCAGTCCTCTTGGCTGGCTCATCATATTGTCAGTATCAACAATTGCCATATTAGGCAGCAGCGCGTAATCTGCCAGAGGATACTTGATACCAGTCTCCTGGTCTGTGATAACGGCGAAAGGAGTAACCTCGGAACCTGTACCGGAAGAAGTAGGAACAGCAATGAAATATGCTTTCTCACCCATCTTCGGGAAGGTATATACACGTTTCCTGATATCAATGAAACGCATAGCCATATCCATGAAATCCACTTCCGGATGCTCATACAGCACCCACATAATCTTACCTGCGTCCATAGCAGAACCGCCGCCCATGGCCAGGATTACATCCGGCTCAAATTCTCTCATCAGCTTGGCGCCGGCCTGTGCATTAGCCAGTGTTGGGTCAGGCTGTACATCGGAGAATACGGTATATGTGATTCCCATTTCATTGAGACGGTCTGTGATGGCATGGGTGTATCCGTTCTTATACAGGAAGGAGTCTGTTACGATGAACGCCCTCTTCTTGCCTAAAACATCCTTCAGCTCTTGTAATGCTACAGGCAGACAGCCTTTCTTAAAGTAAACCTTCTCAGGTGCACGGAACCACAGCATGTTCTCTCTCCTTTCAGCAACGGTCTTAATATTCAGTAAGTGCTTAACTCCAACATTCTCAGATACGGAGTTGCCGCCCCAGGAACCGCAGCCCAGTGTTAAGGACGGAGCTAACTTGAAGTTATACAGGTCACCGATACCGCCGTGGGAAGAAGGAGTGTTGATTACGATACGGCAGGTCTTCATTCTTGCTGCATGCTTTAAAATCTTCTCTTCTTCATTTACATTCACATACAGGGATGAGGTATGGCCGTAGCCTCCGTCTGCCACCAGACGCTCTGCCTTATCCAGAGCCTCGTCAAACGTCTTAGCCTTGTACATAGCCAGTACAGGAGACAGTTTCTCATGGGCAAACTCTTCGCTGATATCCACAGACTCAACTTCGCCAATCAGAATCTTGGTATCCTCCGGAACCTCAACGCCTGCCAGCTTGGCAATGGTTGCTGCCTTCTGTCCCACAATCTTGGCGTTCAGGGCGCCGTTAACAATGATGGTCTTGCGCACCTTATCAATCTCGCCCGACTTTAAGAAATAGCAGCCTCTGTATTCAAATTCTTTTCTTACTTCGCTGTAAATGGATTCCATGACTGTCACGGACTGCTCGGAAGCACAAATCATACCGTTGTCAAATGTCTTGGAATGAATGATGGAGTTAACCGCCATCTTAATATCTGCTGTGTCGTCGATGATAACCGGTGTATTGCCGGCGCCAACGCCCAGAGCAGGCTTTCCTGAAGAATAAGCAGCCTTAACCATGCCGGGACCGCCTGTTGCCAGAATCAGATCCGCATCCCTCATAACCTCATTGGTCAGTTCCAGTGAAGGAACATCAATCCATCCGATAATGCCCTCCGGTGCGCCGGCCTTCACTGCCGCGTCCAGAACCACCTTGGCCGCTGCGATAGTACAGTTCTTAGCACGGGGATGTGGGGAAATGATGATTGCGTTCCGTGTCTTTAAGGCAATCAGTGTCTTAAAGATAGCTGTGGAAGTAGGATTAGTGGTAGGAATAACAGCTGCAATCAGACCGATTGGCTCGGCAATTTTCTTAATGCCGTATTCCTTATCTTCCTCAATCACACCAACTGTCTTGGTATCCTTGTATGCGTTATAGATATACTCTGCAGCGTAGTTGTTTTTGATGACCTTATCTTCAACCACGCCCATGCCGGTCTCTTCTACTGCCATCTTTGCAAGTGGAAGACGCATCTTGTCGGCTGCGCTTGCTGCTGCAAAAAAGATTTTGTCTACCTGCTCCTGTGTAAAGGTAGAAAAAGCTTTCTGCGCTTCGCGCATTGCATTCATTTTTGCATTCAGTCCGTCTACGCTGTCAATGATTTCCGGAACAACCTGCTCGATTTTCTTTGCCATTTCCTTATCCTCCATTTTCCTTGTGTTTGAATCAGTACATTTAGGCTGTACCTGCCTGTCAAGTCATTTTAAATTGTTACTCAATTGCTATTGATAATTAATTAACAATCTCACTGTTTGCATTATAAACCTTCGTTAAAAAAATGTCAATATGTAAATGAAAGATTTTATAATTTTTTTTAGGGGGGAAACCAGGGCAATCCTCAGACAAGAAAACAGCTATCCCCTATTGCCATAGAAGATAGCTGTAACTAAAAATCAAACATATTCCGAAGCTCTAATCATTGACTCAACCGAAATCCTTTAATTACTTATTAAAATAGGGGGTTCAGTCAAATCTTAAGCGCCTTCCTATAGATAACTTTTTAACAATTCAACCTTATCCAGTCTCTCCCAAGGCAGGTCCAAATCATTGCGGCCAAAGTGACCATAAGCAGCTGTCTGCTTATAAATCGGGCGGCGCAGGTCCAGCATCTTAATGATTCCGGCCGGACGGAGATCAAAATTGGAACGGATAATGTCCACCAGCTTCTCATTGCTCAATTTACCAGTTCCGTAGGTATCCACCATGATGGAGGTAGGGTGAGCAACACCAATGGCATAGGACAGCTGAATCTCGCACTTGTCAGCCAGACCGGCCGCCACGATGTTCTTAGCAACATAGCGGGCAGCATATGCAGCAGATCTGTCTACCTTGGTGCAGTCCTTTCCGGAGAATGCGCCGCCGCCGTGGCGCGCATAACCGCCGTAGGTATCAACGATTATTTTACGTCCTGTCAGACCGCTGTCTCCCTGAGGTCCGCCGATAACAAAACGTCCTGTAGGGTTGATGAAAAACTTTGTGTTCCCATCAATCATATGCTGAGGAAGTATCTCGTCAAAGATGTATTTTTTCACATCCGCATGAATCTGTTCCTGGGTCACGCTCTCATCATGCTGTGTTGACAATACCACAGCATCCAGGCGGACCGGCTTGTCATTTTCATCATACTCCACAGTTACCTGGCTCTTGCCATCTGGACGCAGGTACTTAAGCGTACCGTTCTTGCGGACTTCTGTAAGACGCTTAGCCAGCTTGTGGGCCAGGGAAATGGGATACGGCATAAATTCTTCTGTCTCATTGGTGGCAAAACCGAACATCATGCCCTGATCCCCTGCTCCGATAGCATCCAGTTCCTGGTCGGACATCTTGTTTTCCTTTGCCTCTAACGCCTTATTCACTCCCAGCGCAATATCCTGGGACTGCTCGTCAATGGCTGTGATAACACCGCAGGTATCGCAGTCAAAGCCGTATTTGGCACGGTCATAGCCAATCTCACGCACCGTCTCGCGCACCAGCTTCTGGATGTCCACATAAGCGTTGGTGGTTATCTCTCCCATAACCAGAACTAGTCCTGTTGTGGTGGCTGTCTCACATGCCACGCGGCTCATTGGATCCTGCTCCATCAGAGCATCCAGGATTGCGTCGGATATGGCATCGCACATTTTGTCCGGATGCCCTTCTGTTACGGACTCAGATGTAAAAAGTCTTCTCTCCATTTTAATCTCTCCTTCTTTCAGATAAATGATTAATAGCAGCTGTAACATCAACCATTTACAAAAAACAAAGTCCGCAGCAATTGCGGACTTGAAAATATCATTAAATCTTCAAATCCTCTTATTGCTCGACCAAGTATGCTCCATAGCATACTCCTCGCTCAGGCTGGCACCTTCCGGCCCTTTCGCATATCTTGCTGATATACTCAACCGGGGTTGCCGTGACTTCACAGGTCCTTTGTACCTCCATCACTCTGAATAAGGGATATTTACGAACTCTTTAATTGTAAAATGTGTTACCTTCCATATCTTATAGCAATTATATATATATGTCAATACTAAAATCCATCATTTCCTGTCTTACCTTATGGAAATCCTTCCCTGTCCCCCTGGATTTGCATACTCAGATGTCACGGAACCTCCCATTCTTCGGATATAGGAAGACAATATATCCACATCCACCATAACCTCATCCCGGATTACATTACATCCTTTAAACATGGTCATGCCGTCACCTCCCTGTTTCAGCATATAATTATGGGACGCTACGGTATACGTCTTGTTAAGGTCAATGGGTTCTCCTCCCACTTTAATGTCCATTACCCTGTAAGCACCGGACACACCGGTGAAATTCCCCTTGTCATCCGTCTGAACGCCGGACTTAACAGATGTGTCGATGGTGTAGGTCAAACCGGAAACCTGAAGGAAACCGCCGCTCTCCTCAGGACAATTCCTGGACGCCATCTCCAGCGCATCCTTAATCTGCTGTCCCGTGGCCTCTATGACACATCCCATATTCCCATAAGGGAACACGGCCAGGGTGTCGTTATAGGTAATGTTTCCCGGCTTAATAACGCTTCGGATTCCGCCTCCATTGCTGAGCCCGATATCAGCACCCAGCTCCGCACGGTAAGCATCTGCCGTCAAATCTCCCAGATTCGTCTCAGCGTTTCTGATAATACGATTCCCCGTGGCAGGATCATTGACTGTCAGCTCATATGGCGTGGTACCCAGAACTGTCTTTAATGTCTCATTGTACTGGTTCTCGATAGACTGGATAAACTGATAGGTCCCATAGTCTGCGGCCTTTCCGTCAGGATTAATATAGCTTTTGCCGGGAATCACAATATTAAGACCCACAGGAATCACGTCCGCATTCTTTATCTTATCCAGATTGCTGTTGTAAATATCGATCCAGCGGTTATAGCTGCCCAATTCCCTCTTCGCAATCCTGCTTAAGGAATCATGTTCCTGTACCGTATACTCCCTGTCCAGGTCCGCAGCAGGCACCTCTGATACCAGCTCTGTGCGTATGGATCCATCGGCAGATATGGTCAGCTTTCCGATATGATTCAGCTTGGTCCCCGTCTGGGTCAGAACCACATTCTGTCCGTTTTTATTCTTTACGTTCTCCGACGGGACCGTCTCATGGGAATGACCGTCAATACACGCGTCAATTCCCGTGGTATTGGCAATCACACTGGCGGAGGACCATTTCTGGGTAATGCCGTTTTCCCCGAGGTGTCCCGCCAGAATCACATAATCAGCTCCCGCTGTCCTGGCTGCATCCACGCTGGCCTGCACCTGATCGTACAGCTTTTGGCCGCTCTCGTCCTCACAGAAGGAATAAATATAATTGCCCTGGCTGTCCTGGAAATATGCCGGTGTGGATTTTGTAAAGCTTTCAGGCGTGGTAACGCCTACAAAAGCCACCTGAGTAGCCCCATATGTAAACATCTTATAAGGCGCAAAAACAGGCGCGCCTGTGGCACTGTCTATAAAATTGCAGGAATAATACCCACAATTTAATTTCCCGGCCAGCTCCAGAAATCTGGACATGCCATAGTCAAACTCATGGTTTCCAGGAACTGCAAAATCATATCCCACATAGTTCATGATATCAATAAGATACCCGCCGTCTGAAAGCGTGCCAATGGGCGCTCCCTGAATGGCGTCCCCTGTATCCACCAGGGTTACATACGGCGTCTGCTGCTGCATCTCCTTCTTATACAATGCCAGACCTGCATAGCCGATGTTGTCATCCACTCCGCAGTGGACATCATTGGTGTACAGAACCACGATATCCTTGTCCGCTGCCAGTGCCGTGACCGGACCGCCTGTGAGCGGCAGGCCCATCACCGTTACAGTGGTCAGGACAATTGCAAGAAACAGGCTGCGCAGCCATTTGAAGCTCTTGTTTTTCATGATTTTCCTCCTTATTATGTTTTTTTCAAAGGTTCCTGCCACCATCATATCATATTTAAGCGGATAAGTAAAAAACGCTGATAACGGTTCTAATAAGAAAATGGGGAAATCATCCTGCCTGTGGATTCTTTCCCCATTTTTTGCGTATCCTAGTCCGCCGCCTGATTTCTGCCTCCGGCATTTCGGTTATTCACTGGCCAGCTCGCCCTCATTCGCCTCTTCCCTGCATATCTCCTGCCCGGACTGATAATCCGTCACAGCCAGCTCCATTACGGCCTGGGAATAGTTCACGGACATCCTGACATATTTTCCTTTTTCCCTGGCTGCCTCAGATGCAATGCCCACAATCTGCTCCAGCACATCCCTGGTCAGATATCCTCCCCGCCAGTGGAATACATAATAGGGCTGTTTCTTCCTCAGCACAGCCTTAAAACGTCCCGCCACGTCCTCCAGCTTGGTCAGGGACAGCCTGTTTTCTTTATAATAAAACCTTCCCCCGTCTGTGCACGCAGGCACCTTATACACCAGGGGCTGATGGTCCTTAAATATCATCTTGTCGTCCAGATTAAAATAATCAAACCGCTTTTGTCCATACCGTCCCAGGGAATTATCAAAGGTCGCATCCAGATGGTACCATGTATTCTTCAATTTTACCAGATTCCATGCGTGACGGTACCGGATTCCCCTGTCAGGAGCTGATTCACTTATGGCTATCAGGCACTCCAGCCCCATCCTGTCGCACAGTATTTTCACGGTCTTGGCAATGCCTTCGCAGACGCCGATCCCCTGCTGGAGAGGCCCTATGATTTCATGGGAATACTGTTTTTTCAGCTTGTCATAGGTCACATTGGAGCAGATGAAGTCATGCACGTACTTTTCCTTTTCCTCCGGCGCCATTCCCTCTGCCTGACGGACCAGCCGGCTTATCCTGGACTCCAGGGCTGTTTTCATCTCTTTTATTTTCTTCTTCTCAAACATATATTCCGGAATCATCTGTACATACTCTGAATTCTGGGCAAACCTGTAGTGAAAGCCCTCCACATAAAATATGGCCGGATGGTCCAGGCGGAGCCGGAAAAAAATATCTGACAGCTCCTTACCATCCAAGCGCAGAACCGGAAATTCCGGCGACAGTGACTCAAATCCATCCAACATGGCCCTATAGGCGTTCTGCTGAGCTTTATTCATTTGCTGGTAATAAAATTCTTGTTTCATATTCGTTCCACATATCCTTCTTAAGTCTGTTTGTCCTGCCTCTGAAAGAAAAGGCAGGAACCATGCACCTTCCGGTACATCCTCCTGCCTTGTATTCTCTCCTGTTATCAACCAACCCTTAATTTAAACTTTTGTACTTCCCGGTCGGAATCTACTTTTTCAATCATAGCTCCCAATCCCTGAAGCTTTTCCTCAAAACACTCATATCCGCGCTGGATATAACCGATTTCATCCACCACCGTATACCCGTCAGCGGCCAATCCCGCAATCACAAGGGCTGCTCCCGCCCTCAGGTCCGGTGCATTGACCTGGGCTCCTGTCAGGCCTTTTACGCCGTCTATGACAGCCACATTGCCCTCTACCTTTATATTGCTGCCCATGCGGGCCAGCTCGTCCACATATTTGAATCTGTTCTCAAAAATACTCTCTGTCACCATACTGGTGCCGTTGGCCAGGACCAGGGCAACCGACATCTGAGGCTGCATGTCCGTAGGAAAGCCGGGATAGGGAAGGGTCTTTATATCCGTATGCCTCTGGGCAGGTTTTCCCACCACGCGTACAGCGTCATCAAATTCAATCACCTCACAGCCTATCTCCGTCAACTTGGCCGAAATGGCTTCCAGATGCTTGGGAATCACGTTCTTAACCATGATATCGCCTCTGGTGGCAGCTGCAGCGCACATAAATGTGCCTGCCTCAATCTGATCCGGTATAATGGAATACTCAGTGCCGTGAAGACGGTTCACTCCCCTGATACGAATTGTATCCGTACCGGCTCCCTTTATATTGGCGCCCATGCTGTTTAAGAAGTTGGCAACATCAACAATATGGGGTTCCTTGGCAGCATTCTCCAGGATGGTCTGTCCCTCTGCCAGGGCCGCGGCCATCATGATATTAATAGTAGCTCCCACTGACACCACATCCAGGTAAATGTGGCTTGCCACCAGGTCGATGGCATGGGCAATGACAGCCCCGCGCTCAATGGTCACCTCAGCCCCCAGTGCCCTGAATCCCTTGATATGCTGGTCAATGGGCCTGCTGCCGATATTACATCCCCCGGGAAGGGGAACCTGCGCGCTTTTATATTTGCCCAAAAGAGCTCCTATGAAATAGTAAGAAGCACGTATCCGGCGGATATACTCATCATCCACAGATACCTCGCTTATATTGCTTCCATTTATCTTTACAGTGTGTCGGTCAATCCGGTCAACCCTTGCACCGATTTCCTGAATCGCCTCTAACAGTACATTGATATCCCTTACATCCGGCAGATTATCAATCACCACATCATCGTCAGTCATGATAGAAGCAGCCAGTATTCCCAGTGCGGCATTCTTGGCTCCGCTTATGGTCACATCTCCCACCAGTGGATTCCCGCCTTTGATAATATATTGTTCCATTCCACACCTCTGATTTTTATTTAAACAAATCCAATATATAAGGAAAATACTCCTAAAGAAATCTTTAAAAATTTGTTCATAATTTATTTACATCTTCTTAGATTATACCATAAGAATCAGATTTGTAAAGTAAAACGAAAATGCACACCCTAAAGTACACTGTCTACTCCACTGCCAAAGCACACAGGAAATCATTCTGCAGGTTCTTGAAATACTCTGTGGCATCATTCAGCCCCATCTTCTGTGTCTCCTGGGTCTGAGGGTCATAGAGCGTCACATTGTACTGGTCGTAGCCGGATAAAAGCACGTACTGGCCTGATTCCACATAGGCAATCACAGGAATACCCTTGTCAATATAGTACAGTATCTGGCTCAGGCTGCATCCTCCTGCGTCAATGAGAATAAGTCCATCCTCATAAACGCGGCTTCCGTCAAATGAATCCAGATATTTTGTCACCTTCCTGGCCTCATCCACCGGGGATTTGATATTGCGTATGGGCTGCCTGTTGATTCTGTCCCACACAATATGCTGGCTGCTGTCCGTCACATACCCCATCTGCCCATAGGCCATCTCCACTGCCTGGCTGAAGGTTCTGGATGAACCTAAATAATGTCCGCCTCCGTATGCCCTGAATATCATGCTGTTATCAGATGATGCGGAAGCACTGCTTCCTGTATCCAGAACACTTGTATATTCATAAGAAAATGCCTTTGGCGCAGATGTACGGACCTCATTTCCGTGTATTTCCGAATCTGCCTGTACAAAATAAACCTTTCCCTTATCCTGGGAGGCAAACCAGCCGATTCCCTCCAATGGGTCCTTCTCAACCCTCTGGTTGCATACAATGGTATCCTCATTCTGATACAGATATTGGTTCTCACCCAATGGCACAAGCCGTTTCAGATGAATCCGTCCATCCTGTGCAACTACATCCGTTATATAAATGCCGTCCTTTCTGTATTCACTCTCCACCTGCATCTGCGTATCGACAATGTACATTGCATACATAGGCATACCCTTCATGCGGCCATTGACAATCCACTTATCCTTGGAACTGCTCAGTCCATATATCAAATCATTTCCAACAAATCCCAATACTCTGACATAATCATTTACCTCCCCTACGATTTCCTGTTTCTGGGAAGTATTAAAGTCCATAACATGGACCTTTTCGGATTCATAGAGGTTCTGGCCTTCCTGCCATGCAAACCGGCTGGCATCGCCGCTGACAGCATAGCTTCCCTCTGTCAGCCCCTGGGCCACTACCAGGGATTCATTGCTCTTGAGATCGATACCGTACACAGTACCCTGAAGCATAATATACATCATGTCATTCTCGCTGAGATAGGACAGTTTATCAATGTCTGCTTTCACCATATCATAGGATTCAGATGCAGGCAGGAAGAACTTTTCCTGTACCGTATCCTGTTCCTTATTATAGTGGTAATATACCACTCCCATCCGTCCTTCGTACTTCCCCCGGTTCATATATCCATACACCAGAAAATCCATAGAGCCGTCATCCTGCATGGACAATATCTTTATGTCGTGCCTGTCATAATTGCTTCTCACACCGTCGTCCGAATTGCTTCTGAACGAAAATGCGCACACCGCCTGCTTATCATCATAGTCATAGCACCACAGATCTCCTCCTGTTTTAAATGCCACATACTTGGATTTTGGACTCTTCATGGTTCTTACTTTGTTGTCATTTGTAATTCCAAGAAGAATCTTTTTACCTGAAAAAGACTGGTGACCTCCGTCAAACACTTCATTGGCATTGCGTTCGTAATTCATCAGGTAGATTCTCTGCTCATTCCATTTCATGGTAAAATTGTCTTCTGCGTCAACCATGGAACGTGTTCCGTCTTCCTCATTAATGGCTACCTGATACCGAATCTGGATTTGTCCCATAATGCCGTCAAACTCCTGGAGAGTCATCAGAGGCTCTCCCACCATCTCCACATCCAGGCCGTCCCATGTTAAATGGCTGAAGCTGGCCCTGATGGTAACATGCCCCAGTGAGCTGTTATCCTCTGTGTCATTGGTTTCCAGATAGGATACCAAATCTCTTGCCTGATTATAGTCCAGACTCTTCCTGGTAAACTCCTGGGCCAGTCTGACCATATCTGACGCATAAGCGTTATCCGGCCACATGATTCTGGTGTAATAATGCAGCTCCTTTTCTCCTGTGGACACGGTAATTGAAAGGAGATATGTCTCATTTCTGGCCAGCAGGTTTTGAATCGGGAGCACCGCGCTGACGCTTCCGTCCCCGCTTACCCAGTCTTCCACTTCTGTCCTCTCCACCAGCCTGTCCAGAGTAAGATTTCTCACTTCATAACTGATGCCTGTAATGGTATTTCCATACTCTTCAATCCGGATATTCAGCCCACGGTCTTCAGGCAGCACAGAGATACTCTCCCTGGCTGCCTGATTCCCCATATCCTGCATGTATCCATGCAGGCAATTGATTTCCTGACCGCCCAGCTGGGTATAAACCACTGGCAAAGACGGTTCTTCCATAGATGTATATACAGCTGATTCTTTTTCCATCGTGTTTCTGGCACTGATAAAATAAACTACCAGCGCTCCTATAAATATCAGGAACAAAATCCCTGCTTTTTGCAATATTTTTTTCATATGTGATTTTATCCTTTATACTGGTTGCTCTGTATCATTTCTATTTTATATAATATCCAGTAAAACTACAACTTAATCTTTTCGGAATTTTATTAATAATATCTTTGCTGCTCCTATAAGGCGCACAGACCTCTGGCACACCTTCTGTGGAACATTTCATTCAGCAGAAGTACCTTGACCATGTCTCTAAGCCAGGATGGCCTGTTTCCGGGTTTAGGTGGCGGAACCGGTCTGGGCGGCATTGGTCTGGGCGGCATTGGCGGTCTCGGAGGGGGAGGTGTTGGCCTGGGTGGCTGTGGCCTCGGCGGTCTCGGCGGGGGCGGAGGCGTTGGCCTCGGCGGCTGCGGCGGTCTGGGCGGAGGCGGCGTTGGCCTGGGTGGCTGTGGCGGTCTCGGCGGAGGCGGCGTTGGCCTCGGCGGCTGCGGCGGTCTGGGCGGAGGCGGCGTTGGCCTGGGTGGCTGTGGCGGTCTCGGCGGAGGCGGCGTTGGCCTCGGCGGCTGCGGCGGTCTGGGCGGAGGCGGCGTTGGCCTGGGTG
>NZ_JAJCHK010000090.1:0-1016 GCF_020554465.1 Enterocloster sp. 210928-DFI.2.20
CGCTTATGGGGGATGTTGAGCACAGTTATAATTATATAGAATTGTTATGCGTGCTGTTTTTTTTGCACTTCCGGGCATAATACGGATTTAAATAATCGCGCAGTAATCACAGATTTGATATCCGAAGCTGAAGCTGGTCCCTTGGGAAAACGGATTGTCAATTGCGGTGACAACACAAAAAACACTCCGTATAAAGAGGGATTGACCACTCTACAATCAGGAACTGCCATAATTTGTATGTCGTCTGCTAACTATGGGACTATTTTATATATAACTGCAGGTTCCGAAAAAATATTTTTTAAATCAAAGTCTAACGCTATATGGGGAGATTGGAAACAGAGTATTTCAAACACTGATATACAAGCCGGAAATGCATCTCTCAGTGAATGCGCTCCCGGTAAAACAACAGATTTTGATATCACTTTTCCTAATCCGTTTCCCACAATCCCAAAGATTATGGTCAGCCTCCGCTCCAGTAGCCAGTCTGAAAAATATGGTCTACTTACACCCTATGTTGCTAATGCAAGTAAAACTGGTTTTACGTTTAGGGTCGCTAATGCCCACACTACATCATTAGCCCCGTTAGGGTCATGGATGGCAATGCTTTAAACAATCATTCCATTGCTATCCAATATATAGCAGGCTGTAATTCACGGCTAGAATTATTGGCAATTCTTACTGTAAAGCCAGTTTTTGAAACATCACTAACCATTGGAGTCATATTTCCATATTCGATAAATTCTGTTGTACTATAGAAACCAGCAACAACTTTCGGATTGGAATTAAATGGAATTGGGAATTTAATATAAAAATCGGTTATCTTTTTTTCAGTAGCTATTATTGCACTTGTTGAACCTTTTTGTAACGCCGTACTCTTCAAATAATTGTTTAAATCCGTATTGTACACAGCAACTAAAATGAATAAAAATGAGTTTTTGGTGAATTAACATACTGATGTGCGCAATACGGATTTAAAATTACTTGCTTCATGTTTTAACTTTGAAAAAGTAGCTATA
>NZ_JAJCHK010000091.1:0-951 GCF_020554465.1 Enterocloster sp. 210928-DFI.2.20
TAAATCCGTATTGCGTGATACTATGCACTGATTTTTATCATTTATATAACCACAAAGTCTAAATATTTATTCAAAAACAAGGAGGACAAGATTATGTCAAAACAGAAGAAAGAAATAGGACCGGATTTTGCAGAAAAGCAGCCAACTCCATATCTGTATGATGCGCCGGCAAATGTACCATTTCCGGGAAAACATCAAAGTGGTAAAGGGGGACCATCTGATTGCAATAACAACGGTATAGATGATTCAGAAGAAGAGGAGGAAATGTGATGTCAAGATTGGTCACTATGACAGGAATATCCGTTCCAGTTTTTAATGTAATAAGGAACCAAAATGTTCCATCCCTAGAAGTTCAAATATTACAGTCTCAGGCCCAGGAAATTGACCTGTTGAAACTTTTCAAGACAGAGAGTGAGCTTTCTACACTTACTTTGATGTCAGACCAGGGAATCCTCGAAAATCAGTACATGAATTATTCTAAGTTAGATACATATAACATTCAGAATGATTATATTGTTAAAGAAGCTATAGGGGGCTGGTCAGCTATTGTGGATGAAGAAGGCCATACCGTTTCAGAAGAGGTGACGGCAGAGCCAGCTCTAATTGATAATCTGATTACAATAAGGCTGTTGAAAAAAAGTGATTTAGAACGTAAGGTAGATAATAACGTGCAGTTGATTGATGCCATGTCAGTAGCACTTGCTCAAATAATGGGAGGTTGACTTTATGGAAGCATGGAAGAAAGTAATATTCGTTAATTCAATAAAAGTAAGACTTCAAAATGGAGAGGGAAGTGCGGAAGAGATAATTAACTCCTATGCGAAATTGACGGATAGCGAGAAGGAAATTCTTAAAGCAGAATTCTCAAAATAAGTGACAAAAACGGGAGCTTGAAGAGAACTATTTCAGGCTCCCGTTTTCCCAAAATATTTTGCCAAAAATGTTGAGAAT
>NZ_JAJCHK010000092.1:0-886 GCF_020554465.1 Enterocloster sp. 210928-DFI.2.20
CCATTGCATTGGATGTGATGGCTTTTATAAACCTGGCCTCCATCTCCTGGTTGCCGATATTGGCAATAAGCCCACCCTCCTCTGGCAGCTGCTCCAGCCAATATCCCAGTTCCAGGAGGAAATTGCTGTTGACCAGCCGGCAGTAATCCGTGAAGGACGGCGCCACCGCATACATGGCGAAGTTGTGTCGGCGGGTCTGGTTCCCCAGCATATCCTCCTTGACCAGGCTGTCCCCATTGCTGGACAGGCCATAACTGGAGCCCGGCTCCGTGAAATCCACATGGATATCTCCATCAACCAGAAACTCCGATATTTTGGGATACTCCGTCAGTTTCTGCCTCATAAAATCTATGATTGTCATTAGGTCCCTCCCCTGTCTATCAATGCTTGGGCAGCCTGCAGGATATCATCCTTATGGTCAGCCTTCATCCGGTCAAAAAACTTCTTTCCGCGCACAGGAGCACCGGCATAGGTCAATTCCTGGTCTGTCGGTATTTTAATCTCGTTCTTCTTCGCCCAGGCGCTGCCTGTTGTCGGTGATACATATAGGATGCCTTCATGCAAATAATGGGCATAAGGACCTGGTATGTCAATCTGTCCGGAGCCAATTACCGTAGCCATGACCATCATATGCTCCAGCTCCCCTGCCTGGCGCCGCGGCATATAGTCACCCATATACCTCATGCATTCGCCATCCACCAGCTTCTGCACCGACCCCCCAGGCTGCAAGCCGTGGTTTCTTTTAATGGTTTCTGCAGTGCTGATATTGAATTCCACCTTCATACCAACACCTCCTACTTACAGGCCAACTCATAATGTCGTACTGACTCACTGCCATACAGCCTTTCATCTACTGTGGTCACCGTCAGGAATCTATGGGCCGTCT
>NZ_JAJCHK010000093.1:0-886 GCF_020554465.1 Enterocloster sp. 210928-DFI.2.20
CCATTGCATTGGATGTGATGGCTTTTATAAACCTGGCCTCCATCTCCTGGTTGCCAATATTGGCACTAAGCCCATCCTCCTCCGGCAGCTGTTCCAGCCAGTATCCCAGTTCCAGAAGGAAATTGCTGTTGGCCAGCCGGCAGTAATCCGTGAAGGATGGGGCCACTGCATACATAGCAAAGTTGTGGCGCCGCGTCTGGTTCCCCAGCATGTCCTCCTTGACCAGACTGTCCCCATTGCTGGACAGGCCATAACTGGGGCCTGGCTCCGTGAAATCCATATGGATATCGCTGTCTGTCAGGAACTCCGATATTTTCGGATACTCCGTTAGTTTCTGACGCATATAATCTATGATTGTCATTAGGTTCCTCCTCTATCTACCAGGGCCTGAGCTGCCTGCAGTATGTCGTCCTTATGGTCGGCTTTCATCCGCTCAAACCACTTTTTACCACGCATGGGAGCGCCAGCATAAGTCAACTCCCGGTCTGTGGGAACTTTTATCTCGTTTTTCTTTGCCCAGGCGCTGCCCGTTGTCGGGGATACATACAGGATACCCTCATGCAGATAATTGGCATATGGTCCAGGTATGTCAATCTGGCCGGATCCAATCACCGTGGCCATGACCATCATATGCTCCAGTTCCCCCGCCTGCCTGCGCGGCATGTAAGCGCTCATATACCGCATAGTTTCATTGTCCACCAGTTTCTGTACTGATCCGCCTTCCTGCAGTCCATGGTTCTGCAACACAGCCTCAGAAGGCAGCATCTTAAGCTCCACCTTCACAGTCTTACCTCCTACTTGCAGGCCAACTCATAATGTTGTACTGACTCGCTGCCATACAGCCTTTCATCTACTGTGGTCACCGTCAGGAATCTATGGGCCGTCT
>NZ_JAJCHK010000094.1:0-859 GCF_020554465.1 Enterocloster sp. 210928-DFI.2.20
AAGGAAATTGCAGTCAGCAACTCTGCTCGCAAACCTGTTACTTAAATCCGTATTGCGCACATCAGTATGTTAATTCATCAAAAACTCATTTTTATTCATTTTAGTTGCTGTGTACAATACGGATTTAACAATGAGTGCAGTCACACTGATTGAAGATATCATAGATTCTGAAATAACGGGTGAAATATACTATCGTGTAAAATCAGGCATATGCTACATAAGGTGCCGGATTATTACGCCATCTGCTTCTGCAAGGGAAAACGTGCTTATTTGTAGTGGGATGCCTAAATCTGCCATAGGACAAAGCCGCTACTGCTCGAACGGTATAGGAACTGCTGCTATAGGTGTGGTTTACATTGATAATAATTCGACCGAACTGAAGATTAATTTGTCAGGCCAGGCGGGGAATGGATATGTTTCCTTTTCATATCCCATTAATCAATAAATGATTATTTTGATGTTATCATGAAAGTTCCAATCATAGTGATTTGACTATTTGCTGCTAATGTTTGATTAGTGTTAACATTCCCGTTCACGGCTATGTAAACAGCCTTTTCATTATGCTTTATATCCCATGCTATAGTATGTTCTGCTACCTGCCTTTTGAATTTGAGTAAACATGTGTATGGACTAGCATCTTTTAAAATATCAACTACTACATAACTGTGTACCAATAGTCCATAAGTACAGATAGCGCCAAAATCAGTATGTATTTTTGCATAATCTGTATCTTCAAACCAAGATGCACTAGGAAATTCTCTTTTATAATTCAAATCCGTATTATGCCCGGAAATGCAAAAATATAGCACGCATAACAATTCTATATAATTATAACTGTGCTCAACATCCCCCATAAGCG
>NZ_JAJCHK010000095.1:0-790 GCF_020554465.1 Enterocloster sp. 210928-DFI.2.20
TCTGATTTAGAATATACAATTCATTTTTATTCAATATGCGGTTTTCAAGGTACGTTTGGTATGCTTCCGTTTCCTCAGAGGTTTTCAGCATAAGCTTCTTCCCTTTGGTCACTTCAGCAAATGGAGATGGAGAGATTCGAACTCTTGACCCCCTGCTTGCAAGGCAGGTGCTCTCCCAACTGAGCTACACCCCCATAGAAATCTGGCACCCACCTGCTCTCCCATGCCGTCTCCAGCATAGTACCATCGGCCGCTTAGGTCTTAACCATCGTGTTCGGGATGGGTACGGGTGTTTCCCCTAAGCGCATCGGCACCAGAAATTCTTTGTGTCCTCTTGATTGAACACTAGACAGTATATAAAACCCTTACTTCTTCTTCCTTAGAAAGGAGGTGATCCAGCCGCACCTTCCGATACGGCTACCTTGTTACGACTTCACCCCAGTTACCTGCCCCGCCTTCGGCAGCTCCCTCTCTTGCGAGTTGGGTCACTGACTTCGGGCGTTGCTGACTCCCATGGTGTGACGGGCGGTGTGTACAAGACCCGGGAACGTATTCACCGCGACATTCTGATTCGCGATTACTAGCGATTCCAGCTTCGTGTAGTCGGGTTGCAGACTACAGTCCGAACTGGGACGTTATTTTTGGGATTTGCTCCACATCACTGTCTTGCTTCCCTTTGTTTACGCCATTGTAGCACGTGTGTAGCCCAAATCATAAGGGGCATGATGATTTGACGTCATCCCCACCTTCCTCCAGGTTATCCCTGGCAGTCTCCCTAGAGTGCCCAGCT
>NZ_JAJCHK010000096.1:0-735 GCF_020554465.1 Enterocloster sp. 210928-DFI.2.20
GGATGGGAAGCAAGCCGGATGTGTTTGAATCCGATGATTACATCAACATAGTAGGCATCTGCAACCTGTGCCAGCAACAGCAGGGAAGCGCCATCGTGGTGGGGCGGTCCGGCTACGGTAAGACCTACAGCCTGAAGCAGTACGCCAGGCTGCCCCGTGTCATCTACATCGAGTGCAACGAGTCCATGAGCTGCCGGGACCTGGTAAGGCGGATAGAGAAGCAGCTGTGCCTGCCAAAGCGCTACGGTACGAATGACGAACGCCTGGAGGAAATCTGTGAGTTCTTCAACGTGAACCGGGGATATCTGATGATAGTGGACGAAGCGGACAAGCTCATCAACAAGTACACCATCAAGAAGATTGAGCTGCTGCGCACCATCATGGATTCGGCCGCGGTGGGGATGGTACTGGCCGGGGAGCTGTCCCTGGAGGCCCACCTGGCTGCGTATGATGAACGGTTTGCCAACCGTATGGACTTTGCGTACCGGCTCCATGGTCTGGGAAAAGGCGAGGTAGAGCGCTACCTGGAGGACTGGAGCGTGGAGGAGAGGGCCATGGAGGTGCTGACCAGCCGGGCCAGGAACAGCAAGAACGGCTGTTTCCGGCTGTTTGACCGGACCATGAACAACGTCATCCGTCTGATGCGGGAACGGGAACAGACGACCATCACGGAAACAATCATCAACGAGGCATCCGCCATGATGCTGCTGTAGGGAGGGAATGGACGATGAAACG
>NZ_JAJCHK010000097.1:0-720 GCF_020554465.1 Enterocloster sp. 210928-DFI.2.20
TCCCTTCCAAGGTGTATTCATTGATACGTTCGTTCTCGTCCACCCATAAATCTTCTAGGTATAACAGCGCTTTATGTTTCCAGTCCTCTTTCTGTCCTTTCCTCCGTTCCTTTTTCTCTTCGTCTGCTTCAAAGTAATCAAGGACCTCTGAAAAAACATTTATCAAACGTTCCCTTATTTTTTCAGCATCCACTTTAAATGCATTTACTTCAATCTCAACGCTGATTCCCGGCAATTTTGTATTTCCATGCCCATCTGTAATGTTCGGTACTTGGAATGAAAATTTCTGCGGGATGATTTTAATTTCTGTCATTTCAATTTTCCCCTTTCTTAAGGTCTTAATTTTTAAAAAATTACACAACAAAGCTCCCAACGTAAATAAGGAGAATGTAGACTAAAATTGATAATACAAGTAGGATACGTTCAAGCATTGTATTACACCCTCCAAACAGACCCCAATCCCTCAACCAGGAATCAATCCAGACCACAATGAAAAGAGCCATGGGCCATAATAAAATAGATATTATTTCACGGACTGTCATATTCACCTCCTGTTACATCTTACTTAATTTGTCAACTGTGAATTCAGGAACCTGAATCCGTAAGAACATTGTTCAACCAGATTTAGTTGTTTCGATATGATAATTTTGTTTCTTTACATCCTGATATATGTTAAAATGGCACTGAAAGGTATAACGATACAGCCTTTCAGGGGAGGTG
>NZ_JAJCHK010000098.1:0-714 GCF_020554465.1 Enterocloster sp. 210928-DFI.2.20
AAGCGTGGAGTTGTATTTGTCCGTTACGCGGACGACATCGTGCTGCTGGCGAAAAGCGAGAGAGCTGCCAAGAGACTGATGGAGACGAGCACGAAATATCTGGAAGGGCCGCTGAAATTGAAAGTGAACCAAGAGAAAAGCCGTGTAGTCAGCGTGTTTGCAATCCGAACTTTTAAATTCCTTGGCTTTACATTGGGAAAGAACGGAAAGGGCATATATGTCCGGGTTCATGGAAAGTCATGGAAGAAAATGAAGTCAAAGCTGAAAGAACTTAGTTCCCGAAGGTCTGTTCAGAGCATACGCCCTGCATTAGCAAAGATAAAAGTGTATATGTGTGGCTGGCTGAATTATTACGGGATTGCGGAAATGAAGAACCGAATAGAAGAACTCAATAAGTGGCTATACCACAGAATCCGAATGTGTATATGGAAACAATGGAAGAAACCGAGAACCAAAGTGAAGAACCTGCGGAAAATGGGAGTGCCGGAAGATTTGGCATGGCAGGCAGGAAACAGCAGGAGAGGATATTGGTTTACCACGCAAACGGTAGCGGTAAATATGGCAATGACAAAAGAAAGACTGATAAGCAGTGGCTTTTATGATTTAGCCACAGCTTATCAGTCAGTGCACGTCAACTGTTGAAACCGCCGTGTACCGAACGGTACGCACGGTGGTGTGAGAGGACGGCGGTTAATCACCGCCTCCTACTCGATT
>NZ_JAJCHK010000099.1:0-603 GCF_020554465.1 Enterocloster sp. 210928-DFI.2.20
CAATACGGATTTATCAGACCATGGAATTGTTAAGGCATATTCTGGGGATGCCGTCATTAATTCGGATTGGGTAAGTGCTGGAACCGTGGTATACAAAGTCCTTAACGGTACGTGTTTTGTGGATTTTGATATCACTGTAAAGCAGATTACAGCAATAAACACGCTGATTGTAAGCGGACTGCCTGAATCAACAATCGTCAGGCACGGGCGCATTACAGGCTGGGAAAACGGCGACATTTCTATGCCGTTTTACTTAAATAAAAAGGATATCATTGCAAATCCCTGTGGTGCAGGGAGGTATGCAGGATGTCTTTCCTTTTCAATTATATAGTTCGCCAACCGGTCCAACCGATTCCAGCAAGAGTATAACTTCGGACAAACAAGTTAGTATCTGACACTGCAAAAGCAACCTGAATAGCCCAGGCAAGCTCAAGAGACATACCGATAACAAAGCCATTACCAAATCCACTGACTCCCTGCTTATATGGTGTATTGAGTGTATTATTATCCCAAATTGCCATTACTACCGTCTCGCTTTTACCCTCAGTAAGGAAATTGCAGTCAGCAACTCTGCTCGCAAACCTGTTACTTAAATCCGTATTG